>DATFFZ010000160.1:0-41818 GCA_035249845.1 Gemmatimonadaceae bacterium
GCGACAACCCGCCGAGGCGGCGCGAAGCTTCGGCAGCGTGGGGCGGGGCGGAATGAAGTCGGCGGCTGACCCGGTGGTCCGGGCGGATTTCGCCATCGCGCTCTCGTGCGGATGAAACCGTCTCCGGCTCGGTCGTCGTACGATCGGACGACGGCTGGCGTCTTCGAGACGACGGGCGGCAAGGGATGTGCCCCGGCTCCCTCCTGGGAGCCGCGCCCGGACGCCGCGGCCATGAGGGGTTGAAGGACTCGACGTGGGGCGGAGATTACAGGACGGCACCTCTTCCCCGGAGTCCCCATGCCCGCGTCTCGTCCCCTTCGCACGAGCGCCGCGCTCTTCGCGCTGCTCGGCGCCTTCGCCTGCTCCTCGTCAGGCGCTCCCGGCGGCTCGACCGCGCCATCGCCCTCCGCCGCACCGGACAGCGGTGCGTTCATCGTCACGCTCGGAGTCGACACCGTCGCCGCCGAGCGCTTCACGCGTACCGCCAACCGCCTCGAGGGCGAGGCGCTGATCCGCGCCGCGCGAGAGAGCCTCGTCAGGCGCTATTCGATTGACTATCGCGGCGACACCATCGTCGGCATGCAGGTCATCACCAGTCGCGCCGGCGCCCCGGCCGATGCGCCACCGACGCAGCGCATCAGCATCAGCTACGCGGGAGACAGCGCCACCGTCGTCACCGTCACCGGCGACAGCACGCGCACCCGGCGCGTTCCGGCGAGCACCCTCACCATCCCGGTGATGGGGCTCATGTATTCGCCCTTCGAGCTCGCCATAGCGCGAGCGCGGGCCTCCGGCGCCGACAGCACCACCATTCCCATGTACACGCTCGGTACGGCCGGCGCGGTACCGGCGCCCGTGCGCAGGATCGGCTCCGACTCGGTCGCCGTCACCACTCCACTCGCCACGCTGCGCGCGCGCGTCGACGCCGGCGGACGCATCCTCGGCCTGCACGCTCCCGGGTCGACCTTCCAGATCGTGCTCGAGCGCGTCCCGTCGCTCGACCTCGCCGCGCTCGCCGCGTCGGCGGGAGCGCGTCCCCTTGGCCAGCTCTCGCCGCGCGACACCGTGCGCGCCACCATCGGCCAGGCGAATCTCCTGATCGACTACGGGCGTCCGATGCGTCGCGGGCGCGAGATCTTCGGCAACGTGGTGGAGTGGAACAAGGTGTGGCGCACCGGCGCGAACACGGCCACGCACTTCACCACCGATCGCGCCATCACCATCGGCGGCGCGCAGGTCCCCGCCGGAACGTACACCATCTGGTCCGTCCCATCCCCGAACGGCTGGACGCTGATCATCAACAAGCAGACGAAGCAGTGGGGGACGGACTACAACCAGGCGCAGGACCTGGCTCGGGTCGACCTCGAGACGCGCTCGCTCGAGGCGCCGGTGGAGCAGCTCACGCTGGCGCTCGAGCCCGCGGGGTCGGGAGGCGTGCTCAAGGTGACCTGGGATCGCACCGAGGCGAGCGTGCCGATCGCGGTGCCGTAGCATGCGTCGCCTGGCGAACTACTTCTTCCAGGGGTTGATCGTCACCGCGCCGATCTTCCTCACGCTGTACATCTGCTGGCTGGTCTTCACGCGCATCGATCGGTGGCTCGGCATCCCGGTGCCCGGCGTAGGATTCGTGGCCACGCTGGCGCTGATCACGTTGATCGGCTTTCTGGCGTCGAACCTGATCACGCGAAGCCTGCTGGGCGCGGTGGAGGCGGTGATGAACCGCCTCCCCTTCGTCCGCCTGCTCTATTCCTCGACGCGCGACCTGTTGAGCGCCTTCGTGGGCGAGCATCGCCGCTTCGATCGCCCCGTCCTGGTGACGCTCGGCGCCGGTGACGCGGTGCGCGCCTTCGGCTTCGTGACCCAGGAGTCGCTGGAGCGCTTCGGCCTGGAGCACCAGGTCGCCGTCTACATCCCGCAATCCTACAACTTCGCCGGCAACCTGATCGTCGTCCCCCGCGACCGCATCACGCCCGTCGCGGCGGAGAGCTCCGAGGTGATGGCGTTCATCGTGTCCGGGGGAGTGACGACGGCGAGGGAGGAAGGAGGGGAACGGCAACGGCGCGGCATTGGGTATTAGGCATTCGGCATTCGGGCTCCCGCGACGGAATCTTCGCGCCGAGACCCCGAATGCCGAATGCCGAATGCCCAATGCCGCGCCGTCCGCAGTTCCTCTCCCTACGTCATCGCCGCATCCAGCTCCAACGTCACATTCCCCTTCAACGCCCCCGACACCGGGCAGCCCTCCTTCGCCCCCTCGGCCATCTTCTGGAAGGTGGCGGCGTCGACGTTGGAGACCGTGGCGCGGGTGACGATCTTCATGGTCGTGATCTTGAAGCCGTCGCCGACCTTTTCCACCGTGCAGGCGGCGCGCGTCTCCACGCGCGTTGGCGGCGTGCCGTTCTTCTCCAGCCCGGCACTCAGCGCCATGCTGAAGCAGGCCGCCTCCGCGGCGGCCAGCAGCTCCTCGGGGTTCGATCCAGCGCTCTGCTCGAAGCGCGATCCGAACGAGTAGGCGCCCGAGATCCCGCTCTCGCCCTTGTAGCTTCCCTTTCCGCCCCTGAGACCCCCTTCCCACACGGCGCTGGCATTACGAGTCGGCATCGGCTTCTCCTCCGTGACGTGGTGCACATGGACGCGGCTTGACGGCGGCGTCGTTGCGGCGTTTCATCCGATCATGAGCGAGAGCACCGACAACGAATCGCTGCCGCCGTCCGTCCAGCGCGTCATCGACCGCTTCCAGCGTCTCTCCCGTGAGGAAAAGATGCAGGCGCTGGTGTCGTACGCCAAGAAGCTGGAGCCCCTTCCCGATCGCTACATCGCCATCGACCGTACCAACTTCACCATTCCCGAGTGCCAGACGCGAGTGGACATCTTCCCGGAGCTGAGCGCGGGCAGGCTCCACTTCTACGCCGATGTCAACGTCAGACAGTCGCCGACCATCGCCGCCTTTCTGTCGATCCTCTTCCAGGCGGTGAACGACCAGCCGCCGGAGACGACGCTCTCACTCCCCAACGACTTCGCGCGCCAGGTGATGGAAGGGATCGGACTCGCCGCGCGCGAGACGGGGCTGAACGCGATGGTGTGGCGCCTCAAGCGCCACGCCGAGGAATCCCGCGCGGCGTAGCATCGCGATGAATGCTGACTGAGACACGCGGGCCATCGTCGGAGCAGGAGCTCGAAGAGCGGCTCTCCCGTCCCACCCAGGGGGTCATCGACACGCTCACCCGCCGGAGCGGCGACATCATCGTGCTCGGCGCCGGCGGGAAGATGGGTCCGACGTTGTCCATGATGGCGCGGCGCGCCCTCGATGCCATCGGCCGCGCCGACCGCGTCATGGCGGTGTCGCGCTTCTCCAGCACGGCGGTGGTCGAGCGCCTGGAGTCCGCGGGAGTGGAGATCGTGCGCTGCGACCTGACCAGCCGCGACGCGGTGTGGTCGCTCCCCGACGCGCCGAACGTGATCTTCATGGTCGGCCAGAAGTTCGGGACCGCCGACAGTCCGTCGCTCACCTGGGTGGCCAACACCGTGGTGCCGGCCATCTGCGCCGGCCGGTACCGGCGGTCGCGCATCGTCGCCTTCTCCACCGGCAACGTCTATCCGCTCGTCTCCGCCGGCGGCGAGGGCGCGACCGAGGAGACGCCGCTCGCGCCGGTGGGCGAGTATGCGGCCTCCTGCGTGGGCCGCGAGCGCGTGCTCGACTATTACGCCTCACGGAACGGCACGCCCCTGGCGCTCGTCAGGCTCAACTACGCGATCGATCTCCGCTACGGCGTCCTCTCCGACATCGCGCAGAGGATCTGGCGCGGCGAGCCCGTGGATGTGAGGATGGGTTGGGTGAACGTCATCTGGCAGGGCGATGCCAACGCTCGCGCGCTCCAGTGTCTCGACCACGCCGCCGTCCCGCCCTTCGTCATCAACGTCACCGGGCGGGAGCGGATCGCCGTGCGGGCGTTGGCGGAGCGCCTGGCGGTGCTGCTCGAGCGTCCCCTTCGACTCGTCGGCGAGGAGTCGCCCGATGCGCTCCTCAGCGACGCCTCACGCTCGATGCGCCTCTTCGGCGAGCCGGCCGTGACGCTCGATGACATGATCCCGTGGGTGGCCGCCTGGACGCGCTCGGGGGGCGCGCTCCTCGGCAAGCCCACGCACTTCGAGACACGCGATGGCCGATTCTGACGATCTGAGGGCACTGCGCGCTCATCTCCTGGCGGGGCAGGTGATCCCGGCGCACCCGTTGGCGCTCACCGAGGCGCGCTCTCTCGACGAGCGGCATCAGCGCGCCCTCACCCGCTACTACGTCGCGGCGGGCTCGGGCGGGATCGCCGTCGGTGTCCACACCACGCAGTTCGCCATCCGCGACCCGGAGTTCGCCCTGCTCGAGCCGGTGCTGGAGCTGGCCTCGCACACCGTCGACGAATCGCTCGCCGCGGCGCCGCGTCCATTCGCCAAGATCGCGGGGATCGTGGGGCGCACCCGTGAGGCGGTGCGCGAAGCGCGGCTGGCCGTCGATCGGGGCTATCACGCGGGGCTGCTGAGTCTCGTCGCCTGGCGCGACGTGGCCGACCCGCAGGTGCTCGTCCACTGTCGAGCGGTGGCCGAGGTGATCCCGATCTTCGGGTTCTACCTCCAGCCCGCGGTAGGTGGGCGGGTGCTGAGCTACGAGTTCTGGCGCGCGTTCCTCGAGATCCCGAACGTGGTCGCGATCAAGATCGCGCCCTTCGACCGCTATCGGACGCTCGATGTGGTGCGCGCCGTCACCGACTCCCGGCGAAACGACGTCGCGCTCTACACCGGCAACGACGACCACATCCTCCTCGATCTGCTCACCCGCTTCCCCGGCGGCCGCCGGATCGTCGGGGGCTTGCTGGGCCAGTGGGCCATGTGGACGCGGCGCGCGGTGGAGATGCTCGAGTCAGTCCGCTGCGCCAAGGAGGATGAGCCGCTCGATCGCGCGTGGTTGTCGGGCGCGGCGGCGATCACCGACGCCAACGGAGCGATCTTCGACGCGCGCAACAACTTTCGCGGGTGCATTCCCGGCATCCACGAGGTGCTTCGCCGCCAAGGGCTGATGCGCGGCACCTGGTGCCTCGAGCCCGACGAAGTACTCTCCGAAGGCCAGCGCGAGGAGATCGACCGGGTTCTCCGTGCCTATCCGCGCCTGAGCGATGACGAATTCGTCGCCGAGCGTCTCGACGACTGGCTGCGTTGACCGCCTTCGCTCTTCCCTTTTCCCTCGTCCCTCGATGCCATCGGATCTACGATATCCCGTGGGTCGCTACACGCCGCCCGAGCCGATCACCGCCGCGCACCGCCCCGGCTGGATCGAGCAGATCGCTCACGCGCCGGCGGCGCTGCGCGATGCCGTGCGGGGGTTGTCCGACGCCCAGCTCGACACGCCGTACCGTCCGGGAGGGTGGACGGTGCGCCAGGTCGTGCATCACGTGCCCGACAGCCACCTCAACGCCTACATCCGCTTCAAGCTCGCGCTCACCGAAAACGAGCCGACGATCAAGCCGTACGACGAGGCGCGATGGGCGATGCTGGAGGACGGCCGAAACGGGCCGCCCGACGCCTCACTGGCGATGCTCGACGGACTGCACGCTCGATGGGTGCGGCTCCTCCGGTCGCTCGGCGCGAGCGACTTCGCGCGCACGTTCAACCATCCCGAGCACGGAAAGCTGACGCTCGACTGGGTGCTTGGCATGTACGCCTGGCACGGCCGGCACCACGTCGCACACATCACGTCCCTCCGCCAGCGCGAAGGCTGGTAGCGGGATTCGCTCGTCCCACTCGGTCGGGATCGGAAGGGGCACCGCCGGCTCCTGCTCCACCTCGCCCGCCGATGAGTCGGAGGCCAGCGCGGGCTCGATCTCGGCGCGCTCGATCTCGGTGAAGGCGAACGGCGTTTCGTAGTGGGAGTAGAACAACTTGTCAGGCACCGGCGGCGCGTCCACGCCAAAGCGCGATGCCAGCACGTTGCGCATGACGTTGGCCACGGTGAGCGGCTTGGCGTACTCCCGCTCGGCGCCCGGCACGTAGTAGGCTCCGAACACGCCGAAGCGCTCGCGGAGCGACGCGACGTCGGGGAGCGTGTACGGCGAGCCGAATGGGTTGGTCGTGGAGGTGCCGTGGTCACCCTGAAGCACGATCACCGCCTGCCGCGACGAGCGCGCGGCGCGGGCGAGCACCGAGCGCACGAAGCGGAGCGTGAGCGCGTTCACGCACTCCAGTTGGGCCACGTAGGCGGCGCGCGTCTCCGGGGTCGGCGCGCTGTCCACCGAGAAGATCGGCGGGCGCGCCTGACACAACTCGTCCAGCACGTACGGCTCGTGGGGCGCCATGACGTGCGCGAAGACCACCAGCGGGCGCCCATCGCGCCTCACGTGCTCCAGCCCGCGGAAGGTGCCGAGGAGATGCGCGGGGTCGCCCGGGGCCGTGATGTTGCCGAAGAGCCGCAGGAGTGACTGCCCCCAGAGCACCCGGCGCAGCTCCGAGCGAGTCAGCAGCCGGCGGACACTCATCTCGCTCGGTATCTGGTATACCTCGTCCGCCTGACTGTTGGAGAGGGTCGCCGAAAACCAGGTCGAGGGGAAATGGACGAACCGATATCCGCGCCGCTTGAGGAAACGCACCGTGCGGTTGTTCTCGATCAGGTACGCCAGCAGCGAGACATCCGTGGCGTCGGGACCGAGCTCGTCCTCGAGCGAGGTGACGTGCGCGAAGTTCAGCATCGAGGCCAGCGAGAGTCTCGTCTGCGTGTAATTCGCGTGGACCATGGGCGGGATGGTGAAGCCCAGCTCGCGCAGGCTGTCCTGGAAGGCGCTGTTGTCGTAGCCGAACTGCTCGCGCAGGACCCCATCGCTGGCGTACTCGTCGAGCACGACGATGTAGATGTCGGGCGCCGCGACGTTGCTTGCCAGCGCCGTGGTGCCGATCGGCTTGGCCAGTTGCCGCGCGAGCTCGCTGTTCCCGGTGACGTACCCGGCCGTCACCACGTGGCGCCCCAGCGCGACGGCGTTGAAGGCGATGAGCGCCAGCCCCGTCAGCGCGAGAAAGCGTCCGAGGCTCTCCAGCGCGTCGCGTCGTGCCAGCCGCCAGAGGAGGAGGGTACCCAGCGCGATCCAGGCGGCGAGCAGCACGGACGGCCGCGACAGACGCCAGCTGATCACGTCCAGGACATCGCTCGCCGGCACGAGGTAGAAGAACGCGATCACCACCACCGCGGTGATGCAGGCCCCGAGCGGGGCGCGGCGCCAACGCACGGCCAGGAGGACGAGGCCGTACACGATTCCCACCGCGGCGATGACGAGCAGTAGCACGTCCGCGAGATAGCGCGGGCGGAACTGGCCGCTGTTGGCGGCGGCCATGTGGAGCACCGGCGCCACCGCGAGCAGAAACGGATAGACCAGCCAGGCTCGTGACCAGCTCATCCCGCCTCGCCGTTTCTCCGCACCATGAGATACAGCGTGCGCGGCGAATCCTGCACCGGCTTCGACTCGAGCAGCGCGAAGTGGCGCTCGAACGAGCGCTCGAAGCCCTCGCGCGTGTAGTCCGGCATCACGTCCTCGCGATTCCGCAGCAGTCGCTGCACCTGCACGTCTTCCTTCGGCACGAACTCGATGATGAGCGCGCGTCCGAGGCGCGCGAAGTAGCGCGCGACGCTGTCGAGCGGGACGTTGTTGGCGATGGCGAGATGGTGCACGAGCGCCAGGGCGAGCACCGCATCGGCCGGACCGCGATCCTCCAGCGACAATCGCTCGCGATGCGCCCACCCCTGGGCCGGCGTGGGATTGGTGAGATCGAGGAGCAGCGGGTGGATGCGGCGATCGTGCGCGTCGCGCGCGCGGCGGTAGTTGCGCTCCACCGCGGCGGGATCGATGTCGGCCGAGACGACGTACGCTCCCCGCTCGGCGGCGACACGGCTGTACGTTCCCGTGTTGGCGCCCAGATCCCACACCACTTCCGCTTCGAGCCGCGAGAGGAAGGCGCCGACGTTCTCGATCTTCGAGCGCTGCGCCGCATCGTTGTAGCTGTTGTCGGTCTCGTAGTCGGCCCACTGCGTACCGGCCGCGCTCCAGGACAGGGAGCGCACGGTGGACTCGAGCTGCTGCATGAGACGCAGCAGCGCATCGCGCGAGATGCGCCGCCCGCCGGCGACCTGGGTGACGGAGGCTTCGGCGAATCGCCGCTGCGCCCGCGCGTGCGCGTGCACGTGCAGCAGGGTGCCGAAGTGCAGCCAGCTGGTACGCGGGAGGAGCGCGCTCCCCAGGTCGAGCGGGATGCCGTCGATGTACTGCCTGAGCAGTCCGCCGCAGCGCACGTCCACGCGGCTCATGAGCAGCAGCGGAACCAGGAAGTGCTGGCAGAACTGCCGGTACGCCACCCACGGCGTGCCGTCCTCGTGCGGCGCGAAGGAGAGCGTATCGATGAACACCGGCTCGGCGCCGCGAAACTGCACGTTGTAGGCGCTGGCGTCGCGCAGCGTGAAGCCGCGCTTCAGCGCGCGCCGCTGGAGATCGAGCGTGAGCAGCGCCGCGTCCCTGAGCTGTCCGAAGGACCACTCGTACGGATACGAGATGAACGGCACGCGCTCCGGCCGGAGCACGGCGTGCGCATCGTCGGTGGCGGCGAGCTCCATGGCCACCGTGTCGTGAGGCACGAGCAGTCCGGCGTCACGCAGCTCGTCGCAGAGACCCGAGCTCGTGAACGCGTCGAACGCCGGGGCGAACACGCGGTTCACCTGACGGTAGAGGACGCCATCACGGATGAAGACGAAGCCGCTCGGATCGCGAAAGGAGGCCGCGAGCGGCTCCGCGCTCACTGTCGTGTGCGACGTGAGAAGATCCCTCGGAAGAACGTGCTGATCGCGTTGCGCACGTGGGAGATCGTCGCCGCCGCGGCCACCAGGCCGGCTGCCGCGAGCTGGAGGATGAGGCTCCCTGCGGATGGATCGATGTACATCGCACACTCCGGTGGGCCACGCGACGGTTGCGTGGCACAAAACGTTACAGGATCTTAGCCTAAGTGAAACGCGATCCTTCAATCTCCTTGCCACGACCCCGATGCGTCGCACCGGCCGCTGCCCCGCCCATCCACCGCGCCAAGCGTTGGCCCTCGATGTCGCGTAGCCATGAGGGCGTCGCCTCGATGCGACACGGTCGATCCTCCCGTGCGGGAAACACCCGACCCTCATGACCGCTCGCCGCGCCCGGCGCTTCTGGCCCCTCGCCCTCATCATCCTGCTGGCCGACTGTGCCACCAAGCGGCTGGCCGAGCAGAACTTGCCGGTGGGCATGCCCCGGCGGATCGCCGGTGAGCTCCTGCAGTTCACGCTCACCTACAACACGGGAGCGGTGTTCGGCATCCCCCTGGGCGAGGCCGGGCGGGTGCTCCTCATCCTCGTGGCGCTGGGCGTGCTGGCGCTGCTGGTCGCGATGTACCGGCAGACCGACGAAACGGACTGGTGGCGGACGGTGTCGCTGGCGCTGCTCTGCGCCGGCGCCGTGGGGAATCTCCTCGACCGCCTTCGCTCGCCGCGCGGCGTGGTGGACTTCATCGACGTGGGACTCGGCGCGCATCGCTTCTGGACCTTCAACGTGGCCGACATGGCCGTCACCGTGGGGGCGTTCATGCTCGCGTTCTCGCTGTGGCGCGAGGAGCGAGAACGTCCATCGTCCGGCGCGCGCGCGTGACGTATCGGCATTGACACGTCGCGCCCGGAGCGGTTGAATATCCCCGACTCTTCCCCGCCACCGCGGCATCTTTGATGGCTCACGCGCAGCTCCCAGTCCTCGAGCGCGGCTTCGGCGCGACGATGCGCCGCGATCGCTGGTGGGTACAGCCGTTCTTCGTGTTCGTCGTTCTCACCACGTTCGTCGTGTACGCCACGTGGGCGGCGTTTCAGAACGCGCACTACTCCTTCGGACCGTATCTCTCGCCGTTCTATTCACCGGAGCTGTTCGGAAGCTCGCCGCATGCGTGGCTCGGACCGAAGCCGGGGTGGTGGCCCGGCTGGCTTCCCTTCTCTCCCGCGCTGCTGATTCTCCCCTTTCCCGGACTCTTCCGTCTCACCTGCTACTATTATCGCGGGGCGTATTACAAGGCATTCTGGGCCGATCCGCCGGCGTGCGCGGTGAGCGAGCCGCGCAAGGGATACCGCGGCGAGCAGCGCCTGCCGCTCATCATCCAGAACGTCCACCGCTACTTTCTCTACATCGCGCTCCTCTTCCTCATCGTGCTGGCCTACGATGTGTGGAAGGCGATGTGGTTCACCGACACCGCCACCGGCCGCACGCGATTCGGCATCGGCCTGGGGACACTGATCCTGGCGGTGAACGTGGTCTTCCTCACCGGCTACACGTTCGGATGCCACTCCCTGCGCCACGTGGTCGGGGGGTACATCGACCAGCTCTCCCGCTTCCCCATCCGCTTCCGTCTGTACAAGGGCGTGTCCGCCTGCAACCGTGGCCACATGCGCTGGGCCTGGGCCAGCCTCATCTCCGTGATGTTCGCCGATCTTTACGTTCGGCTGTGCTCCATGGGAGTGTGGACGGATTGGAGAATCCTGTGACGAGCGGGGAGCGGGGAGCGGGCGGGTGCCCGCCGAAGGCGGGCGGGTGGGAGCGCCGGCACACCCGATGACTACCGTCTCCGTCTGCGCTCCCCGCAGGGCGCGCTCCGCGCGGCCGCTTCGCGCTCCCCGCTTCCCGCGCTTTCATGCCTGACCTCCCCCTCGTCTCGCACGACGTTCTCGTCATCGGCGCCGGCGGCGCGGGGCTGCGAGCGGCGATCGCGGCGTCGGCGGAAGGGGTGACGGTCGGGCTCGTCTGCAAATCGCTGCTCGGCAAGGCGCACACCGTCATGGCCGAAGGTGGCGTGGCCGCCGCGTTAGGCAACGTCGACGAGCGCGACGACTGGATGGTGCACTTCGCCGACACCATGCGCGGCGGGCAGTACGTCAACAACTGGCGCATGGCCGAGCTGCACGCCAAGGAAGCACCCGCGCGGGTGCGCGAGCTCGAGGCCTGGGGTGCGCTCTTCGACCGCACGCCGGATGGCCGCATCCTCCAGCGCAACTTCGGCGGACACAAGTATCCGCGCCTGGCCCACGTGGGCGACCGCACCGGCCTGGAGATGATCCGAACGCTCCAGGACCACGGCATCCACCGCGGGATCGACGTGCACATGGAGTGCACCGTCGTCACGCTGCTGAAGGATGGGGAGCGCGTGGCGGGCGCGCTCGCGTACGATCGCGAGCGCGGGCGCTTCCGCGTCTTCCAGGCGCACGCGATCGTCATCGCCACCGGCGGCATCGGGCGCGCCTACTCGATCACCAGCAACAGCTGGGAGTACACCGGTGACGGCCAGGCGCTCGCCTATCACGCGGGCGCGGCGCTCCAGGACATGGAGTTCGTGCAGTTCCACCCCACCGGCATGGTCTGGCCGCCGAGCGTGCGCGGCATCCTCGTCACCGAAGGAGTGCGCGGCGAAGGCGGCGTGCTGCTGAACAGCCAGGGGCGCCGCTTCATGTTCGACGACATCCCGGAGAACTACCGCGCGCAGACGGCCGACAACGAAGAGGAAGGGTGGCGCTACACGCAGGGCGACAGAGGCGCGCGCCGGCCGCCCGAGCTCCTCACCCGCGATCACGTGGCGCGCGCCATCGTGCGCGAGGTGCGCGACGGGCGCGGCAGCCCGCACGGCGGCGTGTACCTGGATATCGCCTGGATCAAGGCCCGCCTGCCCGACGCGGCGCAGCACATCAGGAAGAAGCTCCCCAGCATGTACCACCAGTTCAAGCAGCTGGCCGACATCGACATCACCACCACGCCCATGGAGGTGGGACCCACCACCCACTACATGATGGGCGGCATCCGCGTCGATGGCGACACGCAGATGTCCACCGTCCCGGGACTCTTCGCCGCCGGCGAGAGTGCGGCCGGTCTCCACGGCGCCAACCGGCTGGGCGGAAACTCGCTCTCCGACCTGCTGGTGTTCGGCAACCGCGCCGGCGCGCACGCCGCCGCCTTCGCGCGCCAGCGGGGCGGCGCCCGCATTGACGAAGCCCAGGTGCGCGATGCCGAGCGGCGGGCGCTGGAGCCCTTCTCGCGAAACGGCGACGCCGAGGGACCGTACCGGGTCCAGCACGACCTCCAGATCATGATGCAGCGGCTGGTCGGCATCGTTCGGCGTGAAGAGGACATGCTCCGCGCGCTCGACGGACTCGAGGAGCTGCGCGACCGCGCCCGGCGCGTGGCGGTGCACGGCCATCGCGAGTACAACCCCGGCTGGCACACCGCCATCGATCTCGACAACCTGCTCACCGTCTCCGAGGCCATCGCGCTCTCCGCGCTCGAGCGGAAGGAGAGCCGCGGCGGCCACTTCCGCGAGGACTTCCCCGAGAAGGACACGCGCTACGCGGGCTTCAACATCCTCGTCGAGAAGGGACCCGACGGACGCATGCGTCTCCGCCGCGAGCCGGTTCCCGAGATGCCGGCCGAGCTCAAGGAGGTCATCGCGGCGCAGAAGTAGCGGCGCGGCGGCCCGGCAGGTAACGTCTCGGTGCTGCCTCCACAGGCCAACGCCATGACCGAGCCCATCCTGCGCGCCGGGGCGCCGGCGCCCTTCACCCCCATGGCTCCGGCGCCGGAGCCGCTCGCCGAACGCGCCCGTATCGGGTCGCTCGACGTGCTGCGTGGCGCCGCCTTGTTAGGCATCCTGGTGATGAACATCCAGGCGTTTTCGATGCCGGGCGCCGCGTACATGAATCCCACCGCCTACGGCGATCTCGGCGGGGCCAACTGGCTCGTCTGGCTCGGCGGCCATCTCCTCTTCGACCAGAAGATGATGGCCATCTTCACCATGCTCTTCGGCGCCGGAATCCTCATCTTCGCCGGCAAGGGCGGCGATCCGGCGCGCGCCCTGTCGCTGCACCGGCGGCGGATGCTCTGGCTCCTGCTCTTCGGCCTCCTGCACGCCCACCTCTTCTGGTACGGCGACATTCTCTTCTCCTACGCCGTGGTCGGGCTCCTCGCCTACCGCTTCCGCGATCGCCCGCCAACGGAGCTCATCCGGAAGGGGATCATCATCCTGTGCGTCGCGCCCTTCATCGGCGTCGCCATCGGACTGTCCATGCGCTACTGGCCGACGGAGGCGGTCGCCCAGTTCGCCGGGAACGCCTGGGCACCGTCGGACTCGGCCGTGGCGCGCGAGGTCGGCGCCTACCGGGGCGGCTGGACGCGGCAGGCCGCGGTCCGAACGCCGACCGCGTTCATGTTCGAGACGATCGCTCTGCTGATCTTCGTCGGCTGGCGGGTGTGGGGCGTCATGCTCCTCGGGATGGCGCTGCTCAAGCTCGGAATCCTCGACGGCACGCGGCCGCCTCGCTCCTACGCGCGCATGGCGGCGCTCGGCTTCGGCATCGGCGTGCCGCTCGTCGCCCTCGGCGTCTGGCTGCACCACAGCACCGGGTGGAACGCGCGCTACTCCATGTTCTTCATCGGTCAGATCAACTACTTCGCCAGCATCCCGGTGGCGCTCGGCTGGATCGGTCTGGTGCTGCTGGCGTACACCACGCGGACGCTCACCGGGCTCACCACCCGGCTGGCCGCCGTCGGACGCATGGCCTTCACCAACTACATCCTCCAGACGCTGATCTGCATCACCATATTTTACGGGCACGCCTTCGGTCTGTTCGGGTCCGTGGCGCGGGTGGGGCAGATCGGCATCGTGGTCGCCATCTGGGTGCTGCAGCTGGTGCTCTCCCCGATCTGGTTGCGACATTTCCAGTACGGTCCGCTGGAGTGGGCCTGGCGCTCGCTCACCTATGGATCGCGCCAACCGCTCAAGCGCGCCACGCCCCTCGCCGTCGCCTGACAAGGAGATCATGACCTCGGTCGCCACCACGCCGGCTGTCGTGTCCGGCAGCGTTCCCGCCAGGCCAACCGGCACGCGCCGCTTCAAGGTGTGGCGCGGCGACTCGTCAGGCGGCGAGCTCCGCGAGTACACCACCGAGATCTCGGAAGGAATGGTCGTCCTCGATGCCATCCACCAGATACAGGCGGAGCACGCCAACGACCTGGCGGTGCGGTGGAACTGCAAGGCCGGCAAGTGCGGCTCGTGCTCGGCGGAGATCAACGGCAAGCCCAGACTCATGTGCATGACCCGCATGAGCGACCTCCCGGGCGATGATCCGGTCACCGTCGAGCCGATGCGCGCGTTCCCCATGCTCCGCGACCTGGTGACGGACGTGTCCTGGAACTTCGCGGTGAAGACGCGGATCAAGCCGTTCACGCCGCGCCCCCCCGACGCCCCGGACGGCACCTGGCGCATGCAGCAGGCGGACGTCGATCGCGTGCAGGAGTTCCGGAAGTGCATCGAGTGCTTCCTCTGCCAGGACGTCTGCCACGTCCTCCGCAACCACGAGAAGCACGAGGAGTTCATCGGGCCGCGATTCTACGTGCACGTGGCGGCGCTCGAGATGCACCCGCTCGACGTTGGAGACCGGATCCCCGCGCTCAAACGCGAGTTCGGGATCGGCTACTGCAACATCACCAAGTGCTGCACGGTGGTCTGCCCGGAGCACATCACCATCACCGACAACGCCATCATTCCGCTGAAGGAACGTGTGGCCGATGCGTTCTACGACCCGCTCGGCCGCCTGACGAAGATCTTCAGCCGGCGGAAGCGCTCCCGCGAGGAGGGCGCCGGATGACCGAGCTCAAGGCGATCTCGCGCGAAGGAGTCGCGGCCGCCCTCTCCAAAGCCGAGCGCTACCGCCTGATCAACGATCCCTCCTCGGCCGAGAGCATCTGCCTCGACGTGCTCCGCGTGGACGAGGGCAATCAGGGCGCGCTCACCACGCTCATCCTGGCGATCTCCGACCAGTTTCCCGAGGAGCTGACCACCGGCGTGCAGCGGGCACGAGCGCTCCTGCCCCGACTCGGCGACGACTACCGGCGAGCCTACTACGGCGGAATCATCGCCGAGCGTCGTGGCAAGGCACAGCTGCGGCTCGGCGGGCCGGGGAGCAGCAGGATCGCCGCCGACTGGTTCCGCGATGCGATGAAGCTCTACGAGGAAGCGGAGCGGCTGCGTCCGCCCGGGAACGACGAGGCCATTCTGCGCTGGAACACCTGCGCGCGGCTGCTCGAACGGCTGGGCGAGAACGGCACCGTGGAGCAAGAGGAGTATCAGCCCGCGCTGGAGTAGCGCGGGCCGGAGCGAGATGGCCTAACGATCCTGGCTCGACACGCTCGCGGCAGCCTCGATGGCCCGCAGGAGCACCGCGACCATGCCGCGCGGATACGGGTCGGTGACGTTCACCTGCAGCGCGGCCGCGATCCGATGTCGCGGCAGGTACAGCATCTCGGTGGCGTACCCGGGAAAGAATCCGCTGTGGCCGTAGGCGGGACCCGATCTCGTGTCACGCAGAATGACGCCGAGTCCGTAGCGCGTGTTCGGCCCCAGCTTGGCGGGAACGCCCTCCAGCATCACCGGCAGGAGCGCCGCGTCGAACGCCTTTCCCTCGTACAACAGCTTCGCCCATCGCGCCAGATCGGATGTGGTCGAGGCGATTCCGCCCCCCGTCCACTCGAACTGTGGATTGATCCTGAGCCGGCCTCCCTCGATCGATGCGTCGTAGCCGCCGAGCTCGTTGTTCGGTCCGGCGTATCCCACCACCAGCCCCGGCAGCTCGGGCCCATCGGAGGGAATGGTGCCGCGCAGCGCCAGGGGCTCCAGGATCCGCCGGCGCAGCTCGGCGTAGTACGGTCGACTCGTCAGGCGCTCGATGATCATGCCGAGCACGATGTAATTCGTGTCGGAATACTCCCAGCCTTCCCCCGCCGGGAAGGGCGCCGCGCTGTCGAAGATCAGCGCCAGGCGATCCGCCGGCGTCCACTCGCGGTACGGCGCGGCGCGAAGCGCCGCGGCCGCCGCCGGTTGAAACTCGTAGCGCACCAGCCCGCTGGTGTGATTCATGAGCTGCCGTACGGTGATCTGCCGGGCATTCGGCAGACGCGCGAACCAGGGCTCCTGCGCCAGGTAGCGAGAGATCGGCGCGTCGAGATCGAGCTGTCCCTCGGCGACCAGCTGCAGCGCAACCGCCGCGACGTACGTCTTGCCGACGCTTCCTTGGAGCAGCTTGTCCGACGTGCGCATCGGCACCCTGCGCGAGGTGTCGGAGAGCCCGGAGGCCACGGCGACCACCTCGCCTTGGGCGAGCACGACCGCCAGTGTGGCGCCCGGAAACCCGGCCGCGCCACGCACCGAATCGAGCACCGCCTGGAGTCGCGCGCGCACGCGCTCCAGGCGTGGTGATCGCTCGTCAGGCGCTGGAGACGCGGCCGGCACGCCCTGGGCCGGCGCGCCCGGCGCGAGCCAGAGAAGCATGGCGAGCGCGCCCGGCAGCGCTCTGGCCACGATCGTCAGGCGATGCATGATACCTTTCGGCCAGGGAGTGAAGGCCGACGCGAGACCATCAGGCGTCGTTGGGCGTGATGAGCGCCTTCAGCGCCACCCGGCGCTCCACCTGCCCGAGCGCCGTCGCCACCTCCGAGAGACCATAGCGTGCCGACACCATCTCACGCCACGGCTTCACCGCGCCAAACTGGTCTGCCAGCTCGACCGCGCGATGGAAGTGCTCGTAGCGCGATCCCCAGCACCCCTGCACCGTCACGTGCTTGCGATTGATCTGCCGGTGCGGATGAATCTCCACCGGCCCGTTGTCGGTATAGTGACCGCAGACCACCATGCGCCCGCCATCGCGCACGATGTCCAGCCCCTGCGACACCGCTTCGGGCGCACCGCTGGCCTCGATGACGACGTCCGCGCCGCGCCCCCTCGTCCACGCACGGATCTTCTCCACGCGATCGGGTGCCGGCTCGTCGAGCGACGATGTCTCCGTCGCTCCCATGCGGCGCGCGAACTCCAGCCGGTCGTCCGGTGCGCCGACGGTCACCACCATCCCCGCGCCGGAGAGCGACGCCAGCGCCACCACCGACTGTCCGACCGGGCCAGCACCCAGCACCGCCACCGACTCTCCGAGGCGAATCTGAGCCAGATCCACCGCGTGGAGCGCGGTCACCAATCCGCATCCTCCACCGATGAACGTCTCGGGCGAGAGCGTGGGGGGAAGCCTGATCATCTTCACCCCGGGCTTCATCCAGATCGCCTGCGACCACCCGCCGAGCAGTCCATCGTTGGCGCTGTAGGTGATGCCGTACACGCGTCTGGATGGGCAGCGGTTGGGTTGGCCGGCCACCAGACAGTGGTAGCAGGCGCCGCAGGTCTCGTGTACATCGAGAAAGGTGACGGTGTCCCCTTCCCTGATCTGCTCCCCGTACACATCGCGCACCGGTCCACGAATGTCGCTGACGACGCCGACGGACACGTGCCCGGGGATGATCGGAAATGGAACCTCCAGCTTCCCATGGTAGAGATGCACGTCGGTCCCGCACACCTCGGAATACGTCGTCCGTAGGAGAGCAGCCCCCTGCTCCAGCCGCGGCAGCGGAAGCTCGCGCAATTCGATCGGCGCGCGTGGCGCGGTGAAGACAGCGGCGAGTGGCATGGGAGAAAGTTGCCTCCGTGGACAGGAGAGAGGGAGGAGGGAGGAGATTCGACGAGGCCGACGTAATTGGTGAGCTCCTCCCTCCTCCCTCCTCCCCCTCCCTCTTCCTCCTTCCCTCATCCCGCATCAACATCTCTCATGCCTCTCGAGCTCCTCGAAACGTGCCTGTACGTCTCCGATCTCTCCGCGGCCGAGCGGTTCTATGTGGAGGTGCTCGGTCTTCGCACGTACGCGCGCAACGAAGGGCGGAGCGTGTTCTTTCGGTGCGGCGACCGGATGCTTCTCCTCTTCGATCCGGCGCGCACGCGCATCAAGGACTCCGCCGTCCCGACGCACGGCGCCGAGGGTCCCGGGCACGCCGCCTTTGCCGTGCCTGACAATGAAATCGATGCATGGCGGGAGCGACTCGCCGCCCACGGCGTCCCCATCGAGCAGGAAGTGGCCTGGCCGCGCGGCGGTCGCTCGCTCTATTTTCGCGATCCCGCGGGCAACAGCGTCGAGATCGTCTCCCCCGCACTCTGGGGCATATCCGAGAGCTCCCTCTTTCAGTAGGCGCTCCCCCCTGCCCGCTCCCCGCTCCCCTCCCCCACTCCGATCCGTCATGTCTCTCACTGACCGCCGCGCCTTCATGACGTACTTCTCGAGCCTGGGCCTCGGAGCCTCCCTCTTCCCCGGGACGCTCTGGGCCCGGCTCGCCGCCGGCGCCGACATCTCCGTCGACACCGTGCGCTGCGCCGAGGAGATCGCCGGCCTCTCCTTCGCGCCCGACCAGCGCGAGATGATGGTCGAAGAGCTCACCCAGCAGGCCAAGCAACTCGAAACCCTGCGCGCGTTCCGCCTGCCGAACGAGCTACCGCCGGCGCTCCTCTTCGATCCCGTGCTTCCCGGCATGCGCATCGAGGCGGGGTCCACCAAACGCGCGCGGACGCGCGTCGCCGCCCCCGCCGTTCCCGCCAACCTCGAGGAGCTCGCTTTCCTCCCGGTCACCGCGCTGAGCGAGCTCCTGAGGCGGAGGAAGGTGACGTCCGTCCAGCTCACGCGCATGTACCTCGACCGGCTCCGCCGCTTCGATCCCACGCTCAAATGCGTCGTCACGTTCACCGAGGAGCGCGCCCTCAGACACGCGCGCGCGGCCGACGAGGAGATCGGGCGCGGAAAATACCGGGGTCCCCTGCACGGCGTCCCCTGGGGCGCCAAGGACCTGCTCGCCGCCAAGGGCTACCCGACGACCTGGGGCACCGCACCCTTCAAGGACCAGGTAATCGACCTCGACGCCACCGTCGTCCGGCGACTCGACGAGGCCGGCGCGGTTCTGGTCGCCAAGCTCACCCTCGGCGAGCTCGCCTACGGCGACGTCTGGTTCGGCGGCATGACCCGCAATCCCTGGAACACCGAGCAAGGCTCGAGCGGCTCCTCCGCCGGCCCCGCCTCCGCCACCGCCGCGGGTCTGGTCGGCTTCAGCATCGGCAGCGAGACACTCGGCTCCATCTCATCGCCGTCGACCCGCTGCGGCGCCACCGGACTCCGCCCCACCTTCGGTCGCGTCCCACGAACCGGGGCCATGGCGCTCTCCTGGTCGATGGACAAGCTCGGCCCCCTCTGCCGGTCGGTGGAGGACTGCGCGCTCGTCCTCGAAGCCATTGCCGGACCCGATGGCCACGACCTGAGCGTGCGCGACGTGCCCTTCGCGTGGGACGCCACGCGGCCCCTGCGCTCCATCCGGATGGGCTACGTGAAGAGTGCGTTCGACGCCGATCACCCCAACAAGAAGTGGGATGACGCCGCCCTCGACGTGCTGCGCGGACTCGGCGCCTCGCTCGTTCCGGTGGAGATCCCCGACCTGCCGTACAACGCGATGCGGCCCATCCTCACCGTCGAAGCCGCCGCCGCCTTTGACGAGCTGACTCGGAGCGGGCGCGACAAGGAGATGAGTCGTCAGACCAAGCAGGCATGGCCCAATCTCTTTCGGGCCGCGCGCTTCATTCCCGCCGTCGAGTACGTCAACGCCAATCGCTTGCGCACGGTCGCCATGCAGAAGTGGGCGGAGCTCATGCGCACGGTGGACGTCATCGTCGCGCCCACCTTCGGCACACAGTTGCTGGCCACCAACCTCACCGGACATCCGGCCGTCATCCTCCCCAACGGCTTCCGCGACGACGGCACGCCGGTGTCGCTCACGTTCCTCGGCGACCTGTATCGCGAGAGCACGCTGTGCGCGGCCGCGCACGCCTATCAGCGGGCCACACGCTTCCACCTCGCGCACCCTACGCTGAAAGTCTGATCCGACGGACCGCGAACGTCGCGCTGACTCCATTCTGACACCGCGGCGCAACTTTTCGGCGTTGTCGAGTGTCTGATCTGATAGCGGCGAACGACGCGCTGTGTGTCGCGCCTGTCACTGTCGGACGTAATGGAGTGCGGTATGGCATCCCCCTTTGGCACCCCCTGCATCGAGCTTCGCGCCGAGCGTGCTGCGCGCGCCGTGCGCACCCAGGATTGGATTCGGACGAGCCGCCTGGCCGGCAACGTCGGACTGCTGCGGCTCGCCGGCGGAGCACGCGACGAGTCGCGCCCCCTCGATCCCGCCGCCGTGGTAGCCGCGCTGCGCGAGCTGAGCGCCAGCGATGCCCTGATCATCGACCTGCGTGAGAGCCACGAGCTCGATATGGCGCTGGCCGCGCTCGTGTCGTCGCTGCTCTTCGACACGGCATCGGCGTTGACGCGCGAAGCGTACGTGGAGCCGGGCACGCGCCTCTGCGTGGAGCCGGTCCACGCGCCGGCACGCTATCTGGACAAGCCCGTGCTCGTGGTGCTGGGACCCGAAAGTGGGGTGGTGGCGGCCGCGCTGGCGAGGAACCTCAAGCGCCTGCGTCGCGCCATCGTGGTCGGTGAGTCGCCGCGCGCCGCTCGCGTTGCCGCCAACGTGCCGGCGCCGGCCGGGCGCGCGGGGAAGGTGGCGCACCTCGTCGCCCTCAGCACCCTGCAGCAACGCCGGATGTCGAGTGCGCCGGCCTTCGTGCTCCAGGCGGCGATCGTGGGAGTTCGGCGCGAGCTGGAGCAGCTTCGGATGCGGGAGGCTCGACATCGCGCCGCGAGCTGACCGCCGGTCGACGACCCGGCCGGCTCGGTAATCAAATGTTTTGCGCGATCCGGGTGTAATGAAGTGTAACAGCGCGGACATCACGACCGCCGGGTGCGCAACGAACCGTTGCGCAAAGCGTCAGGACGTGACACTCTTGGGGAGTCCGATCCCCCAGGGAGGCTGTTCGTGCAATCGAAGCGCGTGTTGGTGGAGGTTGGAACAGTTGCCGTCGGCATCCTGTTCTTCGTCGCCCTCCTGATTCTCGTCCTGTAGCCCGTAGCGGCTCCGCCGTAGCGCCATCCAGGCCGCTCGCCGCTCTGCGAGCGCGCTCTCCACTGTAGCCTCGCGCACCACCGTCTCCCCGCGCCGACCATCGCCGCTGGGATTTTTGAGCATCGGGACTAGCCCATCGGGACTCGGCCATCGGGACTCGAGACTCGGCGACCTGTCGAGATCTCGCCTCCAAAGCCGAGTCCCGATGCCCGATGGCCGAGTCCCGATGCCGTGACGTCCGTGGCGCGCATGACGGTTGTGCAGCCACCTCCTGAAATCCGTCACTCGCCGCCTCATCCCCACCGGTCGTCGGCCATCACCACCCCCCCGCCGCTCGGACCACAATCGTTGGTCCCACTTCCCCTCCCCCGCAGATTCGCGCGCCTGCGTTACGCATGACAACGCGGGCGCTCGCGCATCTAGGGCCCGACCAGCGTCCACGGTCTCGGTGACAGACGGGACCGCGCTCGTTAGGCACATCCCCGATCGCTTCCCTGATCGGAGCCATCCGAGGAGGAGACATGAGGGTACAGTTCCGTCGGTTGCTCTCCCTGGCCAGCGCGGTCGTCCTCGTCCCATCGACGGTCGTCGCGCAGCAATCCGCATCGGCGACCATCACCGGGCAGGTCACCGATCGCACCACGCAGCAAGGCATCCCCAGCGTCCAGGTCGTGCTGGCCGGCACGACGCGCGGCGCGCTCACCGGTGAGGACGGCCGCTTCCGTATTGGTGGCGTCCCCGCCGGCACCTACGATGTGCGCGCCGCGCGCATCGGCTACGAGACGCAGACGCGCCAGGTGACGCTCGCGCCGGGCGCCGCCGTCACCGCCGACTTCGCGCTCACCGCCACCGCCGTGCGCATCGACGAAGTCCGCGTCACCGCCACCGGGCAGACCGAGCGCAAGCGCGAGAGCGGCGTCACCACCGCCACCATCGACACCTCGCAGGTCAACCTGGCCGCGGTGCAGAACCTCTCGCAGGTGCTGAGCGCTCGCGCCGCCGGCGTCACGGTGCAACAATCGTCAGGCACCGCCGGCATGGGCTCGCGCATCCGCATCCGCGGCTCCAACTCCGTGTCGCTCACCAACGACCCGCTGGTGATCGTCGACGGCATTCGCGTCAACGCCGCGCAGGCGCAGGCATTCCTCGGCGACCCCAATGCCGCGCCGGGCTTCGGCGTCGGTGGCCAGCTCCCCTCGCGCATCGACGACCTCAACACCGAGGACATCGAGAACATCGAGGTCATCAAGGGCCCGTCCGCCGCCGCCCTGTACGGAACCGCCGGCGCCAACGGCGTCATCCAGATCACCACGAAAAAGGGCCGCGCCGGAAAGACGATGTACAACGCGTACGCCGAATACGGCACGCTGAGCGATCGCACCAACTACCCGGCCAACTTCGGCCGGATCGGCACCTCCACCGCCAACGGCTCGCGCGTCAACTGCACCCTCGAGACGGAAGTCCTCGGCGGCTGCATCCCCTTCGCCGACTCCGTGGTCACCAACCGCCCGCTGGAGAACGTGAGCCCCTTCACCGACTCGTATCGCCAGATGATCGGCATGAGCGCCGCCGGCGGTACGCAGGCGGCGACCTTCTACGTGTCCGGTGACGTCGAGCGCGAGCAGAGCGTGCTGGTGGGGAACAAGCTCCGCAAGTACAACTTCCGCGGCAACTTCCGCGGACAGCTGCGAGACAACTGGGACGTGACCGTCTCCTCCGGCTATCTCTCGAGCCGCCTGGGTCTCCCCCAGAACGACAACAACGGCAACGGCCTCATCTCCGGCGCGTTGTTAGGCAAGGCCTTCGACTGCCACACCGGCGGCATCCGCTCCCCCAGCAATCCCGGCGGACGCGATCCGCTCTGCGGCACCGACTCCCTCGGACGCGGTTACTTCAACTCCAACCATCCGTCGCGCGTCTTCGCCAACATCGACAGCGACCACAACATCGAGCGCTTCATCGGGAGCGTGAACACCAACTGGCAGGCGCTCTCCTGGCTCGGCTTCGTGGCCACCGGTGGCCTCGACCTCGTGTCCCGCGACAACGAGCAGACGCTCTCGCCCGGGCTCATCTTCACCAACTCCACCAACGCCAACGGATTCCGGCAGGCGGACCGCGCCAAGATCCGCACCTACTCCATACAAGGAAGCGGCACCGCCACCTGGTCGCCCTTCACGAACATCCGCGCCACCACCACCGTCGGCGTCCAGTACAATCGCGAGGCGCTCAACCAGGTGCAGGCGCAGGGCCAGAGCCTCCTCGCCGGCACCGGCTCGCTCGGCGGCACCAGCACGCTGTTCGCCGTCGGCGAACAGAACAGCGACGTCGTCACCATCGGCGGCTTCGCCCAGCAGCAGATGGCCTGGAACGATCGCGTCTTCCTCACCGCCGCCATTCGCGGCGACGACAACAGCGCCTTCGGCACCGAGTTCGGCTTCATCACCTATCCGGCCTTCAGCGCCTCCTGGGTGATCGGCGAGGAGTCGTTCTTCCCCGCCAACCGCTACCTCTCCTCGCTCCGCCTCCGCGGCGCCTTCGGCGAGTCCGGCCAGCGGCCGCAGTTCCGGCAGGCCAGCCCCTTCTTCTCCCCGGTCACCGCTTCGGTGAACGGCGTCGACGCCACCGCGGTCACCCTCGGCGGGGCCGGCAACGCGCTCCTCGAGCCCGAGATCTCCCGCGAATGGGAGTTCGGCGCCGACCTCGGATTCTGGGATGACCGGTTGAGCCTCGAGGTCACGCACTACGACAAGACCACCGACGCGGCGATCGTGAACCGCCGCCTCGCCCCATCGCTCGGCGCCACCCTCACCCGCCCCGAGAACATCGGCCAGGTGAAGAACAGCGGGTGGGAGTTCCTGCTGGGCGGCTCCCCGGTGAACGCCGATCGCTTCAAGTGGGACGTCACCCTCAACGGTTCGACCAACAAGAACCGCGTGGTCGATCTCGGCGAGGGCGTCACGCCGATCATCTTCGGACTCGGCGGCAACACCCAGCGCATTCAGAACGATTATCCGCTCGGCGGCTACTGGGCGCGCCGGCTCATCGGCTACGATGACAAGAACAACGATGGCATCCTCTCACGCCTCGGATGCGCCGCCACCATGGCGCAGAACGCGGCCACCTGCGAGGTGTTCATCACCGACACCGCCGTGTTCCAGGGCACGCCCTTCCCGAAGCGCGAGTTCTCCATCGCCAACACCTTCACCGTCTACCGCTACTTCCGGGTGAGCGCGCTGCTCGACCACAAGGGTGGCCATCATCTACAGAACCACACGCGACGCTTCCGCTGCGCTTCCACCCTCCAGTGCCGCGAGACGTATGATCCGACCGCGCCGATCGAGGATCAGGCGCGGGCCGTGGCTACCCGCCTGGGCGGCTACGGGTACTTCGAGAAGGCGGACTTCTGGAAGCTCCGCGAGGTGGCGCTCACCGTGGTCGCCCCGCAGGAATGGGCGCGCCGCCTCCGCGCCGATGGCGTCTCCTTCACCCTCGCCGGCCGCAACCTGAAGACGTGGACGGACTACACCGGCTTCGATCCGGAAGCCGTCAGCTCCGCGGCCCAGGACTTCAACACGGCCGACTTCCTCACGTTCCCGCAGCCGCGCATGTGGACGGGTCGCATCAACGTGACCTTCTGAGCCATGACTTCACACCATGGGAGCCAGCGCTTCATGAAGCCATACGCATTCACGCCGCGCGCGCTGAGAGCGATCTCCGGATCGCTCGCCGCCGCGTGCCTCGCCCTGACCGTCGCGTGCGACACCACCAAGCTCCTCGAGGTCGAGGACCCGGATGTCGCCACGCCCGGCTCGCTCACCACGCCGCAGGCGCTGCCGGTGCTCCGCGCCGCGGCGATCGCCGATTTTCAGTCGGCGTTCAACGGCAACAACACCACCACCGCGGCCTTCGCCAACGAAGGCATCGTGACCTACGGCGGCATGTTCGCCGATGAGCTGCTCAACTCCGAGACTTTCCCCTCCCGACTCGAGCTCGACCAGCGTGGCGGCGCGGCGGGAATCTCGCGCGACAATTCTCAGCTGCGCGACAACTTCCGTCATCTCCAGCGCGCCCGGGCCACGGCGGATCTCGCCGCCGACGCCTTTCGCACGCACAGTCCGGCCGACGTCGGGCTGGCCGAAGTGCTCAACCTCGGCGCCTACAGTCTCGTGCTGCTGGCCGAGCACTATTGCTCCGGCGTGCCGCTGAGCCGGCTGACGGCGAGCGGCGCGGCCGAATACGGGGAGCCGCTCACCACCGACCAGCTCCTCCAGCGCGCGATCGAGAAGTTCGACAGCGCGGCGGCGATCGCCACCGCGGCCGGCGCGGCCACCGGCGCGGCCGCGCAGCTCAACGCGTCGAAGGTCGGGAAGGCGCGGGCGCTGCTCAACCTCAACCAGCCAACACAAGCCGTCGCCGCGGTCGCCGGCGTACCGGCCAGCTTCCAGTATCGTGTCTTCCATTCGGCCACCACCGCGCGGCAGAACAACGGCCTCTTCGCCTACACGTACCTCGGTCGTCGCTGGACCATCGCCGAGCGCGAAGGGATGAATGGCCTCCCCTTCCGCTCGGAGGGCGAAGAGCGGAGCGCCACCGGCGCGGTGGTGACGGCCGGCGACACCCGCGTGCGATGGGAGCGCGGCACCGGCGGACTGGCCAACGGTTTCGACGGCACCACCGCGCTCTTCCTGCCGCAATCGCACAGCGCGCGCGACTCGTCGATCGTGCTGGCGAGCGGCGTCGAGGCGCTGCTCATCGAAGCGGAGGCCGCGCTGCGCGCCGGCGATGCGCCGGGCGCCATCGCCAAGCTGAACGCGGCCCGCACCGAGCAGGGTGTGCCGGCCACGCTCACCGACCCCGGCACCGACGCCGCGCGGGTGGATCTCGTGTTCAGGGAGCGCGGCTTCGCGCTCTTCCTCACCGGACACCGGCTGGGTGACCTGCGCCGACTCGTCAGGCAGTACTCGCGCGCGGCGACGTCGGTCTTTCCCACCGGTCCGTACGGCTTCGACCCGGCCACGCCTCGCGGCGCCAACGCCGGCGGCGCCTACGGCACCGAAGTCAACCTCCCCGTGCCGGCCGACGAGGAGAACAACCCCAACTTCACCGGCTGCCTCGACCGCAATGCCTGACCGACACCCGGACGCACGCCGTCCCCTTCCGGGATGACCGAACGAGGCGAGGGGAGAGTCTTCGGACTCTCCCCTCTGTCGTGAGGCACGCGCGCCGGATGCGACAATCGTGACCTGACGCTTACAACGGCCGGACACCCCGTTGCGCGTGCATCGATGAATCCTTGCACCGTCCACCACCGACCTGTTCCGTGATCGACCACGACGAGTCGTCGACGTACGAGATGCAGGATCTCTTGCTCCAGGTGCGGACACTGCTGCAGCACGCGGTGGACGCCGCGGGCCCACCGCCGCGTCAGGTGGCGCCGGTCCGGTTCGGGCCGGTGGAGATCGACCTCGCCCGGCGCGTCGTGCGCCGGCATCGCGTGGTGGTGTCACTCACGCCGCGCGAGTTCGCGCTGCTGGCGGCGCTGGCCGATCGACGCGGCCACCCGGTGAACCGCGATGAGCTGCTTCGGGTCGTCTGGGGGACGCAGCTCGGCGACATCAGCGCCAAGCGTCGCACCATCGATCAGCACGTGTGTCGGCTGAGGCGCAAGCTCGAGCCCCTTCCCTCGCATCCGCGCTACATCGTCACCGTGCTCGGCTTCGGCTACCGCCTGGCCGGCATCGAGGGCGCCGACGTCCCCTAGCGCGAACGCGGGACTCGAAGCCTCACGATCTTCGGCGGAACGCCGGGTGACGCCCCGTACGCCGCCCACACGTCGCCGTTGCGCGCGTCCACGGCGATGTGCCGTATCAGCGCGCCCGGCGTGGGCAGAGGATAGACGGCAAAGCGCTCGGTCGCCGGGTCGAAGGCGAAGAGCGCGTCGGCCGCCGCCGTCGCTCCCCACACGGTCCCTCGCGTGAGATCCACCCGCACCACGTACGGCAGCGCATCCGGCACCGGGAATCGAAACTCCGTGAACCGGCGCGCGCGCGGATCGAAGCGTACCAGCATGTTGGCGGCGTAGGCGGGGATCCAGAGCACGCCGCGCGCATCCACGTCCATCCGTCGCGGCCCGCTGTGCGGCGTCGGCAGCGACGCGGTGTCCCAGGTGGCGCCCTCCGGCGAGTAGCCGACGATGCGATTGCCGTGCAGCTCCGTCATCCAGATCGTCCCGTCCACCGACGCCCGAATCTCGTAGGGGATGGGTCCCGCTCCCGCTCGCAGCGCAGGCGTGTTCGGAATCTCGAAGGTGCGCACCGCGCCGGAGGCCGCCTCGACGTAGCCGAGGAGCTCCGGCTCCCTGGTGAAGTGCCCGTTGAACCACACCCGGCCGCGGTCGAGCGCGAGGCTGTGCGGATACATCCCGATCCGGTGCGTGCTCCATGCTCCGGTGGCGCCATCGCGCCGCGCCAGCTGCTGGGGATTGCCGAGCACCACCCACCAGGCGCCTGACGAGTCGATGTCCACCGCCCGTGGATTCGCCTGCTGGAGCGGCATCTGCACCGGCTCGAAGCGGCCGCTGTCGGGGTGCAGCACCCACATGCGATGCGTGAACATGCCGGTGATCACCACCCGACCGTCGCCGTCCACCGCCAGGTCGTGCGGGAGGTCCTGCGGCACCGGATAGTCGTATTCGGTGAGCACCGCGCTCCGCGCGCTCCGCGCGCTCCGCGCGCGATCGGGGCGCATGGCGTCCGTCGGGCTCGCCACGCCGCTCGCGCGCAGGTGCCCGGTCAGCCATGCGGCGGTCGAATCCGCGTCGCGCTCGGCGGCGATGATCGGAAAGCCCGTGCCGGCTCCGGCGAAGGAGAGCATGCGCGTCACCGCCTCGCGCCATTGCGCTTCGGTGCGCGGCTGTCCGCCCGGCATCGCGATGCGCTCGTCGAACTGATGGCAGCCGGTGCAGTCGAGAATGAAGCGCCGCTTCGTCTCGCCGTCGGGGAGCAGCGAGAGGTACGCCGCGCTCGTCGCCCACGCGGCGGTGGAATCACGCCCGATGGTCAGGTCGATCGGTGCGGTGGCGGGGAGTGCCATGGTATCGGTCGACACCGAGCCGATCCCGCTCCGGTGGGCGCGCACCACGTACCGTCCCGGCGGGAGCGACGCGAAGGAGAAGCGTCCCGCGGCGTCGGTCTGGACCACGGTGCGCATCGGCGCTCCCACCGGCTCCGCGCTCACGAAGGCGCCGGGTATCTGTCGCCCTCCAGCCGACACGCTCCCGGTGAGCACCGCCGCCGCGCCGGCGCCGCGCCTTCCGTCGCCGGCTGCCACGGTGTGGTTGGCCGGCGTCGTACACGAAGCCACGGCGAGCACCGTCGCCGTGAGATGCAGGGCGTGACGCATGAGCTGGTTCGGGTGGGCGGTGAGTTGCGGCGCGGGCGGTGCGCGCCACGATCGGAGCGGACGCGAACCGGCGCAACTTGGCGGGGACGAAGCGCACCACGGAAAGGATGCGTTGCGCCACCGTCCGCTGGCGCGCACCTTCCGAAATGCTCATTGGCGTCGCGGGAATGGTGGGCTCCGGCAAGAGCACTCTCACCAAGGCACTGTCGGCCAGATTCGGCCTCCAGCGCGCGCTCGAGAGCATCGATGGTGACAACCCGTGGCTCGAGCGCTTCTACGAGAGCCCGGAGTCGCGGGAGCGCTACGCGCTGGAGCTCCAGCTACACTTCCTGGCCACTCGATTCGAGAGCATGCGCCTCATGCGCGCGCGCGGCGGAAGCTGGATCCTCGATCGCACCTGGTACGAGGATGCCGAGGTCTTCGCCCGCGGGCACCACGAGGAAGGGCTCATGAGCACGCTGGAGTTCGAGCTGTATCAGAGCCTGTACACCGAGCTTCTTCACTCCCCCGTGGCGCGCCCACCGCGGCTCCTCGTCTACCTGCACGGTCCGCTGGCGCACATCCTCCGGCGCATCGAGGAGCGTGGACGTCCTTCCGAGAGGGAGACCGAGCCGACGTACTGGGCGGCGCTCCACGACCGGTACGCCCGCTGGATCGCCGGATTCCGCCACTGCCCGGTGCTCCCGATCGACGTCCGGGAGTACGATCTCATGACCGATCCGCTGGCCATCGAGGAGATTGCCGCGCGCGTGCGCCAGCGGCTCGAGCGGGAGCTCCCCCAGACCGAGCTCTGGCCGGCGACCGAGAGGAAGCATTCCCTCGGACGCGGTGTATAGTTAGGGTACGAGCCGGTCCCGTAGTTACCGTCTGCGGGGTGGCATAGTCGTCTGAATCGATGGGCGGCACCCCACCGCCCGCGCGGCCTCCCAGGCCACGCATCACCACCCCGCACGTGCAGCCGCCGTCCATGCTGGTTCTCCTGTCGGCACTACTCATCTCCGATTCGCTGGCTGTCGATTCCACGCGCCTCGCGGTGATCGACCGCGTGGCCGTGTACGCCGTTCAGGCGCGCGGATTCCCGGGGGTGGCGATCGCCGCCGGTCGTGGCGGTTCCGTGGTGTGGAAGAAGGGGTACGGCCGGCTCGACTACGGCTCGCATTCCCGCCCGGTCGATCCCGATCGCACCCTCTACGATCTCGCCTCGCTCACCAAGGTCGTGGCCACGACCACCGCGGTGATGATTCTCTACGATGAGGGCAAGCTTCGGCTGGAGGATCGCGTCGGCCGGTGGCTCCCCGAGTACTCG
The DNA here is from genome assembly GCA_035249845.1 of Gemmatimonadaceae bacterium. Taxonomy (GTDB): domain Bacteria; phylum Gemmatimonadota; class Gemmatimonadetes; order Gemmatimonadales; family Gemmatimonadaceae; genus DATFBY01. The sequence goes on from DATFFZ010000160.1 coordinate 29,632, forward strand.
TACGGTCCCAAGTACTCCGTCACCATCCGCGATCTGCTCACGCATCGCGGCGGCCTCCCCTCGGGCCGATCGCTCAGTCGCCCCGCCTCACGAGCGCGGAAACAGGTGCTCGACGCCCCGCTCGTCCTCATGCCCGGCACGCGCGAGATCTACTCCGACCTCGGCCCCGACGTGCTGGCGTTCGTCGTCGAGCGCATCACCGGCGAGCGCTTCGATGCGTTCGTCACGCGTCGCGTCTTCCGTCCGCTGGGGATGCGCAGCACGCGCTTCAATCCTCCGCGCGACTGGCGCTCCCGCGTCGCGCCCACCGAGGTGTCTTCGCCGCGCGGCTATGCGCTTCGCGGTGAGGTGCACGACGAGAACGCCTGGGCGCTCGGCGGCGTGGCCGGACACGCCGGGCTGTTCAGCACCGCCGGCGACCTCTCCATCTTCGCGCAGATGATGCTGAACGGCGGGACGCATCGCGGCGTGCGCCTGGTGAGCGATTCGACCGTGCGGCTGTTCACCACCCGCGCCGCCGGATGGCGCGCGCTGGGGTGGGAGACGTGCTACGGTGGAGGAAGTTGCGGGCATTACCTGAGCGAGCGCGCCTACGGTCATACCGGCTACGCCGGCACGTCCATCTGGATCGACCCCGATCGGCGGAGCTACTCCATCGTGCTCACCAACTGGGTGCACGGCGGGAGCGCCGGTCGGGTGGCGCCGGTGGCGATTCTGGCCGATGTCCGCGCCGACGTCTCCGACATCGTCGCCCTCGCTGCCGCCGACCCCTTCCTCCCGCCCCCTCCCATGCCCGATCGCTTCCGCGCGGACCGCAAGATCGGCTGGGCCGAGCAGCCGCCAGTCGCAAAGGACGAGGTCGGGATTAGGTTCTAGCAGCGGGATTCTGGATTCGGGATTGGGGTTCGCCATCGCGTCTGTTGGCCTCCGCTCCGCCGTTCCGGATCCCCGATCCCCGATCCCGGATCCCGATGCCCGACCCCGGCGTCGCCGCCGCACAAGCTCGCGCCAAGGCAGCTCGCGTCCCGCGCCCGCTTCGCGTCGCCGGAAGGAAGCATGCGCCGATCTCCATCGGCACGGCGAGCTGGACGGATCCAACCCTCACCGCGCCCGGCGTGTTCTATCCGGAAGACGCGCGCACTCCCGAGGCCAGGCTCCGCTACTACGCCAGCCTCTATTCCCTGGTGGAGGTGGACTCCACCTACTACGCGCTTCCCGCCCGCCGCATGACCGAGCTGTGGGTGAGCCGCACGCCTGACGAGTTCGTGTTCGACATCAAGGCGCACGCGCTCATGACGACGCATCCGTCGGAGCCGGGTCGTCTCCCCGCCGACATCAAGGCGAAGCTCCCCGCCACGCTCGCCAAAGCGAAGCGCATCTACCCGAAGGACCTGCCTCCGGAGATCCGTGATGAGGTGTGGCGGGCCTTCACCCATGCGTTGGAGCCGCTCCGCCAGTCGGGAAAGCTCGGCGCCGTCTTCCTTCAGTACCCGCGCTGGTTCGTGCCAGGGCGACGCGCGCGCGAGGAGCTGGTGGTCGCCCGTGAGCTGCTCGGCGACCTCCCGGTGGCGGTGGAGTTTCGCCACCGCATGTGGCTCGATGACGAGATCGCATCGCGCACCATGCGGCTCCTCGAGAAGCTCGACATGTCGTATGTGGTAGTGGATGAGCCGCAGGGCCTGACGAGCAGCGTCCCGCCGGTGGTGGCCGTCACGACACCGCGCCTGGCGGTGTTCCGCATGCACGGCCGGCGCGCGGAGCTCTGGGAGAAGCAGGGCGTCCCGGTGGTCGAGCGCTTCCGCTACCTCTACGATCGCGCCGAGCTCGCTCCCTGGGTCCCCCGTATCATCGACACCGCCGAGCGGGCCGACCGCGTGCACGTCGTGTTCAACAACTGCTACGCGAACTACGGCGTGACGAACGCGGATGAGATCGGAGAGATGTTGATCGAGGCGGAAGAGCGGGGGGAGCGGGGCGCGAGCTGACGAGTACCGTCGCCGGGGGCGATCCGCGCGGCTGCTCCCGGCTAACGTCCCTCCACCGTCGCCACCCGCGCCTGCCTCACCACGCCCGGCTCAACCGAACGCAGCTCCGGCGACCACACCACCGTGCGGCGCGCGCCGATGAGGAGCGTGTCCGACCGGGTGACGTGACCAGGAGCGCTGGCGGTGAGCACGTACGTGCCGGGGGTGATCGCAAGTGCGCGCTCCGACAACGCTCTGCCGTTGGCGGTGATCACCGTGTTCGGCGGGAGCACCCCGGAGATCTCGAGACGCGCATCGCTCGACAGGACTTCCGACGGCTGGGCCGCGGGAACCGGCGAGCTGGTTCGTCCGTCGGCCAGCTGGCGAGGCTCGGCCGCCAGCCACGACGCGATGCTGGCGGCCAGCGCCACCGAGGCCACGATGTAGATCCACCGCTCGGTGCGCTGATGTGGGTGCTTCTCGGCCGGGAGGGAGGGCGAGCACGCGTCGGGCACGACCACGCGCGGCAAGGGGATCGCGCGCGCCGGCGTGTGCGACGCCGGCCGCCTGGGGGCGAGAAGCGAAGCGCGCGGCGCGCGTGGCTGCACCGGCGCGGCGGAGAGCTCCCGCCGTGCCTCACCTATCAGCGGCTGGAGTGCATCCAGCATCGCCGTCGCTTTCCGCCGTTCCGTTCCCACCATTTCCTCCGTCGCAAGGCAGCCGCCCCAAGTGAGCGGCGCAACAAGATTCCCTGCGGCGGAGGAAAAGGAAAGATGGAAAGGATTGGTGCAAAGCTTTGTTGCAGCGTGAGATACGAGATCGAACCAGGTGGGCTCAGGAGTCCTGGCGCCGGCCCTCAGGAGGCCATCAACTCGTGAGCGCGCTCAGCCGACGATCGATCTCGGCGCGGTCGAGCCACTGCCCGCGGACCATCACGCCAGCCGAGCGACGCACGTTTCCGATGTCCTCGAGCGGATTCGCATCGAGGAGAATCAGGTCGGCCCGCTTCCCGGCCTCGATCGTTCCGAAGTCGCGCGCCATCCCGAAGTGCGTGGCGAAGTAGTCCGCCACGTTCCTGGAGCCCGAGACCAGGATGTCGTAGGGCGTCAGCCCCGACTGCACCATCGCCTGCATCTCGCGGTGGATCGAGAAGCCCGGGACGCTGAAGATCTGCGGCGCGTCGGTGCCTAACAACACCGGCACGCCCGCCTTGTGCAGCGCGCCGAGCAGCCGCCGCCGGAGCGCGGGGATCTCCCTCCCGTCCGCCGATGCGTTGGCGCGGAAGTTTGCCGCGGCGTTGAACCACTGGGTGACGACCTGTGGCGGCATGTAGCGCAACTCCGGCCGCGCCGCGTACGCGGCCGAGTCCTCGGGCGTCAGGAACACATCCCAGAGCGCCATGGTCGGAACCACGGCGGTGCCGGCGTCACGCGTGGCCTGGATGATGGCGGCCAGCCGCTGTTCCTCGCTGCCGTTGCCGAACGTCGTCGAGCGCAGCGACTCCACGAAGTTGTCGAGATGATCCACGGTGGACTGCTTGGCTTCCAGCGCGTGCTTGAGGCCCACCAGGTCCGAGACGTGACCGCCCCACGGCATTCCCACCTCGCGCGCGGTGCGGACGATGGCGTCGTACACGTCCTCGGAGAGGCCTTCGTGCACCTTGAGCAGATCGAAGCCCTGCTGCTTGTACTGGCGGACCAGCCGCTCCGCGGTCGCCGGCGTGCCCACGGCATTTCCGCCCATCGCCGGTCCGGCGAGAACGAGCGTCGGTCCGAGGAGCTCACCGCGGCGCACCGCCTCGCGCATCTGGAGGTGATACGGCGCGCCGAGCATTCCGCGCACCGTCGTCACCCCCTGTGACACGTAAAGAAAGAGCGTGCGCTCGGCCATCTCCCCGGCCTGCTGCGGGACGTGTCCGTGCATCTCCGCCAGTCCAGGGATGAGGAACTTCCCTCTGGCATCGACTCGCCTGGCGCCGTCGGGCACGCGCACCCGCGCCGTCGCTCCCAGCTCGGCGATCTTCCCATCGCGCACGACCACCGTCTGCCGCTCCAGCGCGCGCGGCCCGGTCGCGGTCATGGGAATGACGGTGACGTCGACGAATGCGATCGAGCCCGTCGCGCCCTGCGCGCGGACGGGCGCGGTGATCGCCAGCGCGCCGATGGCGAGCGCCAGCGCGACACGGGGTCGGGCTCGCTCGCTCGAGAGCAGGTGCATGATCACGGCCCTCACGGAGGTGGAACGATGAGGCCGCCACGCCTGAAGCGGCCTACGAATTCTCACCCGCCAGAGTATCGGCCCGCCAGCCGCGACGCATCACCGCGGGGGACAAGTCGCTCCGTCGAGGGGACGAAACGCCCTCGGGATGCACCCGCTCGAGGGTAGCGAGCTGCCCCTCCGACTCCGTGAGTCGCGCGCCACGTGCGTCGAGCTCGAGGTATCGGTCGCGCGCTCCCGTGCGGAAGCGCTCATAGTCCTCGCCGGAGCGCCAGCGGTCGACGGTCACGTACCGCCTGCGGTCGCGCCGGTCGTGCCAGAGCTCGGTGCCGAGGTATCCTTCCCACCCGCTGAAGAGGCGAGCCCAGTCCCCGTTCGGTCCGTACATTCGCTCGAATTCCTTCGCCATCCCCGGACGTATCCGGTATGCCCAGAGCACCAGGTGCTCGTTGCCCAGTCGTGCCATGGTTGCTGCCCCGCCGTTGACAGTCCAACTAGTTTCGGCCATATTACTAGTTATAGTGCGTCTGTGGCTCTAACTTGTCAACCACTAAATAGAGGTAGTGTATGAAACCATGACCAGCCATATCGCGCAGAACCCGACCAAATTCGCCTGGATCGGCGGCCGACTCGCACTCGACTTCGCCAACACGACCTCCTGGGAGCCGGCCGGACCCCGAAACGAGCGACTGCTCACGCTCCAGGACCTCCTCGACTGGGGGCGTGACGCCGCGCTGATCTCCCCCGAGCGGCACGCCGCCAGCCTCGACCATGCGCGCCGCAACCCGTTGGCCGCCCAACGCGCGCTCGAGCGCGCGCTCCTCGTGCGCGAGCTCCTGCACCGGCTCTTCACCCCCATCGCCGACGGCCACCGCCCCGACGCACAGCTCGTTGCCGCGTTCAACGACCAGCTCCCGCGCAGCCTCGCGCGCCTCCGCCTCTCTACGGACGCCGACGCGCTCGTCTGGGCGGACGGCGCCGACGACCTCGATACCGTGATCCACCAGGTCATGTGGTCGGCCGCGAAGATCCTCTCCTCCCCCGACCGCCAGCGCCTCCGCCGATGCGCCAACGACGCCTGTGGCTGGCATTTCGTCGACGAAAGCCGTAACCACATGCGGAAGTGGTGCGAGATGCGCGAGTGCGGCAATCGCGCCAAGGCGCGGCGGCATTACGCGCGCCGGCGAAACCGCGCATCTCGGCCTTCGTAGATTCCTTTGAGAGGAGGAGTCGGGCATGCTCGATCCACGACTGGTCCGTCTACGCGCCGAGCTCGAGCGGCTCGGCTCCGTCGTGGTTCCGCACGGCGAGCACATCTGTGTCCGACTGACGCTGGCGGCCAGCGTGGTCGTGCGTGTGGACAGCGGCGTCCTGCGCTGCCGAGCGCAGCTCGGTCCCTTCGGTCGCTCCAGCACGCTCGGCGGCACCGCGCTGGCCACCACCGCCGGCGTCGCGCTCCTCAGCACCGGCGGGCTGGCGCTGCCGATCGTCGCCGCCGTCGCGGGCGTCTCCGCCATGCTCGTCGAGCTGGGCGGATTCGTGGCCGCCGAGAGCTGCATCACCCGCATCCACGTGCTCTGGTCCCGCATCGTGGACGGCGATACGGCCAGGATCGCGCGGCCGTACGGCGACGACCGCGCCCTCCACCCTCCACTGCCTGACGAGTTGACGCGCCCGGCGCCGGCGGGCGAGCTGCATGCCGAGCGCCGCTCCTGACGCCGCCCCGAGCTCCGCGACCGGCACGCCATCGATGGTGTGGCCGGCCCTTGTCGCCGGCGGCATCGCCGGCCTCGCCGCCGCGCTCGTCTTCGCTACCGCGCACGCGATCATCATCGTTCCGATCTGGAATCGCATGTGGGGCGGCGTCGCGTTCGCCACCATCGCCGGGATCGCCGCCGGCTGGGCGTTCGCCGAGCTGGAGCTCACCCCCGCTGCCGCGTCCGGGCGCGACTCTCGCCCGGCCCCCGCGTTGTCAGGCATGCGCTACGGCGCATCGCTCTGGCTGGCCGTCCTCCCCGTGACTCTCGTCGACAGCGTGCTTCGCCTCGCCGGCCTCGCATCGCGCGCCGAGTGGGTGGAGGTGGCGGTGGCGGTGGTGCTGGCGGCCGCCGGCGGCGTCGTGCTCGGCTCCGTGCGCGCGGGTACGAACCGCGCGCGCATCGCCGGCGCCGCCGCCGCGCTCATGCTCACCATCGCCATGGCCGGTCCGGTCCCCCTGCCCAACGGCCGGCGCGCCATCGCTATCTTCCTGGCGGTGCTCCCGGCATGTCTCGTTGCCGGGCTGGTGCTGTCGCTCCTGGCGCGGCGGGCGGCGCTGCTGCCGCCACGTCACCACGCTTCACGGTAGCCGGTCCCGCATTGCGACCGGGTCGTCACGCCGCTCGCGACACCTCGGGCCGCGCGCGATACCTTCGCGCGGTCCATCACTCGAGGAGTAATGGCCGTGTCCCGTTCGTTCCTTCGCCGCTCGGCGATCCCGCCGCTGTTCGCGTTGCTCGTCCCGATCACGGCGACGGCGGCGCAGCCGGCGCAACCGCGGGCGATGCGCGCCGAGCTCCTCGCGCCCGGTCTGCACCTCGTGTCGGGCGGCGACGCGGGGAACGTGCTGGTGCTCGAGAGCGGCAACGGACTCCTGCTGGTCGACACCAGGGACACGAGCGAGGTGGCGGCCTTCGACTCCGTCGTCCGCGCCATCTCGCCGCGTCGCGTACGGACGGTGATCAACACGCATTATCACTTCGATCACGTCGGCGCCAACGCGCACTTCGCGCGAAGGGGCGCCACCATCATGGCGCAGGAACGGATGCCCGCCCTCGCCCGGCGCGACACGATCATTCCGGAGATGCGGAACTGGCGTCTGGTGCCGATCGCCGCGCGCGGCATCCCGAAGCGGACCTTCTCCGACAGCCTGACGATGCGCTTCGGCTCGGAGCGCGTCACGCTGCTGCATCCCGCCGGCGCCCACACCGGCGGCGACGCGATCGTCTGGCTGCGCGATGCCGACGTCGTGCACGTGGGCGACATCGTGGAGATCGGCGCGCCACCCTTCATCGACTGGTGGGCCGGCGGCTCCCTGGACGGAGTGATCGCCGCCTGTGACCGCGTGCTGGCGCTGGCCGGACCCGATACGCGCATCGTCCCCGGTCACGGACCCGTGCTGCGACGCGACGCGGTGCGCGAGTATCGCGAGATGCTGGTCACCATCCGTGGTCGCGTGACCTCGGCGCTCGACTCGGGGCGCACGCGGGAGCAGCTGCTGGAGACGTCCCCCACCAGGGAGTTCGACGAGCGCCTCGGCGGCGAGGGGCGCGGCAAGGGCTTTGCCCGCCTGGTGTGGTTCGGGCTCGTCCGGGCCCGGAATCGTTAGGCGCCGGGGCGCTCGTCAGGCACCGAGCGATCTCCGGTGGCGGCGCCGATGGTGGCGGTGGCGGTGTCGTGCACCGGTGTGCTCACGCCCAGCTCCCGGCCGTAGCGGGAGATCGCGCCGCTCAGCACGCCCAGCTCGGTCCGGCGGCCGCTCTCCAGGTCGAGCAAGAGACTCGGCCGCATCGCCGGTGGAAGCTCGGACGCGAAGCGGATGGCCCGATCCTCGTCCTCGGTGGTGATTCCGACCCCGCGCGCGCGTGCCACCGCCCCCGCCTCGCGGATCGCCCGCTCCAGGACCAGCCTGCCGAGCGGCGCATCCCGGAGCTGGCCGATCGAGGTGCGCGACATGCCGCACGCTCCGGCGCTCGACGCCAGGAAGATGAGCTTTCGCCACAGCTCGAGCACGATGTCCTCCGAGTGCTCGGCGGTCACTCCGGTCTCGGCGAGCGCGCGCACCAGTCGCTCCACGCGATCGCTGCGTCCGCCGCCGAGCTCGCCGATGATCACCCGCTGGAAGGGACTCAGCCGCTGCACCACGCCGGGGGAGACGCGCGCCGCGCTGATGGCCGTCACCCCCCCGGCCAGCGCGGCCGCCGGCACTCCCAGCGCGCGCAGCTGGTCGGCCGCTTCCACGCCGTTGAGCAGCGGCACCACCATGGCGCCTTTCGCCGCCAGCGCGGCGATCGCGGGAGCCACGTCGCCTAACGAGTAGGACTTCACTCCGACGATCACCGCGTCCGGCACCTGCAGCGCGCGCGCGTCGTCGCTGGCGCGCGGGTGCACGACGAATCGCTCCTCGGGCGTGATGACCTCGAGCCCGCGCTGCCGGATGGCCTCCAGGTGCGCGCCGCGCGCCAGCAGCTCCACGTCGTGGCCGGCGCGCGCCAGCAGTCCGCCGTAGTAGCCGCCGACGCCACCGGCGCCGACGATCGTGATCTTCATGGATATGGTGGGAACGCGGGAGCCGGGCTCGACGTGTAGCGCGACGATCAGGCGTCGCCCTTCTTCTCGCCCTTGGGCAGCGGCTGCTTCGCCCTGAGCTTGCGCTGCTGCGGCCTGTCGGCCTCGGTGCCCATGCGCATCCAGAAGCCGATGACGCCGCAATCGACCGCGCCCTGATACGGGAGCGGCACGTCCACCGCGCGCGGATAGACCTCCACCGCGATGATGCGCTCGATCGGGATCGCGTCGATGTAGGCCTCGTTCACCTTGAGACCATCGAGGTAGATGGCCGGCGCGCACTGGGCCTTCCCCGTCCCGATGCGGATCATGTTTCCGGACGTGCCGCGGAGGGGGATGATGCGCACCCGGTGCATCGAGCGGAGCAGATCGACCGGCGTGCTGCTCCCTCGTCTGGCGATCTGCTCCTGCGTGAGGAAGAAGCCGTTGGTGTTTTGCCGCCGCCTGTGGAAGTCGTCGAGCTTCGACTCGGCGAGGCCACGCATGCCGGCGATCTCGACTTCGTCGAGGAGCCGCGGGGCCGGCGTGAGGTCGATGTCCACGCGCAGCTCGGTGCCGGGCGGGAGCGTGACCTCGGCGGCGATCGGCTCGAAGCCGAGTCGACGGATGAACAGGGGGACGCGACCGGCGGGGACGCCGACGAGGAGATAGAGGCCGTCGTCGGTGCTGCGCGAGATGATGGACGTGCCAGTGACCATGATCTCGACCTGCCCCACGGGCCGGCCGAGCGTGTCACGCACCGTCCCGAGTACCATCCCCGGAGTCGGGCTCGCCTGCGCGACGAGATGCGGGGGCGCCGCCAGAGCGAGCAGCAACAAGCCGCCAGCCCCGTGCGCCAATGTCCGCTGTCGCATGCGTTCTCTCCGCCACTGAGGGCGTGGTCTCATCATCCGACGAGACGAGCCCTACAATGCAACCCGCGCCTTCGAAAAGTAAAGGTGCATAAGGTGGGCCCAACGTCAGGGAGGGGCCAGGCGCGACAGTGCTGGGGCGAGGGACGAACCGCGGAGCTTCGTGCTCTCTGAGACGAGTGCGTCATTTGGAAGGCGGGGCGCGTCGGAGGCCGCCGCGGCCCTGCGACCGGTGTGCTTGCGAAGACGATCAGCGGGCTGCAATATTGACTGAGCGCTCATTCATTAGCGATACGCAACGCGCTCACCTTCAATGACTTCACGATCGCGGGACAGATCGGCGGCACGGCGTGCCATGATCATGACGCACGCCAGACGCCTCTTCGGACGGCACGGCTACGAGCGTACCAGCATCGCCATGATCGCCCGCAGCGCCGGCATCTCACAGGGGCTGCTCTACAACTACTTCGACGGCAAGGACGCTCTCCTGGCCGCGCTCATCGACGAAGTCCTCGCCGACGCCCACGCGCTCTTCGACATCGCCGACCACTCCGACACCCCCTCCGAACGCCTCCCCCGCTTCATCCACGCCGCCTTCGAGCTCGTCCGCCGGCACCACCACGTCTGGCGACTCTGGTACGGCCTCCGCATGCAACCCGCCATGGCCGGCTCGTTAGGCGGTGCCCTCTCGGCCTGGACGGCGGAGCTGCGCCACGTCCTCACCCGCTACGCCGCCGACGCCGCCCTCCCCAACCCCAACCTCGAAGCCGAACTGCTCTTCGCGCTCATCGATGGCGCCGCCCAACACTACGTCCTCGAGCCGAACCGCTACCCACTCGCCGACATCGAGGGAGCGATCATCGCGCGCTACTGATCGCCGATGCGCGAACGGCATCGCGGATGGGTGATCGCATCGCACATCCGCCTTCTCAGTCCTCGCCGAGCCAACGCTCGAACCACCTCCCGATCCTCCTTGCCATCTCCAGCTCCTCCTCGACCCCTCGCCCCCGCGAGAGGATCAGCTCGCCCGGGATCCCGCGCGCGAGGAGACGCTGGTGGAGCGCGAGCGCCTGTTCGGACGGCGCCGCGAAGGCGCGCTCGTCCACCACGATCTGGAGCGGCGTCGCGATCCGATCCGCGTTGTTGATCGGGGAGTGCGCCCGATACGCTTCGGGCGCCGTGGTCGGGCTCCCGCCGAACAGGCTCTCCCACTGACGCCGGAAGTCTCCGAGACGCTGGTACTCCAGCACGAAGTCCACGTGCGGGTCCGACACCGCCGCCGCGCGGAAGCGCCCCGTGGAGGCCAGCACGTTGAGGACCTTGCTCGCGCCGGAGCGCTCCCCGAAGAGAGCCAGCCGGCTCGAATCCGCGACCCCGCGCGCGACCAGCGTATCGATGCCGGACATGACATCGGCAACGAACGTCGCCGTCCAGTTCACCAGCCCGGCGCGCCGGAGCGCCCGCCCGCGCCCTCCGCTCCCGCGAAAGTTCGGAAGGAAGACCGCGAACCCCTGCGCCACCAGCGATTGCGCCGCCGCGGCGCGCGGCACCGCCTCGAAGATGGGCGACGGAAGCTCCGGGAAGATGGAGAGCGCGGCGTGCCCTTCCGGCCCGCCGTGCAGCACCGTGATCAGCGGCAACGCACGCGTCGAATCCGCCCCGTCGGGACGGAGCACCACGCCGTCGAGGATCCACTCGCCGCTCCGCCACCGCACGCGCGACACGCGCGTCTCGAGCGTCCTCGCCACCCCATCTCCGTACGACGAGACGGGACGCGGCGCATGAGTGGTGGCCGGCGAGACGACCAGCTCCCACGCCCGCACCGAGTCGGCCATCACGAACGCCATCGCGTCGGCGCTTCGCGCCACCGACAGTTGCGAGCGCTTCGCCTGACCCCGGCTCACCCGGCGGGTGATCCCCCGCGCCGCATCGAGCGCGAACAGCGTCGTGCCTAACGAGTCGGCGCCCAAGAAGAGCACCGCCCGGCCGTCGAACGTCCAGGCGTAGGTGTACGGTCCATCCAGAAACCCACCCTCGAAGTCGCGCCCCACGTCTCGCGGCGCGCCGCCCCGCGCGCTCACCAGGCTGAGGCCGTGATCGCCAAAGCGATCGACACTCCCGAACGAGCTGCGAAAGGCGATGCGCTCGCCATCCGGTGACCAGACGGGGCGCATGTCCATCCCCGGCCGCACCACCAGCGGCCGCGTCTCGCCACCGTCCACGCTCACCACGTACAGATCCGATTCGTAGTCGTCGTCGAACCTCGGCGATGGCTTCTCCGCGAACGCGATGACGCGAGCGTCCGGCGACCAGGCGAGGTTCGCATCCGGATCCCACAGATGCACGATGATCGTCCGTGACGATCTGGTGAGCTGCCGAAGCGCGCCGTCCCGCGGCGACAGCAGGTGGATCTGCGTCCGCACCGTGGTATCCGCATCGCGTCCGCGCGTCGCCGCGGCGATGGCGATCGTTCGACCGTCCGGCGACCACTCGAAGTCGGAGACGCCACTGCCCGCGAGTCGCGTCAGCTGCCGCGGCGTCCCGCCCTCACCCTCGATGAGCCAGAGCTGCACGCCGCTCGCCGCACCGGCGCCCCGCGCCAGATAGGCGATGGACGTGCCATTTGGCGACCAGCGCGGCGTCCGACCGCGCGCCGCCACGCTCCGCGCCGCGCCTCCCGCGGTGGACACCCGCCAGATCCCCTCCACGTAGTCGCCGCCGGCGCTGTCGCGCGCCGCGAGCGTGTAGAGCAGCTCGCGCCCGTCGGGCGAGATGCGCGTACTCGTTGGCGTGGAGAGCTCGGCCAGCGCACGCAGCCCATCGTCCCCC
>DATFFZ010000161.1:0-51403 GCA_035249845.1 Gemmatimonadaceae bacterium
CCCGCAAGTTCCTGAAGAATCTGGAGCGTCGACGGACTGCACCCCAGACTGCCCGGAAGCGACAGCAAAACAGGCAGCAAATCTAAGAAGCACGACAGCGGCCGACTCTGGTCGCTGGACTGCACGTTCGCCACGACGACCTGAACGTCCTGCAGCTTCGCGGCGTCGATAAACTCCCGAACCAGCCGGGTCTTTCCAATGCCGGGCTCGCCCCAGATGAACTGAAAGCTGCCATGCGAGTTCGCGGCCAGCGCGAGTGCCGAATTCAGTCGCTCGAGGTACTCGCGGCGGCCGACGAAGGGGACGGTGCGGCCAGCATTGAAGGAAGACAGCTCGCTTCGCGCGATTCGGTTGCGGAGCGTCACGGCGGGGATCCTCATCTCGCGGGCGCCCGGACCAATCTCCTTGAGATAATGGTCGAGGATCTGGAGTCCTCGGGTCTTGCTGCCGTGCATGACCGCGGCTTCGGCGAGCGCAAACGTCGCTTCCTCGTTCAGGCAGTCGATCTCGAGACACGCGTGTGCGATCCGCTCGACTAGAGCCCAATCGCCTCGCTGCCGCCCCATGCTGATCGCGTGCACCTGACGGCGACGGAGCGCGGAGTGCACGATGCTGCGCTGCTGCTCGATCCACGTTCGGAGCCGATCCGAGAACTTTGGATCATAGCCGGGGAGAAAGGCCCCGCTTGGCGGCGGCTCATCGTCACCCCGCGGGTCCAACAAGCCGAAATAGTCCGCCCACACCGACTCGGACGGCAAGTGCAGGCTTGTCCTGGACGTGACGATCGGCGCGTTCAAGTGCCGCAGCCGATACAAAGCCTGCCGCAGACTGTGCGCGGCCTGACGCTCCGGCACCTCCGGCCACAGCAGCTGCGTGAGCTCACTCCGCGGCACCGGCCGCCCCCGCGCCGCCACTAAATACACCGCAAGCGCGAACAAACGCTCGGCGTCAGGCGTCAGTCGCGCACCGTCGACCTCGATCTCGCTGCGGCCCAGACTGTACAGACGCAATCAGCCACTCCGCCGTGGCAACCGTGACCCGGACGATACAATGAGCCGCCATGCGTCAGCGACCCGTCACATACAAGTGGATAGGGCGGAATGCTGCCTGACAAGAGGAGAACGAGCGTTCGATGACGCTGCCTGACGATTCAGGCGTTCCCCCATGCCTAACGCCTCACGAGCCGGTGCTCCCCACACCCCCCGCACGCGTCGTCGCACGCACCTCGCCAAGCGCCCACCCGAGCACCTCATATCGGGCGAGTACGACCTGCGCGATGCGCTCACCATGGGCAATGGCCGCGTCCGCATGGGAAATGTTCTTCACCATCACCAGCCACTCGTCGGGATAATCCGAATCCACGGTCCCCGGCGCGTTAGGCATGATCAGACCGCGCGTGAACGCGACGGAGCTCCGCAAACGAAGCTGCGCCTCGTACCCGTCCGGCAACCGCGCGCGAAAGCCGAGCGGCACCAGCGCGATCTCCCCCGGATGCACGATCAACGTGTCGTCTACCGCCGTGCGCTCCTCGATGGATCCGTCGCGCCACACACGAACGCGACGTCCATGCACATACGCGCTCACATCGTGGCCGGCGGATCCCTCGGTGGCGCGTACGGGAGCCGAGACGTTCGCAAAGAGTGGCTCGAACACGATGGCGGATGCGGCATGCATGAGAATCGGGGCGAAGTGGGGTCGTTGACCACCTGCGGGCGACGGAAAGGTGCGCTCCCGAGCGCCCCGGCGGAACGAGCGGCCAGTAGTCGCCCGCTCCACCACGATGTTAATTTCCTCCCCCCATGTCCGCCGTCGACGCAGGCTCGCCGTACACCGCCACGCACCAGCTGCCGCCCCACCTCCAGAGCTGGAAGCTCCCGGCCGACTGGCGCTGGGGCACGGAAGGGGCCTTCGGACCGTACCGCCACTACCAGGAAGTGATCGACGCGCTCGACCGCTCGCTCTCCCTGGTCAGCACACCCAACCCGGAGTACGTCCCTTGGCTGGTGGCCGAGGCCAAGCAGCTGGCGCACCGCGGACACCCCCTGGTCCCGACGACTTACCACTTCTGGGCGCCGGTCGCGAACTCCACCCGCGGGCCGGGCTACCTCCGCCGGTGGATCGCCGGCGAAACGGTGGCCTCCCGCGTCCGGCGCATCGGCCCCGAAGACATCCCCTCCATGCTCAAGATCCTGCGCATGACGGGGTCGGCGGTCGCCTACCTCCACAGCGGCGGCACGATGCACGGCGCCCTCGGCGCCGAGACGATCTGGGTCACCCCGAACTCGCACCTCTGGATGCTCGGCTGGGAGTGGGCGATCAATCGCGCCGACGTCCCAGGCGGGCTCGTGCCGGACCGCCGCTACACACCATGGGCCCCCGAATGGCGCCAGGACGAGTGGCTCCCCACGCCCGCCAGCGACCAGTGGCAGCTGGGCGCGCTCACCTTCTTCGCGCTCACCGGCGAGTACCCGCCTGACGAGTGCCCACCGATCTCGCTCGTCAGACCCGATTGCCCGAAGCCGATCGCCGAAGTGCTCGACCGCGCACTGACGGCCGATCCGACGCAGCGCTTCCATTCGGTGTCGGCGCTGCTGCGGGACGCGGATCGCGCGGCCGGTGGGCGCACCTCGATCTTCACCACCGGCGGCGCGCACATCGCGGCCAAGGGCGGCGACTCGGAGGAGGATCGGCTGCGCTGGGCGACGGGAGACGAATACGAAGTGCTGGCCCGACTCGGCTCCGGCACCTTCGGCTCCGTGTGGCGCGTCCGCGATCTGGCGCTGGAGCGCGAGGTCGCGCTCAAGATGCTCCATCCGCACGTGGCCGCCGACCTCGCCGCCATGCGCCGCTTCCGCCGCGAGGCGCAGCTCGCCGCGCGGCTGGCGCACCCCGCGCTCGTGCCGATCTACGACTGGGACTGGAACGGCGACGTCGCCTGGTACACGATGGAGCTGGCGGAGGGCGGATCGCTGGCCAATCTGGTGGAGCGCAACGGTCCGCGGTCGCTGGCCGAGATCGCGCCGCAGATCGAGCACATCCTCGACGGGCTGCGCGCGGCGCACTCGGTCGGGATCATCCACCGCGACCTCAAGCCCGAGAACATCCTCATCGACCGCTACCGCCGCTGGCGGATCGCCGATTTCGGCGTGGCGCGCATCCCCGGTGAGGATCAGCACGGCACCACCGGGACTCCCGAATTCTCGGCGCCGGAGCAGTTGTTAGGCGAGCCGCAGGGGCCGGCGGTGGACACCTTCGGCGTGGCGGCGATCGTCGCCTACGTGCTCACCGGCGCGCCGCCCTTCGGCTCGGGGGACGCCAAGGCGATTCTCGCGCGCCAGCTCTCCGGAAGCATCGACCTCGACGACTTCTCACCCGCCATCGCCGAGTGGCTCCGCAAAGAGCTCGATCCGATGCCGGAGAACCGCTCGGAGGATGCGCGCGAGATGCAGAAAGCGTGGCGCCTGGCAGCGGAGGAAGCGCTGGAGCGTGAGGGGCGACGGCACTGGTGGAGGCGGTGGCTGCACCTCGAGTCGGGGGAGCCGGACGCCGCCGAAGGGATCTAGCGAACGTCCGGCGTCAGCCGCCGCGTGGCTGGAAGTGGATTCTCACGGCGGCTAGCGCTCCGCCAGTGAGATGAGCTTCTCGGGAGAAACGCCCTCGGCCTCGCCCTGAAAGTTCATCACGATTCGGTGACGCAGGACCGAGCGCGCGACCGCGCGAACGTCGTCGAGGTCGGGCACCGAGCGTCCATCCATGGCGGCCTTGGCTTTCGCGCCGAGGATGAGGTACTGCGAGGCGCGCGGTCCGGCCCCCCAGCTCACGAACTTCTTCACGTCGGCGGTCGCCTCCGGCGCGTCGGGTCGCGTCGAGCGAGCGAGCTGCACGGCGAACTTGACGATGGTGGGGGGCGCCGGCAGACGCCTGACGAGGTGCTGCAGCGCCACCAGCTGCTCGGCGTTGAGCACCGGGGCGATGTGTGCCTCCACGTCGCCCGTGGTCGACACCACGATGCGCTCCTCCTCCTCGGCGCTCGGATAGCCGACGCGAAGCTCGAACATGAAGCGGTCGAGCTGTGCTTCGGGGAGGGGGTAGGTGCCTTCCTGCTCGATCGGGTTCTGCGTCGCCAGCACGAAGAACGGCTCGGGGAGCGCGTGTGACTGGCCGGCGGTGGTGACCGAATGCTCCTGCATCGCCTGCAGCAGTGCCGCCTGCGTCTTCGGTGGCGCGCGGTTGATCTCGTCGGCGAGCACCACGTTGCCGAAGATCGGACCCTTCACGTAGCGGAAGACGCGGCGTCCCGTGCTCTGGTCCTCCTCCATGATCTCCGTGCCCGTGATGTCGCTGGGCATGAGGTCGGGAGTGAACTGGATGCGCGAGAAGGTGAGGTCGAGCGCCTCGGCGACCGTCTTCACCAGGAGGGTCTTGGCCAGCCCGGGGACGCCGACGAGGAGGGCGTGGCCCCCGCTCAGGAGGGCGGCGACGAGGTTGTCCACGATGTCGTGCTGTCCGACGATCCGGCGGCCGATCTGCTCGACCAGGCGCTTGTATCCACGGGCGAGCTGCTCGAGGAGCTCGAGGTCGCTACTGTCGCTCGCGCCGTGAGCGGTGGTGCGGGTCTGTGTCGCCAACGTCATCCGTCCCAAGGGGTTCGACCGTAAGCTAGCCCCGTGCGGGCGGGAGGTTAAGGGTGCGGGGACGAGCGGCTGCGACGAGGGACGGAGTCTCCGGCGTCTCAGCGGCCTCAGAAGGACGGGTGCCGATGCGCGACGGGCGGGCCATCGCGGCCCGCCCGTGGTGTCGCCGGGTGTGCCGGACTATGGGAGCGTGAACTCGATCTTCTCCTCGACCGGGAAGTTGCTGCTGCGGAGGGTAGCCACCGCGGTGAATCGCCCCTGCACCTTTTCGGCGTTCCACTTCTCCTCGAACTTGGCGGACTCCTTTGACGTGAGGAGCTTGTTCTGCATCGCCTGGGTGAAGAGGCGGCCTTCGCTCCACTTCCACACCACCGTGCCCGTGGAATCGAGGACGACGAAGTCGTGCGTCTGCCCGCTGGGGAAGGTGAGCTCGACGCGCTTGTCGCTGGCGTTGGTGATGTTGAGGGTGAGCGTGACGCTCTGGGCATCGCTCCTGTCGAGGGAGACGTTGAGCGAGGTAGCGAGGGGACTGGCGCTGTCGGGCGCGGGTGTTCCCTCGCGAATGGTCTCGGTGGCGTTGGCGCCTTCGTTCGACGCGACGTGCGGGCCGCAGGCGAGGGCGAGCGCGCCGGCGCCGAGAATCCAGACGAGGACTCGCGAGGAGATGGGGCGAGGCACTATGGGGCGCGCGAAGGCGGCATGGGTGTAACCGGTGAACGCCGAGCCGTACGGAGTGTGCCGGCAGGCGAACTTATCAACATCAGGACGATTCTGTCAAGGCCTTAGCAACCTCTAAGTTGTGATCTACCCTACACTTTGCTCAGGGTCACAAATATTTGGCCGGAGCGCGGTCGCGGGCCGAACGTAGCTTGCGAAAAATTTCACAAGCTCCTACATTTCCCGCGGACACCGAGGGCGGAACGCAGTACCGGAGCAGGGTGAGCGGGGTCCCCATGGCCGACAAAGATCCGAGGAATCCGCTGGAGCCGCGCGGAACCTCCGTGAGCGTGTACGCTGGGCTCGGGATCCAGTTCGTCATCGCCCTGCTGCTCTTCCTGTTCCTCGGACAGTGGGCCGACAAGAAACTTGGCACCGCCCCCTGGCTGATGATCGCGGGGGTGTTTCTGGGAGCCGGGGCGGCGTTCTACAGCATGTACCGGCGCCTCATGGCCGACCTGGAACGAGAAGAGCGCTCGAAGCGGGAAAAGAAAGAATGAAGGCCATCGCCCTCTTCGCGCTGATCTCGCTCGGCATCATCGCCGCTCTGGCCTGGCTCTTCACGATCGCGTTCGATTCGCCGGAGGCGGCGCGCGCCATACGAATCAGCGCGATCGTCGCGTACCTGGTGCAGCTCTTCGCCTTCGCGGTGGCGAAAGGGATGGCGAAGGAGAACGTGATCGCGGGGTGGGGAATCGGCGTCCTCATGCGCCTGGTGACGCTCGGGGTGTACGCGCTGGCGCTGGTGAAGGCGTTCGGTCTGCCGCAAGGGCCGGCGCTCCTGAGCCTGGCGGCCTTTCTGTTCGTATCGACGATCGTGGAACCCGTGCTGCTCAAGAAATGACATTCCGCACGCTGCTCCTTTCCGCTCTCCTCTTCCTGGCGCCGGCCTCACGAATGGCGGCGCAGCAGCACGATGTGGACTCCGCCGCCGCGGCGCAGACCGCGCGGGACACTCGCGGGCAGGACCCGGCGGCCGGTGCGCACGACGCGCCCGCGGCCGCCGCCAAGACGGACATCATCACGCCGCACATCACCGACGCCCACGCGCTCGAGGTGCCGTGTCTCGACGCCGCGCACGGCTTCGCCTGTCACGTGGAGCTGCCGCGTTGGGAGCCGGTGCGCATCGGCGGGCTGGCGATCGACCTCTCGCCCACCAAGCACGTCGTCTTTCTCATCCTGGCGGCGGTGCTCTGCGCCATCGTGCTGATCGGCGCCGCGCGCGCGCACCAGCGGCACACGCACGCCACCGGTGCCCCCAAGGGGTTCGCGGCGGGGATCGAGGCGCTGGTCCTCTACATGCGAAACGAGGTGGTGCTGCCGAACGTGGGCCATCACGGCGAGAAGTACGTTCCCTTCGTGCTGACGCTCTTCTTCCTGATTCTCTTCGCCAACCTCCTCGGCCTCATCCCCTACGGCTCCACGGCCACCGGCAACATCTCGGTGACCGCGACGCTGGCGATCATCACCTTCATCGTGGTGGAGATCGCGGGGATGCGGGCGCTGGGGAAGGCATATCTGGGCACGATCTTCTACTGGCCGCACGACATGCCGCTGGCCATGAAGCTCCCCATGACCCTGATCATGACCCCGGTGGAGATCGTCGGAAAGTTCACCAAGCCCTTCGCGCTGGCCATCCGTCTCTTCGCCAACATGACGGCGGGACACGTGGTGGTGCTGGCGCTGATCGGACTCATCTTCACCTTCGGCAGCTACTTCGTGGCCGGTGCGCCGCTGCTCATGGCGGTGGCGATCATGCTGCTGGAGCTGTTCGTGGCGTTCCTGCAGGCGTTCATCTTCTCTCTGCTGGCGAGCGTGTTCATCGGACAGATCAGAGAGGGAGCGCATTGATGCCGTCGAGAAGAGCGGCTCCCCTTCTCGAATTCGTACCCGGTCGAGCGACCGGCGAAGCTCGTTGAGGCCCGGGCCTCGGTGACGAGCAGCGCCTGACGAGTGGGCGCGGAGCACCGACGTGGACGGATCTTTGATCGGAGTCGAAATGGATTTTCTCCCAATGTTGCAGGCGGCTGCGCAGTTCACCCGTGACTACACGGGTGCGTGGGCGATGCTCGGTGCGGGTGTCGGCGCGGGATTGGCCGTCATCGGCGCGGGGCTCGGCATTGGCCGCATCGGCGGTCAGGCGGTGGAAGGGATGGCGCGTCAGCCGGAGGCGGCCGGTCGCATCCAGACCGCGGCGCTGATTCTGGCGGCGCTCATCGAAGGTGCCGCGCTCTTCGCCATCGTCGTGACGTTCCTCATTCAGGGCAAGTTCTAGTCAGGCACGGCGCTGCCGGGCCCGGGCCCGTGCAGCGCTCGGCCACCACACTCTCGAGATCGCCATGCGCGTATCGCTACTGAGCACGTTCGCCACTCTGCTGATCGCCGCCACGCCCGCCGCCACCATGGCGGCCGAGGAGGCCGGTGGCGGTCAGAGCGGACTCCTCACCCCGCAGGGCGGGTTGATGGTGTGGACGCTCATCATCTTCGTCATCCTCTTCCTCGTCCTGTCCCGCTTCGCGTTCAGACCCCTCACGGCGGCGGTAGCCGCGCGCGAGCAGGCGCTGCGCGACTCGCTCGAGGCCGCCAAGCGCGACCGCGAGGAGGCCGCGCGTCTCCTCGACGAGCACCGCAAGCGGATCGAGGCGGCGCGCGACGAAGCGCAGAAGGTGATCGCCGAGGGGCGGCAGACGGCCGATCAGGTGCGTGCTCAACTGCTCGAGCAGGCACGGCAGGAGCAGCACGACATGCTCGACCGCGCGCGCCGCGAGATCGAGATGGAGCGCGATCGCGCCATCGCCGAGCTGCGTCGCGAGGCGGTGGATCTGGCGCTGCGCGGCGCCAGCAAGGTGATCGAGAGGAACCTCGACGACGACACGAACCGCAAGATCGTCGAGAGCTACCTGGCGTCGATCGACATCGAGGGGGCGAAGCGGTAATGCGCGATCCGACGATCGCTCGGAACTACGCCGAGACGCTGGTGGCCCTCGCGCAGAAGGCGGGGGATCTGGTGGGGTGGGGAACGATGATGAGCGAGTTCGCCGAGGGAATCCAGCGCGATCCGATGCTGCTCAGCTTCCTGAGGTCGCCGCGCATCGATGCGCGGAAGAAGAACGAGATCATCGCCCGCGCCTTCCAGGACCGGCTCCCGCGCGTGTTCGTGCGCTTCGTGCAGGCGGTGATCAGCCACCGCCGGCAGGAGCTGATCCCCGAGATCGCCGTCCAGTACCAGGCGTTGGTGGACGACATCGTCGGCCGCGTGCACGCGCAGGTGACGGTGGCGCGTGACCCGGACGCCAGCACGCGCCAGAGCGTGTCGCAGGCGCTGTCGCGGAAGCTCGGCAAGCAGGTGGTGCCGCACTTCATGCTCAACCCGGCGATTCTGGGCGGCGTCGTCGTGCGCGTGGGTGACACGGTGATGGACGGCTCGGTGAGGCGCCGCCTGGCCACGCTCCGCTCGCTGATGCTGCGCGGCGCGACGGTCTGATCGCGGGCGGTCGCACGACGCGTTGAGCCGGCGGCGTCCAGAGCGGCGCCGCCGACGTGTATCCGGCATCGTCACTTCGTAGAGGGAGAGGCATGGCGTTTGGGCTGGCCGGGATGCTTCTGCTGCAGCAGGTCGTGGCGTACTCGTCGCCTCCGTCGGGCGACACCGCCGGCTACTGGCAGCAGCGGGTGCACTACACCATGCAGGCGACGCTGGACGAGGACGCGCAGCTGATCCGCGGTCGCGGCACCATGCGGTACGTGAACGCCTCTCCCGACACGCTGGGCGAGCTGTACTTCCACCAGTACCTCAACGCCTTTCGTCCGCGATCGCGGTGGAGCGCGGCCGATGAGCGCGAGTACCGGGAGCGCTTTCAGAACCTCGCCGAGCCCCACTACGGCTTCGAGCGCCTGACGAGCTACGACTGGCCGGGAGAGACGCGCGGGCCAGGCCTGCTGGTGGCGCGTGGCGATGGAAGCGATGAGACGCTGGTGCAAGTGCAGTATCCGCTGGCTCCCGACAGCACCGTCGCGCACGTCCCGCTTCCCGTGCCGCTGGCGCCGGGCGATTCGCTGCTGGTCTCGTTCGAGTGGGAGGCGCGGCCCTCCACCGTGATCCGCCGGCAGGGTAGGCGCGGGCGACAGTGGGACCTGGCCCACTGGTATCCGAAAGTCGCCGTCTACGATCGGCTCGGATGGCAGTTCCAGCCGCTGGTCCCGAACACCGAGTTCTACGGAGAGTTCGGCGTCTACGACGTGACGCTCGTCGTCAGGGACGACCAGGTGATTGGTGCCACCGGCGTGCCGGTGTCGGGCGATCCCGGATGGGAGCGCGTGCGACGCTTCGGCGAGGTGCACCACGCGCGTGATGCCTACGGTCCGCCGCCGCCTGACGACACCGCCGCGGTGCCGGCGGGCTACAAGGCGGTGCGCTTCGTCGCCCGTGACGTACACCACTTCGCCTGGACGGTGAGTCCGCTCTACCGATACGAGGGGATGCTGTACGACGGGCGAGTCCCCGTCCATGTGCTCTATCGACCGGGAGATGAGGCGCAGTGGGGAGGCGGTCAGGCGCTGGAGCGCTTCGGCCGCGCCCTGGAATGGCTGGAGCGGCTCTTCGGCCCGTACGGGTACCCGCAGGTCACCGCCACCCATCGGCTGGATGCCGGCGCGACGGAGTTCCCGATGTTGACGATGAACTCCTCCGCGTCACAGGGGCTCATCCTCCACGAGCTCGGCCACGTCTACGCCTACGGGATGCTCGCCAACAACGAGTGGCGCGCCGGATGGATGGACGAGGGGCTCACCGACTATCAGACGGCCTGGGCGCAGAACCTCACCTGGCACGAGCGAGCGCGCGGATTGGCCTCACCGCCCGCGCCACGGCTCGGCTACCGGCGGCGCGCCCTCGCCCCCGAATCGCGCGAGCGGAACGACATGCAGCGCTACGAGCGCCTGATGCTCGGGCGCGCCGAGCCGGTGGGCACCCCGTCGCAGGACTTCAACGAGTTCGCGAGCTACCAGGCGGCCACGTACACGACGGCCGAGGCGATGTTCGCGGCGCTCCGCGACGCGATGGGCGACTCCTCCTTCGTCCGCTTTCACCGTGTCTACTTCGCACGCTGGAAGTTCAAGCACGTCGACGAGCCGGCGATGCGGCGAGCGGCCGAGGACGCCTGCGGATGCGAGCTCGACTGGTTCTTCGACCAGTGGGTGCATCGCGTGGGGCTGCTCGACTACGCGCTGGGTGGCGTGGAGGAGCGCCAGATTGGTTCTGAATGGCTTACCAACGTGAAGATCCTCCAGCGTGGCGACTACGCGCATCCGATGCCGGTGGGCGTCCGCACCGACAGCGGTTGGACCATCGTGCGCGGCGCGCCGGGCGCCAGGTCGCAGGAGCTGCTGATCCGGACGTCGCGGCGTCCGCTGGAAGTGCGGCTCGATCCGCACCAGGTGACCGACGACTGGGATCGGCGCAACGATGTCGAGCCATCATGGTCGCCGTTCAACACACGGTCGACGCGCACCGTGTTCGACTGGCCATTCCTCGACCAGCGACTGCGCGACCGCACCGTCGTCCGCTACCTGCCGATCGTGTGGTACGACGATCGCGATTTCATGGGTGTGCAGCGCGTCCGTTCCAACTACCTGGGCTTCGTGGACAGGTACGAGCTGGCGTTCGGCAGCTCTTCGCGCGAGGTCGACTCCGACCAGGACAAGCTCGATCTGGCGGAAGTGTGGGGGAGCATCGAGAACCCGGGAATATCAGGGCGGGCTCGGATCGGGCTCCGACTCGAGGCGTGGCACGTGGACGGGCTCACCATGCTCGGGGTGCGCAAGCGATGGGACCGGAGTCCGTTTCTCGTGGCGCAGGGTCCGCAGCGGAGCCTCTCCGTGGCGCTGAAGTATACCAAGCCGTATCACACCGCATGGACCGATCCGCTCCGATGGACGCCGGCGAGCGTGGTTGACGCGAGCGTGGAGGGTGAGTACACGAGCCCGGAGCGCGATCGGCGCTTCCGTATTCGCTTGTTAGGCGGTCACGGGCGCAGCGCCTTCCTGCGCACCGAGGTCGAGATGGAGAGGGAGTTTCCCCTGGGACGGCGCGGCGACATGGAGCTGCGCACGCGCCTGTTCGGCGGCGCGGTGTTGGGGACGCCGCCGCTTCAGCGCTCGCTCGGACTTTCGGCGCTCGATCCGATCGAGAGCTTCGCCAACCCCTATCTTCGCGCCGACGGCGCGCCACTGGTCAGGCGGGACGTCGGCTTCGTCCCGCTCGGCCACGGCGCGCTGCGCGGCTACAGTCTGCTGGCCCGTACCGACGCGCTGTGGTCGGCCAACCTCGAGCTGGCCCGACTCGTCAGGCGTCCCTCGGCCAATCTCCCGGGGGTCTGGCTCACCGTGTTCGGCGATCTCGCGTACAGCGATCCGGGCGCCTCGCGTCACCTGATTGGCGACGCCGGCGTCGGCGTGGCAATCCGTGGCCGACTCTACGACTTGCCGGTGGGTGTTCGCTTCGATCTTCCTCTCTACGTCTCGGATCCCCAGCTCGCGGTGGTGCGGTCGCGCGACGGGGACCGATTCAGGTTGAGGTGGTCGTTTTCGATCGAGAGGTGAGCATCGGGATCCGGGTTGGGAATTCGGGACGGAGAAAGGGCCGGCGAGAATCGCCGGCCCTTTCGTCTGCGCAACCGCAACCCCTACGCTCAATCACTGATTGAACAGATACCTCAGCCCCACCTGCGCCCTCCATCGAGAGATGAGGCTTGGATCATCGATGAAGGTTTCGCTCGGACCCGTGAAGTTGAAGACGGGGACGTTGTCCGGATCGACCCGCACCAGCCGCAACGGCGTGAGCGCGGCGGCGTTCGCGATCTTGCGGACACCCCAGTCGGAGTTGATCAGGTTGCCGACGTTCAGCACGTCGACGCTCAGCTGAAGGGCGTGCCGGCGGCCGCCGACGCTGAGTGCGAAGTCCTGCAGGATTCTCAGGTCCGCGGTGTTGTACCAGGGGTTGATCAGGCCGAAGCGCTCCGCGATCTCCCCGCGGTGCTCGCTCAGGTAGTCGTCCTGCCGGATGAAGGCGTCGAGCGCCGCCCATTGCTCGGCAACGGTGTGCAGCCCGTTGTTGTCGGTGAACGCCTCCAGGCGGATCTCCGATTGATCCTGCGGGATGTATATCAGGTCGTTTCCGCCCTGGCCATCGCCGTTCACGTCGCCGGCGTAGATGAACGAGTACCGATTGCCGCCGGCCGAGATGAAGCGGTTGCCTTGGGCGACCTCGATCACGAGGCCGACCTGCGTCTTGAGGCGGGGGTTCCACTCCTTCGTGAAGGAGAAGTCGCCGATGAAGCGATGACGCTGGCCGAACTCGGAATAGCTGAGCTCGGGCTTGTTCGGGTCGCCCTGAACCGGCTGGCTGGACCAGAGTACGCTGGCGATCTCGGTGGTGCGAAGATTGTTCTTGGCGCGCAGGAAGGCGTAGCCGATGCCGGCACGCGCACCCCACGCCCACGTCTTCCGCAGCTGTCCCGACACGTTGAATGAATAACCCTCATCCACGTTGTCGATCACGTAGATGCCGGCAAAGTCGCCGGGGTTCAGCTCATGGTTGGGTGCACCGAAGAACGGGCGTCCGTCCGGCCCCGGCACGGTGCGGGTCGGCGTCCGCAGATCGGCGTTGCGCATGAATACGGCATTGAGGTCCTTGGCGTAGATGACTTCCAGCGTGCCGAACATGTCCCATGGCAGGCGCTGATCAATCGCCAGGTCGGTGGTCCAGGTCTGCGGCCACTCGAAGTCCGGGTCCATCGCGTTCACATCACCGGATGTCTGGAGGACGGAACCCTTGCGCGTCTCGACCGGTGGGGCGTTCGGGTAAATGTTGCGGTTGTTCCCCGGGTTCGAGAGCACGTTGCCGACCCATACGAATGGCAGGCGCCCGGTGAAGACGCCGGTACCTCCTCGAATGGTCGTCTGCCGGTCACCGATGGCGTTCCAGTTGAATCCGACGCGCGGCGAAAGGAGGACCTTGGTGTCAGGCCATTCGCTCTGGTCGACCGTCTCCGGATTGTCGTCCTCGTCGAGCGCGATGAGCGCGCGCGAGTCCGGATTGTCGACGGCGTCGGTCAAGTAGAGCGGAAAGTCGCCGCGAATGCCGGCCGTGAGCGCGAAGCGCTCGGTGAGCGGCACCTCGTCCTGCACGTAGAAGGAAAGCTGTCCGACCTCGATGATCTCGCCCCTGAAGAAAGGCTCGGTCGAGATCAGCGCACGCAGATCCATCTGGTTCGGATTTGTGGGGCTCGTGAGGTCGAAGAACTGCTGGAGCGAGGTAAACGTCGTCCCACCCGGCGCCTCGAAGAGGAAGAGGCCGTGGCGGAAGAGATTGAAGGAGTTGAAGAACTCGAACCGCTCGAAGTTCGCGCCCAAAGTGAGTGCGTGCTTCCCCGCGAACCAGGTGAAGTTGTTGGTGAGCTGGAGGACGTCCTGGTCGAGGATGTTGTGGATCGAGAAGGGCTCGTGACCGGCGGTCGTGTACGTTACTCCGGCCTCCGCAATCTCGATCGTGGGGAAGTCCTCGCTGAACGGCTGCCGAGAGTCGCGGAATCGGCTGTAACTGGCGAAGAAGCGGTTGGCGAAGCGACTGGCGCGGCTGTTGAGCTCGGCAGCCACGGAATGGAGATTGTTCGTGATCTGATAACCCGACTTGTAGAACGGCAGGCTGCTCTCATTCGGCCCGCGGCCGCTGTTGAAGGCGCTGAGCACGAAGGGATGAGGAGGATTCTGGCGCGTGGCGTCCAGGTAGTTGTAGCGCAGCGACGCCGTGTTGCTCTCATTGATGTTCCAGTCGAGCTTACCCAGGAACTTGTCGTTGTTGGTCTCGTGGATGAACCCGTCGTACGGTCCGGGGTCGTACTGATACTCGTCGATGAGGCGCTGCCGGATGGCATCCATCACGGTCGCTTCGACGCGCGAGATCCCGAAGCCCGGCGTGCCGCGGTTGGCGAGGAAGTTGGTGCCCGGATCGTCGGTGCGCTCCAGCTCACCGTTCACGTAGAAGAAGAGCTTGTTCTTGATGATAGGACCGCTGGCGGCGATGCCGGTTTGGTTGTACCTGAGCTGCGGGTCGGCCACCACCTCGCTTCCGCGCACCTCGTTCCCCTGCAGCGCGTCGTCACGGCGGAAGGTGTAGACGGTCGCCTTAAAATCGTTGGTTCCGCTCTTGGTGACGGTGTTGACGCTGGCGCCGGTGAAGCCGCCCAGGCGAACGTCGAAGGGTGCGAGCGCCACCTGCACCTGCTCCACGGCGTCGAAGGGCACCGGCTCGGCGTTGGCCTGTCCGCCGGGGAGCGGATCATCGAGACCAAAGGAGTTGTTGAAGTACGACCCGTCGAGCGACATCGAGTTGTACAGCCAGTTTCGACCGCCGAAGCTCAGGTTGCCGTCGCTGCGCGGGTCGAGACGCGTGAGATCGCGCGTGCTGCGCTTCACCGAGGGGGTGAGCGCCACCTGCGTTGGATCGATCGTCGTCGTGGCGCCGGTCCGGATCTCCTCCGTCTCGCCGATCACCTCCACTCCCGCGATCTGCGCCGCCTGCGGCGTGAGCTGGAAGTCGACGCGCTCGCTCTCGCCGAGGTCGAGGAAGACGTTCTCCTCCGTCTCCGGCTGGTACCCGATCCTCGCCACGTTCACGCGGTACGGCCCACCCACGCGCATGTTCAGAATGTTGTAGACGCCGCCCGCCCGGGTCAGTGCCCGGTACACGGTGGCACTCGGCACGTGCGTGGCGGTGACGGTTGCCCCTTCCAGCGGATTGCCCTCCTCGCCGGTTACGATCCCGTTGATGGCCGAGGTCGTGACTCCTTGCCCGAAGAGCGCGGCCGGCAAGAAGGTGATGGTTGCGATGAGTGCCAGCCGATAGACGAGAGGGGGAGCTCGCATGTGGGTCGTCCTCGAGAATTCCGGGGAGGGTGCTGGTACCGCAGCGGGTGGTCCTGCGTGGAGAGGATAACAGAACGCGCCGAGGGACGGAGGTCAAGCGGTTGGAGGAGCCGGGGAGCGGGAAGTGGGGAGCGGGGAGCGTCGGAGCGCTGGTCGGGCCCTACCCCTATGGGCCCGCCTGCGCTCCCCGCTCCCCGCTCCCCGCTCTCTTCAGCCGCTCCGCTTCCTCCGATCGCTCAGAAGGATGTTCACCACCATGTACACGCCGATCGCGCCCGCGATGACGAAGCCGGCGGTGCCGAGCTGGCGGCGGTGGGGGAGGAGCATCGCGCTGGCGACCAGGAGGCCGGCCAGGACCAGGCCGGAGAAGACACGGTTGGCGATCTTGAGCATTCCCTCGAGCAGCGTCGGGAGCTGCGGGGCGTCGAGCTTGAGCCCGAGCTCGTTGGCGGCCATGCGCGCGGTGATGGCGTCGATGCGGCGCGGGAGCGCGGTCAGGAGATCCGACGCCTGCGTCGCCACCTGGTAGAAGCGCCCGAGCGAGAACTCGCGCTTGGCACGCTCGGTGGCCAGACGGTCGCCGAATTCCTGGATCGCCTTCACCGGACTGTACCCGGGATCGAGCGCGCGCGTCACCGCGTCGAGGTTGAACATCGCCTTGCCTAGCAACGTGAGCTCCGCGGGGAGCTTGAGGCCGTGCTGGAAGGAGATGTTGATCATCTCGTAGATGACGACGCCGGCCTGGATCTCCCCCACCGTCCGGTCGTAGGTGCGGCTGATGAGGGCGGCGATCTCGCGCACGTAGCCTTCGCGATCGAATCCCTCCACCTGCTGCCCCATGTCGATCAGCGCTTCGGCCACCGTGTCGCCGCGATTGTCGGAGAGGTCGAGGAGCATGCGCACCATGCTCTCGCGCAGCGAATTGGAGAGGTGCGCCGTCATTCCGAAGTCGATCAGCGCCAGCTTGGCGTGCGCGCCGTTTTCCGCCGTCGCTTCGGCCACCACCCCGGCTTCCTCGCGCGCCTCGAGCTCCAGCCTGGCGAGCGCGGTGGCGGCGGGCCGCACCTCCTGGCGCCGATCGCTCGCTACCGCTTCCGCGGGCGTGATCGGATTCTCGGTTCCGGGAAAGATCACGAAGACGTTCCCCGGATGCGGGTCGGCGTGGAAGTGACCGTCGATGGTGATCTGCTTGAGGTACGCCTTGGCGAAGTCGTCGGCGAGGTCGGTGAAGTCGTGCTCGATGCGCGAGATCCGCGGCACCTCGTCGATCTTCACACCGCGAACGCGCTCGGAGGTGAGCACGCGCTCGGAGGTGTAGGCCTCGATCACGCGCGGGATGAGAAGCCGGTGAAAGGAAGCCAGCGAGCGGCGAAACGCGGCGGAGTTCTGCGCTTCAATCCGGTAATCGAGCTCGTCGGCCAGCGCGCGCTCGAGCTGCTGGATGATCCCGATCAGGTCGACGCGGTGTCCGACCTTGGTGTGGTCGGAGAGGAATCGCGCCAGCTCGCGAAAGAACTCGAGGTCATCCTTCAGAACGGTGCGGATGCCGGGGCGCTGCACTTTGACCACCACCTCGCGCCCATCGCGCAACTGCGCACCGTGCACCTGGCCCAGGCTGCCGGTGCCGAGCGGCTCCTCGTCGAACGAGCCGAAGAGCTTGCTCATTCGGGCCTGCAGCTGCTCCTCGATGACCCCCTTCACCTCCTCGACGGGAATGGCGCCAACGTCGTCCTGCAGCTGCACCAGTTCCTCGATGTAAGGGTCGGGGAGGAGGTCGGGACGGGTGGAGAGGACCTGTCCGAGCTTGACGTAGGCGGGGCCGAGCTCGACCAGCCGTTTGCGAAACGCGACCGCCCGCTCGTTGAGCTCGGCGGTGTCTTCGTCCACTCCGGCGAATTCCTCGGGGAGGAGATCCCGGAGGCCCTGCCGGTTGGCGAAGTCTTGCAGCCCGTAGCGCGTGAACAGCCCCACCGTGGCTGCCAGGCGCGGCAGAAAGCGCGGTGCGAGTAACATGCGCGGGGGGAGTGCATTAGGCGTGCCTTGCGTAGAGAGCGGGAATCGGGGAGCGCGGAGCGGGAAGCGCAGGCGGATACGGAAGTCATCGGGTGTGCCTGCGATTCCCGCTCAGCGCTCCCCGCTTCCCGCCACTGTATATTGTCCCATGCTTCCCGCATCCGATCGTCGCGCCTTTTTTGCTCGCGGCCTGTCGCGACTGCTCGGTCAGGCGGCGGAGGCGGTGACGGAACGGCTGGCGCCGACGGTGTACATCCGGCCGCCGGGCGCGCTGCCGGAGGCGGGGTTCCTCGCGGCGTGCACCAGGTGCGGGGAGTGCATCCGGGCCTGTCCCGCCGAAGCGATCGTCACCCTCGGCGCCGAACATGGGTTGGCCGGCGGGACGCCCACGCTGGAGCCGGCCCGCAACGCCTGCCTCATGTGCCCCGACATGCCCTGCGCGGTGGCCTGTCCGACGGAAGCGCTCGGCGTCCCGGCCGATGGCTGGGCGTCGGTGAACATCGGCGTGGCGGCTATCGACCCCGATCGCTGCATCGCGCACCGCGGCGTGACGTGCGGGGTCTGCGCGCGCGTCTGTCCGGTGGGGGAGCGAGCGCTCCACCTGGATCGAAGCGGAAGACCGGTGTTGGCGGAGGGCTGTACCGGCTGCGGCGCGTGCGCTGTGGCGTGCGTGACCGTGCCGTCATCCATCACAATTCGCATCGCAAGGGAGGTGGCGTGAGCGGTCGGGCAAAGGTGGTCATCGTGAACAAGCCGTGGGGACACGAGGTGATCTGGGCACACACCGAGCGCTACGTCGGCAAGATCCTGCACATCAACGCGGGGCACGCGCTCTCTTGCCAGTATCATGAACGGAAGGACGAGACCATCAGCCTCCTCTCCGGCAGGATGATCTTCCGCGTGGGACAGGGAGACGCCGAGCAGGAGATCAACCTCGAGCCCGGCGAAGCGTACCGCATCACGCCCGGCACGGTCCACCAGATGGAAGCGATCACCGATTGCGACGTCCTGGAGGCGTCCACGCCCGATCTGGATGACGTCGTCAGGCTCAGCGACCGCTACGGGAGGGTGCCCAAGTGAAGGTGATCATCCCGCTCGCCGGCAAGGGGACTCGCCTTCGCCCGCACACCCACGTCACCCCCAAGCCGCTGCTCAAGGTTGCGGGCAAACCGGTGATGGCGTATCTGCTCGACGATCTCGAGAAGCTGGGGACCGTCGACCAGATCATCTACGTCACCGGACATCTGCGCGACCGCGTGGAGGAGTACGCCAGGACGAACTACGACTTCCCGTCGGTGTTCGTCGAGCAGAAGGTGCAGAACGGGACCGCCACCGCGGTGGAGCTGGCGCGCCCGTACGTGGACCAGCCGGTGCTGATCATCTTCGTGGACACGATCTTCGACACCGACCTCTCGGTGATCGACCGCACCGATGCCGACGGGATCATCTGGGTTAAGGAAGTGGAGGACTACCAGCGCTTCGGCGTGGTGGTGGCCGATGCGCAGGGCAACATGACGAAGATCGTGGAGAAGCCCTCCACGCCGATCTCCAAGCGCGCCAACATCGGGCTCTACTACATCAGGAACTGGAAGCTGCTCTACGAAGGAATCGACCACGTGCTGCGCGCTCCGCCGAACAAGGGAGAGTACTACCTCACCGACGCCTTCCAGTACATGATCGACAAGGGCGCGCGCATCAAGGTGATCGACGTCGAGGGGTGGTACGACGCGGGGAAGCTCGACACGCTCCTCGAGACGAACGAGATCATGCTACGGAAGGGGCGCGCCCGCGCCCCGGCCGCGGAGAACGGCACGACCATCGTCGAGCCCGTGTACGTCGAAGATGGCGTCGTGCTGCGGCAGTCGCGTATCGGGCCCAACGTGTCGATCTCGGCGGGGAGCGTGATCGAGGGCTCGACGCTGTCGCACACCATCGTCGGCGAGAAGTCCCGCATCGTTCGCTGCTCGCTTCGCAACTCGATGATCGGCGACGAGGTGGTGATGGAAGGATTGAGCGGCGAGGTCACGGTCGGCGACCACTCGGAGATCCGCGAACGGGCGAAGGGGTGAAAGAGAACACTGGGCAGCGGGAATCGGGAATCGGGAATGGGGAATCGGTTGTGGCGGCTGGATCTCGACCAGTCGCCGATTCCCGCTCCCCGATTCCCGATCCCCGCCGTCTAGTAGTTTGGCCCCAAGAGCACCGCGTTGGCGAATAGCGGCATCAATCCGCGCCAGAGATCCCGAAAGTTCGGGTCACCGGCGAACGCGATGACGCGGCCGCGGCCGACGCGCTCGGTCCAGAGGTATGGCGTGTTGGCTACGCGCGCCGGGGCTTCGGGCCAGAGATAGCCGGCGACGCGGAGCCGGGTGGCGGGGGCGTAGCGGAGCACGAGCTCGCCCGGACGCACGTCGCGCGGCGTCTGATAGACGCGATCCGAGGAGAGGAGCACGGGGATCTCGCGCGGGCGCACGCCGACCAGGAGTGGAGAGAGCGTGTCGCCAATTGCACGCACGATCGCACCCGGCACCTCGATCGGGAGGGGCGCGCCGGGGGTGGTGTCTCGTGCGGCCGTGTCGGAGCGCTGGCGCAGCCGCGAGAGCCCCGTGCGCTCGGACGCGAGCCAGTCGGTGGCCGCGTCGAGGGTGACGAGCGTGCCCCCGCTCCTCACCCAGGCGGCCACTCGCTCCCGCCCCGCGTCGCCCAGCGCGCGCGACAGCGCGGCGGCCGACACCGAGGGCACCACCAGCACGTTGAAGTCATCGAGCGCGCGTCCCGCCACGGCGTCCACGTCGACGGCAGTGGAAGGGTAGGCAAGCCGCTGGTCGAACGCATACCAGGCATAGCCGTACGACTGGCCGTTCACCGGCGCGCCCGACAGAATCGCCACCCGCGGCGGCCGGACGGGGAAGACGCTGTTGCTCCCCAGGTCCGTGCCTTGCGCCACGGCCGAGGACTGAAGCGGCACCACCGACGCGCCGGCGTCGACGGCCCGGGCGGGGACGTTCACGAGCGCGGCGCTGTCGTTGGCGGCGCTTCGAACGACGAATGCGCCGGTGGGGAACCGCGTCTCGCCGACCGAGAAGGAGCGCGGCGCGAACCACACGCGAACGCTGTCGCGCAGGAGGCCGGCCAGAAGACGAATCGACGCCTCGCTCCCCGGCGCGAATGCCCAGCCGTATCGCGGAATCGGCGCGGTGCCGACGATGCCGCGATTCGGGTGCTCACGAAGCTCCTCCACGCCGGTCGGCATGGCGGACGTTCCCCACGCCCGCACCCGAAATGCCAACGGGAGCGACCACGCCGTCACATCGTAGAAGCGCTCCGACAGACCGGCGCGCCTCCGCTCCAGCTCTTCGGCGATGAAGCTCGAGTCGAGGGGCGCGTCGGGCTCGAGCAGCGCGCGCGCGAGGCGTCCCTGCGGCTGCGCCAGGTCGACGACGTACGAGTTGGCGCGCACGCGCACGTTCGTCCGGCGCCCGCCGCCGTACTCCACTCCCTCGGCGAGCGTGATCGGTGCCGGCGTCCGATGGAGCGCAATTCCGTTCCGAAGCAGTACCGCGGCCAGCGAGTCGGCACGATTCGCGTCATCTCGCTCGATCACCACCGCGCGCAACGGCGAGCGAAGCGCGTCGCTGATCGCCGACTGGCGATACGCGAGATAGTCTCGCACCCGCGCGCGGGCGTTGACCGCGGAGGTGTGCAGCACAGAATAGGCGGCACCGTAGTGATGGCGCGCCGCCTCCCGAAGGGTGAGCACCGTGCCATCCGTCCTGCGAATTGCGCCTCCGCGGCTCGATGCCTGCTCGAAGGTCATCCCCACCGCGCCGGTGTAGAGCGGCCAGGAGCTCCCGTACCCCGGGTAGAACTCATCGTACCCCTCGCGGCGGAAGAACGACCAGCCGTTCTGGTCGAACGTGCGGATGAGTCCCTCCGCGTACACGTCCCACCATCGCAGGATGGACGGGTGCACGATCTTGTTGATCGGCTCCATCGTGGGCGGAAAGAAGTACGTGGAGTTGGAGCTCATCTCGTGAAGGTCCACGGCCACGTGCGGCCACCAGCGCAGAATGGCCGCCGTCCGCCCCCGCGTCTCCGGGTGGGACATCGCGTACCAGTCGCGATTGAGATCGAAGTAGTAGTGGCTGGTGCGCGGGCCGGGCCACGTTCCGCCATGAATGCGCGCATCCGGATGAACCGGAACGCCCAGCGCGGTGCGCATCCGCATGACGTCCTGCGCGTGGCGCTCGTGCCCGTCGGGGTTCTGGAGCGGGTCGATCAGCACCACGACGCTGTCCAGGATCATCGACGTCTCGGGGTCGCGCCCGGCGGCGAGCTGGTAGAGCAGGGCGATCGCCGCTTCGGCGCCCGATGCCTCCGGTCCGTGTACGGTGAAGCCGAGCCAGGCGATGGTCGGCATGCGCGCCGTGACCGCGGCGAGATCGGTCGCCGTCGCGCCGCGCGGGTCGGCGATTCGCGCCGCGTCGGCGCGGATCTGCTCGAGTCGCCGCTGGTTGGCCTCGCTGGTGACGATGACCATCATGACCTCGCGCCCCTCGAAGGAGCGCCCGACGGTATCGAGCCTGATGCGCGTGCTGGCGGCGGCCAGCCGATCCAGGTATCGCATCAGCATGTGATGCGGTGTGAACCGCTCTCCCATCTCGTAGCCGAGCACGCTGCTCGGCGTTGGCACCGCGGGGTCGTACGACCCGCCGGACGACAGCGCGTGCTGCGCGGAGAGCGGCGCCGCCGCGAGGAGGAGGAGAAGGGGAAGGAGCGCGAGCCGGTACATGTGGACGTTGGAAGAGATTGGGGATGGGGGATTGGGACCAGTGATCGGGAGTAAGGAAAGGCCGGCGATTCTCGCCGGCCAGTCCTCGTTTCCCAATCCCTGATCTCTGATTCCGAAGTTCTCAGTACCCCGGGTTCTGCACCAGATTCGGGGCGATGTCCAGCTCGTTCTGCGGAATCGGCAACAGCACTTGATGCGGACGGTCGGCCAGCCCCATCACGGCGACGGCCATGCCGGTGCGCACCAGATCGGACCAGCGATCTCCTTCCATCGCCAGCTCGAGCCGCCGCTCGTTCAACACCGCGTCGATCACCTGCTGCTGGGTGGTGACGTGGACGCCGAGCACGTGCGGCGCGAGACCTGCCCGTACGCGGACGCGGTTGTAGTCCGCCACCGCCGACGCCAGCTGATTGAGCCGTGCATGCGCCTCGGCCCTGTTCAACAGCACTTCGGCGAAGCGGATCACGTGGATGTCCTCGGCCCCGGCGGTGGTGGGAAACTTGGAGCCGTAGCGCCGCCCACTGCCGTCGAAGGAGATCGACCACGCCTCGCGCTCATCCCCGGCCTCGTACGTCGCGTCGAGGCCGGCTGACGGCGCCTGCTCGCGACGGCCGCCGAAAGAACGAGAGAAGTAATAGAAGCCGAGGTTGTTGAACTCCACCGCGGTGAAGCTCACCCGGAAGATGTCCTCGTCGGTGACGGAGCCCTCTTCGGTGAACAGCTGCGGGAACGACGACGCCAGCTCGTAACCCAGCGCCTCGACCGCGTCCGCCTCGGTGATGACGTCGGCCCACTGCGAGAGGTAGAGGAACACGCGGCTCCTCAACGCATGGACGGCGCCCAGCGACGCGTCGTACGGTCCCGTCTCCGTCGTCATCAACGCCTCCGCCTGAGCCAGATCATCGAGGATCTGCTGGTACACGGCGGAGGTCGGGTCGCGGGAGATCTGCGACGCATCGTTGGCGGTGGCCGGCGGTTCCAGCCGAATCGGCACACCGTCACCGCCGACGACCGACGGTGGCGCGCCCCACAACTTCACCGCGTTGTGATAGCTGAGCGCGCGCAGGAAATGCGCCTGTCCCAGCATCTCGCTCTTTTCCTCATCGCTCAGACCGGACACATCCGGAAGGCGAATGATCAGATCGTTCGTCCGCCCGATGGCGATGTACAGCGCGTCCCAGATGTCCTCCACCGTGGAGTTGTTGGCTCGGAGCAGATTGTCGTCCGCCTCGATGAAGCCGGTGAACGTCCCGGTATGGATGGCGTTGTCGGACAGGAGGTCGCCGAACAGCACGAGATCTCCGCCGTAATAACTCAGGTCCTGCAGTCCGTCGTAGGCACCGGCGAGCGCCGCGCGGGCGCTGTTGGCATCGCGGATCGCGATCTCATCCGGCACCTCGTTGGTGGGCTCCACCGTCAGCACGTCGTCGCACGCGGCGACGCCAAGGACGAGGAACCCGGCGAATATCGATCGCATTCTCATGAACGTGATCCCTCTGGCTATGGTCGGCATGGACATGCGGCTCACCAGCTCCCGCTCACGCCGAACGTGAACGTGCGGGCGAGCGGGTAGGCGTAGAAATCCATGCCGAGCGAGGAGGCGAAGCCGCTCGAGCCCTGGCTGCTGACGTCGGGGTTGTATCCGATGAAGTCGGTCCAGGTCTTGAGATTCCGACCGGAGACGAACACACGCGCCTCGGTGAGGCTCAGTGCCGAGGCGATGCGCGCCGGCAGGTTGTAGCCGAGCGTGACCTCCTGCAGCCGGACGTACGAGCCGTCCTCCATGAAGCGGCTCGATATTTCCAGCCCGCCCGAGTTTCCATCGAAGCTGGCGCGCGGAACGTCGGTCTCATCACCGGGCTGCTTCCAGGCATTCAACACGTGCTTGAACTTGTTGTCGAGGAAGAAGCCGGCGTCGTCGGCGAACTCGCGGACCGCGTTGAACACCTCGTTGCCCTGCTGGAACTGGAAGAAGGTGCGGAGCTCGAACCCTCTCCAGGCGAACGTGTTCGTGAGGCCGCCCCAGTAATCCGGGTGCGGGCTGCCGACCACCTGACGATCGAGGGCGTTGATCTCGCCGTCGTCGTTCAGGTCGTCGTGAATCGCGTCGCCCGTCGCCGGATCGACGCCCAGGAACTTGAGCACGTAGAACGCGCCCAACGGCTGGCCCACCTCGACGCGGTTCACGCCGTCGATGCCGGTGGTGAAGGGCTGGTCGTTGAAGAGCCTCGTGACCTCGTTGTCGTTGCTCGACACGTTGAACTCCGTCGTCCAACGGAAGCCACCCGGGGCCGCCGGCTGGAAGTTCACCGTGGACAGCGCGAACTCCCACCCCTTGTTCGTCATGTTGCCGACATTCTCCCACACGGTGGTGAGCCCGCTGGTGGCGGTGACGTCACGGTCGAGGAGCAGGTCGCGGGTGTCCTTGTCGAAGTAGTCGCCCACGATCCCGACGCGGCCGCCCCACAGATAGAGGTCGAAGCCGACGTCGATCTCGCGCGTCGTCTCCCACTTGAGATCGGGAGCCGGCAGCGACGTACGGGCGATCCCCGGCGCGTCGCTGTAGTTCGCCTTTCCGTAGCGGCCGATCGGCGCGAAGTTGTCGATCCCCTGGTTCCCCGTGAGGCCGACGCTGGCGCGAATCTTCAGGTCGTGCTGCCGCCCGAAGTCCCCCATGAACGACTCGCGCGACACGAGCCAGCCGATCGACGCCGACGGGAACACGCCATACCGGTTGTTCTCGCCGAAGCGCGACGAGCCGTCCGCGCGCAAGCTGGCGGAGACGAGGTACTTGTCCAGCAGCGTGGCGTTGGCGCGGGAGAAGAAGGACACCAGGTTGTGACCTTCCTTGTCGCCGTCGTATTCGGTCACCACGCCGGCGTTCCCCGGATAGCGGAAGCGCTCGTTTCCGAAGCCTTCGCCCCGCAGGAAGTCGAGCTCGTTCGAGTTGTACTCCACGCTCGAGCCGGCCGCCATCGACAGCTTGGTCGTTTCGCCGAACGGACGGTCGAAGTTGACGAAGGCCTCGGCGACGTACTTGTGCGCGGTGTTGTTGCCCAGCTCCGAGACGCCGCGCGCGCTCGCCGCGTACGTGCCAATGATGCGCGGCGACTCCCAGAGGAGGTCGCGATTGTTGAGCACGTCGACGCCGAGGCGGGACGTCAGGCTCAGCTGATCGGTGAAGTTGAAGGTCCCCTCCACGCTTCCAATGGCGCGGAACACGCGAGTGTTGGCGTCGTTCAGCGTGCCCAGCGCGATGGGGTTGGAGTACTCCAGCCCGTCATCGGTGCTCGTGTACTCGCCGTCCGGCAGTCGCACCCCGATGTTGGGTGGATTGGCCATCGCGTTGCCGACCACGCCGTTCAAGGTATTGTCGTTCTCGACGCGATCGTGCTCCTCACGCGTCAGGTAGATGGAGCTGCGCAGCATCAACCGCTCGGTCGCGTTGAAATCCAGATTGACGCGAGCCGCGGCCCGCTTGTAGCCCGAGCCGATGGCGATGCCTTCCTGATCGAAGTAGGAGCCTGACAAGAAATAGCGAATCCGGTCGTTGCCTCCGTCCGCGCTGACGTGCAGGTCCGACACCGGCGCGGTCCGGAGGACCTCGTCCTGCCAGTCGGTGTTGATCACATCGTCGACGCCGGGGCGGAAGAACCACCCTCCGTCGATCAGGTCCTGCTCGGTGTAGCCGTCGTTGAACGCGGCTTCCCGGAAGAACGCCACGTACTCCTGCGCGTTGAGCAGGTCGAGCTTCTTCGACGCGGTCTGCCAGCCGGTGTACGCGCTGAACGAGAACCGGCTCTTCCCGCTGCGACCGCGCCGGGTGGTGATCATCACCACGCCGTTCGAGGCGCGCGATCCGTAGATCGCCGATGCCGAGGCATCCTTCAGAATGTCGATGGACTCGATGTCGTCCGGGTTGAGGCCGGTGACCGAGGTCACGTCCTGTCCGCCGAGCGCCAGCTGCGAGAAGTCGTCGTTCTGCATCGGAATGCCGTCGACCACGTACAGCGGCTGGTTGCCGGCCGAGATCGAGGAGTGACCGCGGATGCGCACGCTGATGCCGACGCCGGGGTTTCCGGCGTTCTGCACCACCTGCACGCCCGGGGCGCGCCCCTGGATCGCCGCATCGATGCCGGCGATGGGTGTGTTGCGAATGGCCTCTCCGGAGACCTTCGCCACCGAGGTCGGGTTCTCGAGATTGCTGATGGTGCCGTACCCGAACGTCGTGACCTCGGAGAGCTGAACGATGGTACGAGCGAGCGCGAAGTTGACGGTCGCGTCGCCGGAGAGCGCGACGCGCTGCTCCATCGGGGCATAGCCCAACAACTGCACGCGGACCGTCACGTCGCCGTTGCTGACGCCGCGGAGCTCGTACGCTCCGTTGTCCTGCGTGAGGGTGCGCCTCGTCGTGCCGACCACGTACACCTGGGCGCGCGGAAGCGGCACTTGGGTCTCGGCATCGGTCACCGTTCCTCGAACCGTGCCGGAACCCTGCGCTTGCGCGGACCTTGTGGCACCGGTGGTGGCCACGAGTCCGACCACCATGGCGGTGATCCACACGGGCCTCAAATGCCTCATGACTCCTCCTGGAGGGAGTGATGAGAGAACCGCGCGATCCCGACCTCGGGCGAGCAGCCTCTCGGGGACAATCCGGCCGCCGAGGCGGCCGGTACGACACTGGTCAGGTGCTTCGCGCACCATGTATGTCCGTCACGTCGAACACGATCCCACTATCTGCCCGGCAGCGTGGCGCGACCGCTGAGCGGATCGAAGCTTCCGCCCGCCGGCACCAGGTGCAGGCGAACGTCGGTGGCGCCGAGCACCGGCGCGCCGCCATCGGTCACCCGCGCCTGTCGCGCGTCGTAGATGAGCGCGGCGCTGCGCCCGATCACTCGCCAGGCACCCTCGGGGCCCACCACCAGCGCGGTCCCCTCATCGATGCCGATGCCGAGCATGGTAGGCCGCTCGAGCACCACGCTGATCAGTCGGTTGTGTCGCTCTCGTCGAATGAAGTGCTGATCCACGATCGCACCGGGGAGGAACCCCAAGCCCGGCACGATCTCGATCGCGCGGCGCGCGATCGCGGGAAAGTCGTCCCCATAATAGGCGCTGGTATCGACGCCGTCACGGTATTGCTCGCCGGTGATCATCGAATCGGTCATGATCGCCGCGCCGGCCGACGTGCCGCCGATCACCGCGCCCGCGTGGTAGCGCGAACGTATCGCTTGTAACAAGGGCGTGCCGGCCAGGATCGGCGTCAGACGCGCCTGATCGCCACCGGAGAACCACACGCCGGTCACCGAATCCAGCAGACGGGCGGCCGAGTCGCCCTCCGCCTGCGCGCGATCGACGTGAAGCGAGAGGGCGCGCGCTCCGCCGGCAACCAGCTGCTCGACCTTCTCGCGCGCGGCCTCCACCGGCTCGGCGCTCGCCATCGGCACGACGGCGATGAGCGCGCGCCCCGGTCCACCGGCCAATGCGATGAACTCGCTGATGAGCGCCGGCGGCTGCGTCCCGCCGCCCACGATGAACAACGAGCCGCGCATCGCGCGCGACGCCGCGGAATTCTGCGTCGCGCCCATGCGGGGCGCGCACGCCGAGAGCACGCCGGTCGCCATCACCACCGCCGCCATCACGCGGTACGTACGACGCGCGCGCCCGCCGATCACGTGGCGCCTCCCTCGTCGCTCGGCGCATCACCGAGACGACGGAGATACTCGGCATCCCACGCCGCCAGGATCCCCTCGCGCGGCGAGTACGGGCCCGGCGTGTAGCGCGACGACGACACGCCCTGCTGGCTGATCTCGCAGACGTGCCAGTCCTGGCGATTGGTCATGTCCCAGAATCCAACCGCGTCCTCGGGATCCCAGCGCGAATCGCTCAGCGTATCGGGATGGAAGAGCCACTCGCACTCCACACGCGTCTCCCCCGGCCCCTGGGGCCAGAGCATGTGGTACATCACGTAGTCGGGGTGCAGGCTCAGCAGCATGTTGGGAAAGATCGAGTAGTAGTAGACGCGGTGCGCATCCTCCGGCGGAAGCTCGCCCACCGGCACGCCGCACGCCTTCCCGCTCGACGTCATGCTCCCGTCCTCGCGGGTGATGGTCATGAAGCCGCCGAGGAAAGAGCCGTCCACCAGGTCGTTCGCCCCGCTGTCGAATGGCGAGAGCTTCGCCAGCGCGGGGTGAATCACGGGGCAGTGCAGGCACTCCGAGTAGTTCTGGAAGAGCAGCTTCCAGTTGGCCTTCACGTCGTACGTGATGCGTCGCGAGGGGCGGAGCGCCGGGAGGTTGAAGCGATCGAAGCGGCCGGCGATCGGCGCGAAGCTGCGCTCGAAGGGCTCCGGCTGGAGCGCGAGGTTGATGAAGAGGAAGCCGTTCCAGCGCTCGACCGCGGCCTGGTGGAGCCCATGATCGCGTTTGTGGAACGACTCGCTCTCCTTCATGTGCGGCGCGCCGATGAGCGCGCCGTCCAGCGCGTACGTCCACGCGTGGTACGGACACTGGATCGTGCCGGCGAAGGAGCCGCGCTCCTCGCCGCAGATGCGCGTGCCGCGGTGACGGCAGACGTTGAAGTGCGCGCGGACGACGCCCGCACGGTCGCGCACCACGATGATGCTGTCGGTACCGACGGAAGCCACCAGGAAGTCGCCCGGCCTGGCGACCTCGCTCTCGCGTCCGACGCACAGCCAGCTGCGAGCGAACACCAGGCGCGACTCCCGCTCGAAGATCTCCTCGGAGGTGAAGTAGCGTCCGGGAAGCGTCTTCGCTCCGGCGCGAATGATCTGGTCGGCCTTGAGAAACGTCGTCATGCCGTCCTCCGCGCGCGCAGGATCTCGCGCGCCGCCAACCGGCCGGCGCCGCCCACGATGCGCCCGCCCGGATGCGTCC
Source organism: Gemmatimonadaceae bacterium (assembly GCA_035249845.1). Lineage (GTDB taxonomy): Bacteria > Gemmatimonadota > Gemmatimonadetes > Gemmatimonadales > Gemmatimonadaceae > DATFBY01. The sequence goes on from DATFFZ010000161.1 coordinate 28,974, forward strand.
CCGACCCGCACAGAAAGAGCCCGTCGATCGGAGTGGCGTGCCGCGCCCACCCCGCCACCGGCCGCATGAAGAGGATCTGATCGAGCGCCATCTCGCCGTGATCCAGATTGCCCTCCGGCGCGCCGTACACGCATTCCATGTCCTCGGGCGTGAGGACCTGCTGCTCGAGGATCGCCGACGGCAGATTGGGCGCGTACTCCGCCAGCGTGTCGATCACCAGCTCGCCGAGCGCCGAGCGACGATCCTCCGTCCACGCACCCGAGCGCAAGGAGTACGGGGCGTACTGCACCTTGATCGACATGACGTGGCGTCCAGCCGGTGCCAGCGCCGCATCCGTCAAGGAGGGGATCGTTGCCTCGAGGTACGGCTGGCGCGAGACGCCGCCGTGCTTCGCGTCGTCGTACGCCTTCTCCAGGTAGTCGAGGGACGGACTCACCGAGATGACGCCGCGGAGCGCCTCACCGTCGCCGGCTCCGGCGAAGTTGGGAAGCTCGCCGAGGGCGAGATTCACCTTGGCGGCGATTCCGCGATAGCGGATCTGCCGCACCGCGCGCACGAACTCCGGCTCGAGATGGGTGGCGCCGGTGAGCGTGAGCAGCGTGCGGCGCGGATCGGCGCTCGAGGCGACGACGTCGGCGCTCAGCTCTTCCCCACCGCTGAGCGCCACACCGGTCGCGCGCCCGTTCTTCACGATCACCCGTGCGACCTCGGCCCCGGTCCGGATCCTGGCGCCGTGCCGTGTGGCCGCGCTCGCCAGTGCCGCGGCCAGGGCACCGATCCCGCCCCTGGGTTGCGATCGCGCGCGAATCGCGCGCCCACCGTTGCCGACGTGGCCGTGCAGAAGCACGAACGCGGTCCCCGCCGAGCGCGGGCCGTGGCACACACCGGAGACGGCGCCGCCACCGAGCGCCCCCTTGAGCGCGTCGCTCTCGAACCAGTCGTCGAGCAGCTCGGCGGCCGACATGGGCAGCACCCGAAGAAACTCGATCATGTCGCGCGTGCCGAGTCCGCGCAGCCTGCGGCCGAGCATCGCCAGCGAGAAGAGCTCGGCGGGCTTCGTGCTCGTCATGCGCGGGGCGGGGGAGTCGTACACGGTTTCGAGGAAGCCGGCGAGGCGCGTCATCTGGTCGGCGAAGGCGCCGAAGCGCTGCGCGTCGCTGGCCGAGCGCGCGCGGAGCGATTCCGCGGTGCGTCGCGGGTCGCGCCAGAGCGTGAGCGGCGGACCGTCGCACCCGGGAGAGAACACCGTGGCGTCGGGGTGGAGCATCTCCAGCCCGTGCGACGACAGCGCCAGCTCGCGCGCCACCGCCGGCGGAAGCCAGCCGGGATCGTGCGCGCACGCGTCGACACGGTAGCCGGGGTGAATCTCCTCGGTCACCGCGCTCCCGCCGATCACACTCCGCCGCTCCAGGACCAGCACCTTCTTCCCGGCCTTGGCGAGGTACGCCGCGGTGGTGAGCCCGTTCAGCCCGGCGCCGACGATGATCGCGTCGTACATGCTAGGCCGCCTTGTCGCCGAGGATCCGGAGCGCCGCCAGCCGACCGGATGCGCCCATGATGCCGCCGCCCGGATGCGTACCGGCGCCACACTGGTAGTACTGCCCGACCGGCGTGCGGTAGCTCGACCACTTCGGCGCCGGCCGCAGGAAGAAGAGCTGGTGCAGCGCCAGCTCTCCCTGGAAGATGTTCCCCTCGGAAAGTCCGGTGACGCGCTCGATGTCCGAGGGCGTGATCACCTGACGATGGATGATCGCCGACCGGAGGTTGGGCGCGTACTCGGTGAGCGTGTCGATGACCGTGTCGCCGAACGCCTCGCGCCTGGCGTCGGTCCACCCGCCCTTCACGTTGTACGGCGCGTACTGCACGAAGATGGACATCACGTGCTTCCCCGGAGGGGCCATCCCCGGATCGATCATCGAGGGGAGGATGATGTCCATGTACGGCTGGCGCGAGAACTCGCCGTACTTCGCATCGTCGTAGGCGCGCTCGAGGTACCCGATGCTGGGGCTGATGGAGATCGCGCCGCGGAGGTGGTCTCCCATCCCCGGCAGGCAGGTGAAGCTCGGAAGCTCGCTCAACGCCAGGTTCACCTTGCCTGACGACCCGCGGAACTTGAAGCGGCGGACGGCGTCCAGCAGCTCGGTCGGCAGCTCGTTCGGCTCCACCAGCTCCAGGAAGGTGCGTCGCGGATCCAGCCCCGAGACCACCACCCGGGCGGAGATCTCCTCGCCGTTCTCCAGCACCACGCCGGTGGCGCGGCCGTTCTTCACCAGCACGCGCCGCACCGACGCGCTGGTGCGGATCTCCACACCGGCGGCGCGCGCGGCGGCGGCTATCGCCTCGCTCACGGCGCCGGTGCCACCCTTGGCGAACCCCCAGGCACGGAAGGCGCCGTCGATCTCCCCCATGTAGTGGTGCAGCAGGACGTACGCGGTGCCCGGGGAGCGCGGCCCCAGGAAGGTGCCGATGATCCCGCTCGCCGACTTCGTCGCCTTGAGCGGCTCGAACTCGAACCACTCGTCCAGAAAATCGGCGGCGCTCATGGTCATGAGCTTGTACAGCCAATGGAAACGCGACTCCCCCAACGCGCTGAAGTGCTTGCCGAGCTTCGCCAGGCTGAACAGATCGCGCGGGCTCATCGAGGTCGGGTCGGGGGGAAACATCCCCAGGATCGGCCGCACCGCCATGGCCATGTGCTGCATGAGCCGACCGAACTCCGTCATCGCCTCGGCGTCCCTCGGCGAATGGCGATAGAGCTCGCGACGCGACCGATCGGTGTCGCCCCACTGCGCCAAGTAGTCGCCGTTGGCCAGCGGAGTGAGCGTGCTCTCCAGCGGGAGGATCTGGAGGCCGTGTCCGGGGAGATCGAGATCGCGGATGATCTCCGGACGGAGGAGGCTCACCACGTACGAGAACACCGAGAAGGTGAACCCCGGCACGATCTGCTCGCTCACCGCCGCTCCGCCGACGAGGTGCCGGCGCTCGAGCACGAGCACCTTCTTCCCCGCCTGGCCGAGGTAGGCGGCGGTCACGAGGCCGTTGTGCCCGCCTCCGATCACGATCGCGTCGTATCGCCGCGTCATTGCGCTTCCATCCGCATCAGCTCCGCTTCCGGGGCGGATCGAAGAACGGCGTCTTGACCACGCGCGCGACCGCGCGGCGCCGGCGGTGCTCGACGGTGACCTCCATCGCCAGCACGCTCCCCGGTTTCGACTGCGCGGCTTCCACGTGCGCCAGCGCGATGTAGCGCTTGAGCAGGGGAGACCAGCACCCGCTGGTAGCGTAGCCCACCTGACGAGCCCCGTCATACACGGGGACGCTCACGCGCCAGGCGACCGTGGGAAGCTTCGGCGGGAGTCCCACGGCGGCGTAGAGCCGCTCGAGCGATTCCCAGTCCACCTCCAGGCCCACGAGCTGCCAGCCGCTGCCGCGCTCCTTCTCATCGCGCAGCGCGCGCTCGCCGACGAAGCCTGTCTTGTCGAGCGACACGGCCCAGCCCAATCCGATCTCGAAGGGCGACGACATCTGCGAGTCGATCGCGGCATGGTGCGCCGAGACGTAGTCGACGTCCAGCAGAATGAGCCCGGCCTCGATCCGCGCGATGTCGAGCGCGAGCAGCCCCGACGGGGCGAGTCCATGCGCCGCCCCGACCTCGACGAGCGCGTCCCACAGCGCCTCGGCGAAACGATTCTCCACCCACAGCTCGAAGCCGAGGTCGCCGGTGTAGCCGGTACGGGAGATGGTGACGGGGATGCCGCGCATCCGCGTCGGCATCAGCCGGAAGAACTTGAGCGACGCGATGTCGCCGTCGCACAGCTCGGCGAGGATGGCCCGCGAGGTGGGGCCCTGGATGGACAGCGCGGCGATGGAGTCGGAGACGTCCTCGATGGCGACGTCCATCCCCACCGCGTTCTCGTGCAGCCAGCGGAGGTTCGGCTCGGCCGCCGTCAGGCGATAGGAGCGCTCGTCGAGACGGGCGATGGTGCCGTCGTCGATCACCTTCCCGTTGGCGTCGCACCAGGGCGTGTACATCACCTGCCGCACGGCGCATTTGCCGACGTTGCGGGTGACGACGCGATCGAGCAGACGACCGGCGTCGCGGCCGCCGATGTGATACTTCTGAAGCGGGGTGACGTCGAAGAGCGCCGCGGCGTTGCGGATGGCGGAGTACTCGCGCTCGTGAGTCAGCTCGTAGGCACTGGCGGCGACGTACCCCGCCCAGCGCCTCCAGGCCTGCCCTTGCGAGAGCGACGCCGTGCGCGAGTGAAAGGGCGTCGTCCGCAGCAGGGTGCCGGCGGTCATCGCGCGCCCCCGGGCACGGCGACGAGACGAGGACCGGGAGGGCGACCGCCGCCCAGCTGGCGCGAGACGCGCTCGCAGGCGCCGACGACGAGGGCGGCGAGCTCGGGGATGCGCTCCCTGGGCATCCGGGCCTTGAAGCCACCCAGGCTCATCGCCGCGGCGACGCGCCCATCGTGATCGCGAATGGGGGCGGCGATGGCGGTGAAGCCTTCCTCGAGCTCGCCGATGGCGGTGGAGTAGCCGAGCCGCCAGATGCGATCGAGCTCCTCGAGGAGCCGCTTCCTCGTGGTGATGGTTCGCGGCGCGCGCTGCGGAAAGCGAGCGGGGAGCTCGGCGGCGATGTTCGAGGCTCCCAGCTCGCCGTGGCGCAGCGCGGCGAGGAGCAGCTTGCCGGTGGAGGTCGCGTACGCCGGCCATCGGGTGCCGACCTCGGGACTGGTGCCCACCACGAAGCGTCCACCGGCCTCGTCCAGGATCAGCACGTCGTCGCCCGCCAGCACCTCGAGGGTGGCCGTCTCGCCCGTCTCGCGCGCCAGCCGCTCGAGCTCAGGGCGCGCCAGGGCGCGGAGACCGCTCGAGCGGAGCGCCTGCGCGCCGAGGGCGACGGCCTCGGGACCGAGGCGGTAGATGTTGGTGGTCGGATTGCGAGCGACCATCCCTTCGCTCTCGAGGGCGGTGAGGAGGCGGAAGGCGGTGGTCTTGTTGAGCCCGAGGGTGCGGGCGAGGTCGGTCACGCGCCACTCCGGCTGTGCATCCGAGAAGGCCTTGAGGATGGCGACGGAGCGGAGCACAGCCTGGGTGCCGGGATAGGCTGTCTCGCGCGCATTCGTGAAACCGCGTTTCATATTGTGCACTATGATCTGGTGCGGCACGGAGGGCGTCAAGGGCAAAAAGCGCGGGGAGCGGGGAAGCGTTCCTCACTCCCCGCCCCCCACGGGCCGTGCACAGCGCCGCCGGCTCTACTCCGCCAGGCCCGCCGCCGCCACGATGATGCCCAGCGCACGCGCCAGGCCGAGTCGGCCCTCGGCGTTCTCGAACCACTCGGCAGCGGTGTGAGCGTCGCCGCCCCGACCGCCACCGCCGAGGGCGATCGCGGGGATGCCGAGCGAGATCGGAACGTTCGCGTCGGTGGAGGCCGTCGTCAGCTCCGGGTCGCGCCCCACGAGTCGCGTCGCCTCCAGCGCCGACACCACCAGCGGATGATCCTCCGGCGTCTCTCCGGTGGGACGATCGCCGATCACATCGATGGAGAGCGAGAGCGGGGGCGTGCCGCGCTGCCGGCGGTCGTTCTCCTCCACCTCGGCCGCCCGCGCCGCCGAGCGGAGCTCCCGCTCCACGCGCTCCAGATTCACCGGCGATGTTGAGCGCACGTCCACCTCCAGCCACCCTTCGTCGGGAATCGCGTTCACCGAGAGTCCGCCTCCGATGCGCCCTACCGAGAGCGTGGTGCGCGGCTCCGATGGAAGCGCGATGCGCGCGAGCTTGGCGGCCGCGACCGCCGTGGCGTGCACCGGATGCGGCACGCCGAACGCGGACCAGCTGTGCCCGCCGATCCCCCGATAGGTGATGCGATAGCGACGGGAGCCGAGCGCGCGGTGGACGATACGCTCGTCCCCCGCGCCGTCGATGGCGATCGCCGCCGAGGCGTTCCCGTATCCGTTGCCGAAGAGATGTTTGGCGCCGCGAAGATCTCCGGCGCCCTCCTCGCCCACCGTTCCCACGAAATCGATCGGGGCCAGCGTGCGCACGCGTCGTCCATCGATCACCGCCGCCATCGCCAACATCGCGGCGAGGCCGCGGCCGTTGTCTCCGATCCCCGGACCCATCAGCCGCGCGCCATCGCGCCGGACTCGCACCGACACGTCGCGCGGAAAGACGGTGTCGAGGTGCGCGCACACGACCACCGGCGGCAGCTCCACCGCCCCCGCTCTCCGGGCAATGACGTTGCCCGCCGCGTCGGTGCGCACGTCCGTCAACCGCTCCGCCTCGAACCGCGCCTTCACCGACGCGGCGCGCGCCCCTTCCTCACCCGTGGGCGCCGCGATCTCGGAGAGCTCGATCTGCCAGGCGAGGATCGCCTCATCGCGCTCGAACAAGCGCTGCCGCGCCTGCGCCAGCGGGTTCCGATGCCAGATGTCGCGCAGCGAGCGCGTGACCACGGCGCGGCTGGTGGAAGGCATGCCTCAATAGACCCGGGCGTCGCCGTTCCGCAAGCCCGAGGGTCAGGTGGTGACCGAAGACGGGAAGCTACTATAAATTCCGACTGGGACTCGGCCATCGAGACCCGGCGACCCGTCGAGATCTCGCCGCCAGGGCCGAGTGCCGATCCCGAGCCCCCGCTTCGGTATGTCAATGTCACAAGAGCTCATTCACGACTGGAATCTCTCCGACGCGAGCTACGACTGGAGTCGTTGCCGTGTGGAGCTGAACGACGAGACGCTGCGGGACGGATTGCAGTGCCCGTCGGTCGTCGATCCCGGGATCGCCGACAAGCGCGCGCTGCTCCATCTCATGGTCGACCTGGGGATCGCGTCGGCAAACATCGGCCTGCCGGGAGCCGGGCCGCGCACGCGAGCGGACACGCTGGAGCTGGCCAAGGAGATCGCCAACAACAAGCTGCGGCTCGACGCCAACTGCGCGGCGCGAACGGTGATCTCCGACGTGGAGCCGGTCGCGCGCATCTCGCAGGAGGCCGGGATCCCGATCGAGGCGGCCACCTTCATCGGGTCGTCCCCCATCCGGCAGTACGCCGAGGACTGGACGCTCGACCGGATGCTGAAGGTGAGCGAGGAGGCGGTGACCTTCGCCGTTCGCGAAGGGCTGCCCGTCATGTTCGTCACCGAGGACACGACGCGCGCCAAGCCCGAGACGTTGAAGGCGCTCTACGGCCACGCCATTCAGTGGGGCGCGCGCCGCATCTGTCTGGCCGACACGGTCGGGCATGCCACGCCCTGGGGCGTGCGCGCGCTCGTCACCTTCGTGCGCGACGAGATCATCCGGCCGAGCGGCGAGCAGGTGAAGCTCGACTGGCACGGACACCGCGACCGAGGCTTCGGTCTGGCGAACTGTCTGGCCGCCATCACCGCCGGTGTCGACCGGGTGCATGGCACGGCGTTAGGCATCGGCGAGCGGGTCGGCAACGCCGAGATGGACCTCCTGCTCATCAACCTCAGCCTGCTGGGCGCGCACCGGCACGACTTGAGCAAGCTGCCCGACTACGTTCACCTCGTGGCTCGCGCCTGCGCGGTGCGGATTCCGCCCAGCTACCCGGTGCTGGGAGAGGATGCCTTCCGAACGGGGACGGGCGTGCACGCGGCCGCCATCATCAAGGCGCGCCGGAAGGGGGACGACTGGCTGGCCGATCGCATCTATTCGGGTGTCCCGGCGGGCGACTTCGGCCTGCGCCAGCGGATCGAGGTGTCGCCGGTTTCGGGGCTGTCGAACGTGCGTTTCTGGCTGGGCGAGCACGGGCACGACGCGAGCGACGAGGCGCTCGCCCGCCACGTGTTCGACGCGGCGAAGCGCATCAACCGCGTGCTGCGCGACGAGGAGCTCGAGCAGATGGTGCGAGAGTATCAAGGACAGCCCGCCAGCGCGTGAGCGAGCCGCTCGACGCGGTCCTCGAGGGGTATCTCGACCTCCGCTGGCGACTGAACCCGGTGGAGGGGACGTTCGTCGGGCGACACGACCTCGACGATCGCTTCGGCGACTTCCGTCGCGGGGCGGTGCACGATTTCGTGGTGGCGCTGCGGAGCTACGCCAGCAGCCTCGAGGGCGCCGAGGCCGCCACGCTCGACGATGAGATAGACCAGACCGCCGCGCTCCACTCGGCCCGTCACGATCTGCTGGTGCTGGAGCGCGAGAAGCCCTTCGCGCGCGACCCATCCTTCCATCTGTCGCACGCCCTGAGCGGGCTCTTCCTTCTGCTGGCGCGGCCGGGGGGCGATGCGGCGCGCCGCGCGGCGTCGATCGTCGGCCGGCTCGAGGCCCTGCCGGAGTTTCTCGACAGCGCGAAGGAGGTGCTCACCGAGCCGCGCGCCGTGTTCGTGCAGACCGGACAATCGATGATCGGCGGGAGCGTGTCGCTGGTGCGCGAAGGGCTGGACGAGGCCGGCGTGGACTTCGTCGGCGTCGACCCCGAGCGGCTCGACCTGGCCCGCGAGCGCGCGGTCACCGCGCTGCTCGAGTTCGGCGATCTGCTGGCCGAGATGGAGGAGACGGCGGTCGACGACGTTGCCATCGGGCGCGATCTGTTCGACCGCAAGCTCCACACGGCGCACATGATCCAGGAGAACGCCGACGAGCTGCTGCGCTATGGCGAGCGCCTCCGCGAGGAGGCGCGCGCCGAGCTCCAACGGTGGGCGGAGGTGATCCGCCCCGGCGGGAGCTGGCGCGAGGTCGCCGAGGTGTTGCGGCACGATCTGCCGGCGCCGGAGACGGCGCTCGCCGAGTACGAGGAGGTGATGCGGCAAGCGCGCGAGTTCACGCGCGAGCATGACCTCATGCCGGTGCCCAGGGGAGAGCTGGACGTGGTGGCGACGCCGTCCTTTCTGCGAGCGCTCGTGCCGTTCGCGGCCTATCAGGGGCCGGCCGTCTTCGACGACGATCAGCGCGGTCTCTTCTTCGTGACGCTGCCGGCGCCCGGCGAGCCGTGGCGCACGCACTGCCGCGCCGAGCTGGCGAGCACGGCGCTCCACGAGGGGTATCCGGGGCACCATCTCCAGATCGTCACCGCCAACCGCCTCCCGCGACTCGTCAGGCGCGTGCTCTCCACGCCGGTGGCGCAGGAAGGGTGGGCGCTCTACTGCGAGTCGCTGATGGCGGAGACCGGCTTCCTGGCTCGGCCGGAGCAGCGCTTCTTCCAGGCGCACCACCTGCTCTGGCGGGCATTGCGCATCGTGTTGGACGTGTCGTTACATACGCGTGGGATGAGCGTGAGCGAGGCGGCGCGCTGTCTCCGCGAGGAGCTCGGCTTCGACGCCGCGAGCGCGGAATCGGAAGCGCGCCGCTACGGCGCCTATCCGACGTATCAGCTCAGCTACGCGGTGGGGCGGCGCGACATACTCAAGTTGCGCGAGGACGCCCAACGTGCACGCGGCTCATCGTTCTCCATGCGAGCCTTCCACCAGGAGCTGCTCGGCTACGGCGCGCTGCCGATTCCGCTGGCGCGCTGGGGGATGGGTCTCGCCTGACGAGTACTTTCAGCTGGAGGGACGCCATGAATCGGATCATCACGACCACGATGGCGCTGGCGCTGCTGGCGGGTGCGTGCCGCGGCGAAGGAGACACGGCGCGGACGGATACCGCCGCCGCGCCGGCGGGGAGCACGGCGGGAGGATCGGCCGCCGGACGTATCTACGTCAGCAACGAGGATGGGAACAGCATCTCCGTCATCGACGCCGCCACCGACTCGGTGATCAACGAGATCTTCGTGGGGAAGCGCCCGCGAGGCATCCGTCTGAGCAAGGATGGGCGGATCCTCTACGTGGCGGTGAGCGGCTCGCCGAAGGCGCCGCCCGGGACCGATGAGTCGACGCTGCCGCCGCCCGATCGCGCGGCCGACGGCATTGCGTTGCTCGACGTGGCCAGCGGCCGGGTCACCCGGACGCTGGAGAGCGGGAACGATCCCGAGATGTTCGACCTGAGCGCCGACGGGAAGATGCTCTACGTCTCGAACGAGGATGCGGCCAAGGCGTCGGTGGTGGACATCGAGAGCGGACGGATCGTCACCAGCATGGCCGTGGGGGGAGAGCCGGAGGGGGTGACGACCAGTCCGAGCGGCGACGCGGTGTACGTGACGTCGGAGGAGGGGCATGAGATCGCGGTGATCGACACCAGGAGCAACACCGTGACCGCCCGGATTCCGACCGGACGGCGCCCGCGCTCGATCATCTTCACCCCCGACGGCTCCAAGGCCTACGTGCCGAACGAGGTCGGCGCCAGCGTGACGGTGATCGACGCCAGGCAGCACAAGGCGCTGCGCGAGATCCCGATCTCCGGCGAGCGCATGCGCCCGATGGGGTCGGCGATCACGGCCGACGGAAGCCGCGTGTTCGTCACCACGGGGCGTGGCGGGACCGTAGCGGTGATCGACACCCGGAGCGACTCGGTGATCGCCCAGTGGCGCGCGGGCGAGCGCCCGTGGGGCGTGGACCTCTCGGCCGATGGACGGAAGCTGTACACCGCCAACGGTCCCTCCAACGACGTCTCGGTGATCGACGCGAGTAGCGGCGCGCTGCTCAAGACCATTCCGGTGGGCAAAGTCCCCTGGGGCGTGGCAGTGGAGCGGTGAACCGCGCGCGGCTGGGGCGGAACGTCATCGCGCTCGGCGCGGTGAGCTTTCTCACCGACGTTTCGAGCGAGATGATCTACCCGCTCCTGCCGCTCTTCCTCGCCACGACGCTCGGCGCGTCGGCGAGCATGGTGGGGGCGATCGAGGGCGCGGCGGAGTCGATGGCGGCGCTCCTCAAGCTGGCCAGCGGGTGGTGGTCAGATCGCGTCGCGCGCCGGCGGCCGCTGGTGGTGGCGGGCTACGCCATCGCCTCCTTCGCGCGACCGCTGATCGCGGTGGCGCGCGCGGCGGAGCACGTGCTCGTGATCCGGCTGGTGGACCGCGTGGGGAAGGGGATCCGCACCTCCCCCCGCGACGCGCTCATCGCCGATTCGGTGGATCCGTCGGTGCGCGGCAAGGCCTTCGGCTTTCACCGAGCTGCCGATCACGCCGGCGCGGTGGTGGGTCCGCTGCTCGCCTTCGCGCTCATGCGGGGGGCGGAGGTGCCGATCCGCACGGTCTTCTGGCTGGCGGCGATCCCCGGAATCGCCGCGGTGGTCGTGCTGGTGCTCGCCGTACGCGAGGTTCCTCGTCAGGCGCCGGGGGTGAGGCTGCCGGCGCGTGACCGGGCCCCGATGGGGCGACCTTTCTGGGCGTTTCTGCTGGTGGTGCTCCTCTTCACGCTCGGCAACTCGACCGACGCCTTTCTCCTTCTGCGCGCGTCGCAGCTCGGCGTGCCCGCGGCGTTGCTTCCGGTGCTGTGGGCGATGCTGCACGTCGTGAAGTCGACCTCCAGCACGCCCGGCGGCGCGCTCTCCGATCGCGTCGGCCGCACGCCGCTCCTGGTCGCGGGCTGGACGGTCTACGCGCTGGTGTACCTCGGCTTCGCGTTCGCGTCCGCGACGTGGCAGGCCTGGGCGCTGTTCGCGCTGTACGGCGTGTACTTCGGGCTGACGGAGGGGGTGGAGAAAGCCCTGGTCGCCGACGTGGTCCCGTCGGCGCGCCGCGGGGCGGCGTTCGGCTGGTACAACCTCACGATCGGCATCGGAGCGCTGCCGGCGTCGCTGGCGTTCGGCGTGGTATGGGACCGCTACGGCGCCGACACGGCCTTCTTGTTGGGCGCGGCGCTGGCGATCGCCGCGGCGGCGGGGATCGTGTTCGTCAGGCCGGGGAGGAGACGGGCCGACATCGCGTGAGTGGATGGCGAGGTGCGATCGACATATTGTCGATCGCACGTTCCCGCCCCGTTCAGCAGCACTTGCTTCCGACCCGCGAGTATCTCGCCTCCAGGCAATCACGCGCGAACTCCGTCGCGCTCAGCGGCTGGATGAGCGGATGGCACGCGCGCATGTGGGCCAGGTACCGATCGTAGTCAGGCACGCCCATCACGGCCCGTGCCACGTCGCCCAACCGGCCCAGCAGTCGCCTAACGCGTCCCATCACCATTCGCTCCCGCGACCGCCTGCCTCGGCAGATGCCGCTCGAACAGCTCGAAGATGCGCCGATACTCGTCCGTCCACGACGATGGCCGCACGAAGGCGTGGTCCTCCACCGGGTAGACCGCCATCTCCCAATCCGTCTTCCCCAGCTCGATCAGCTTCTGGGCCAGACGCACCACGTCCTGGAACTGCACGTTCACGTCCACCATCCCGTGCGCGATCAGCAGCGGATCCTCCAGGCCCTCGGCGAAGTAGATCGGTGACGAGCGGCGATAGGCCACCGAGTCGTCCTGGGGTAGGTTGAGGATGTTCGAGGTATACGGGTGATTGTAGTGCGCCCAGTCCGTCACCGAGCGGAGGCCGGCGCCGGCGCCGAACTGCTTGGGCTCCGTGAACAGCGCCATGAGCGTGATGAACCCGCCGTAGCTCCCGCCGTAAATGCCGATACGCTCGGCGTCGATTCCGAACTCCTTCTGGAGGTACTTCGATCCGTCCACGTGATCCTGGAGGTCGCGACCACCCATGTGGCGGTAGACCGCGGTGCGCCAGTCGCGGCCATAGCCGGCCGAGCCGCGATAGTCGATGTCGAGTACGACGTAGCCCCTGGACGCGAGCAGGTGGTTGAACATGTACTCGCGATAGTACGTCGACCAATAGTTGTGGACGTTGTGCAGATAGCCGGCACCGTGGACGAAGATCGCCGCGGCGCCGTTGGGCCGCGCGCCCAGGTCGGCGGGGCGATAGAGCCGCGCCGGCACCGGCACGCCGTCCGACCCCGGCACCATCACGATCTCCGGCGTGATCCAGTTGAACGAGAGCCATTCGGAGGTCGGTGAGGTGGTGAGCTTCGCCAGCGTGCCGCCCGGGCGGGCGGCCGCGACGAACAGCTCCGGGGGCCGGTTGGCGGTGGAATGCACGTCCGCCATCAGGCGCCCGTCAGGCGAGAGGGTGACGGTGTGCCCACCCACGCCGGTGGTGAGCCGCTCCCGCGCGCCACCCGAGATGGGAAGGCGATACGCGTGCCGCTCGAAGGGCGTGGCCTCGCTGGTGTGAATGATGAAGGAGCGCCGGTCGGGCGAGAGCTCGACGTCCTGCACCTCCCACTTTCCACTCGTCAGGCGCTTGCGGTCGCCGCCATCGGCGTTCACCGAATAGAGGTGCGCCCAGCCATCCGCTTCCGACACCAGCCAGATCCGGCGCCCGCCATCGTACCAGCCGGCGCAGCCGCCGCAGGCGGTGTTCTCGAACGACTTGCGCGCCACCCAGGCGCTGTCGCGCTGGGTGTCCACCGTCCTGATGACGCCCGCATCGCTCACCACGTGCAGCCAGCGCGTCTTGTTGTCGCGGCTCACCACGTCGAGCAGGGCCCCCGTGCCGACGTCGTTCCAGCCCATCACCTGCACCGATCCCGCCGGGCGCGTGGTGTCGCCCTGCACCAGCAGCAGCCACTTCACCTCACCCGAGGGAAGAGACATGTGCGCCACGCGTCGCACCGGCTGCTCGTCTCCGACCTTGGTGCGAACGCGAAGCGGCTCGGTGTAGCCGCTCTTGGTGACGAACTGCGGCACCTCGGTCTGCTGCGAGCGCGTCGCGCGCGTCTCGGTGATGAGGATGAGCGCGTTCCCCTTGGGGGAGACGTCGATCGACAGCACCCGCTCGTCGCGCTTCAGATGCAGCGGCTTGGCCATCAGCGAATCGAGGCGCTTGCGCTCGGCCTCGGCGATGCTGTCGGCGCGGATGCGGTCGCGCACCGACTCCAGCAGATCGCGCTGCTCGCGCTCCACGAAGGCGCGCTGCCCTTCCGGTTTCTTGTCGCTGGGCGCCGAGTCGGTGCGGATGTTGGTGAGCTGCCTGACGAGTCCGCCCCGCAGGTCCATCATGTAAGCGTTGTTGTCGCGCACGAAGTACACCCGGTCACCCGAGACGCCGAGCCGCGGATTCGACTCGCGCTCGATCGTCTGCGTCAGGCGGCGCACCGTGCCGGCGCGCGCGTCGACCAGGAAGAGATCGTTCCGGAACGCCACCGCGCGGAGCCGCCGCGCGGTGCTCTCGCTGCCGGCGGCCACCAGCGGGCCGAGCGTGTCCATCTGCGCCGCGGTCAGCCGCTCCGGCCTGGCGCCGGCCTGCGCGCGAACGCGATACGGACGGAGCGGCTCGCGCCAGTCGGTGCCGGGCTCGTTCCAGGCGAAGTAGATCCAGCGCGAGTCGGGCGTCCACCGTACGCTGTCCGGCGTGCGCCCCACGAGCTCGGGGCCACGCATGATGTTCGCGATCGTGAAGTCGAAGGCGGCCGCCGCCGTCGCCGGGCGCGGAGGGGGCTGCGTCGCCGTCGCCTGCGCCCGGAGCGGGAGCGCGAAGGCGAGCGCGGCGATGGTGACGGTGACGAGAGGTCGCATGTGCATTCGAGAATTCCTGTGTGTGACGCGGACTAGTCGCCCGCCATCGCGCGCTGCGCTTCGAACGGCACTTCGGTGGAGCGGGCCGGCTTTCGCCCGCGTACGATCATCAGCCACTCGCGCGCCGAGTCGGCGAGAATGACGAGCACGGCGATCATGAAAAACGCCGCCACCGCGGCGTCGAGTCGGTCGTTGAAGATCATCCGGCGCGCGACTTCCACGCTCTCGACCGCCGCCGGGAGCGAGCCGGCGGCAATGGCATCCTCGAGCATGCGCGCGTGCGAGAGGAAGCCGAGCCGCGGGTCGCTGGAAAGCAGCTTCTGCCAGCCGGCGGTCAGCGTCACCACCACCAACCAGGCGAGCGGCACCAGCGTCACCCACGCATAGCGCGCCTTTCCCATTTTGATGATCACCGTCGTGCCCACGCAGAGCGCCACGGCGGCCAGCAGCTGGTTCGAGATGCCGAAGAGCGGCCAGAGGGAGTTGATCCCGCCTAACGGGTCGGTCACCCCCTGATACAGAAAGTGTCCCCACATGGCCACGAAGATCGCGCTGGAGAGCAGGACGGCGGGGTACCACGAGATGCGGCCAAACGGCCGCCACAGGTGCTTTCCGAGATCCTGCAGCATGAAGCGGCCCACGCGCGTCCCCGCGTCCAGCGTGGTGAGGATGAACAGCGCCTCGAACATGATCGCGAAGTGGTACCAGAGCGCCATGGCGCCGGTTCCCCCCAGCGCGCTGGAGAAGATGTGCGCCATCCCCACCGCGAGACTCGGCGCGCCGCCGGTACGAGAGAGGAGGGTGGTCTCCCCAACCTGTCGCGCCAGCTCGCGCACTTCGCCGGGTGAGATGGGGAAGCCCCAGCCGAGCGCCACCGCCACGGCGCTCTCGGGCGTGGTGCCAATGACGGACGCCGGAGCGTTGATGGCGAAATACACGCCCGGCGTGAGTACGCACGCGGCGATCAGGGCCATCACCGCCACCGTCGCCTCCATCAGCATTCCGCCGTAGCCCACCGGACGGACGTCGGTCTCCTTCTCGATGAGCTTGGGCGTGGTGCCTGACGCCACCAGGGCGTGAAATCCGGAGATGGCGCCGCAGGCGATCGTGATGAATGCGAAGGGGAAGACCTTGCCGGCGAAGATCGGACCCGATCCGTCGGTGAATCGGGTGAGCGCCGGCATTTCCAGCGGCGGAAGCACCACCAACAGCCCCAGCGCCAGCGCGACCACCACGCCGATCTTCACGAACGCCGAGAGGTAGTCGCGCGGCGCCAGGAGCAGCCAGACCGGTAGCACCGAGGCCGCGAACCCGTACGCCATCACCAGCCACGCCAGCGTCACGCCGCTCAGCGTGAACATCGGCGCCAGCGCCGGATTCTCCGCCACCCACCTGCCGGCGAAGAGCGACAGGACGAGGAGCACCAGTCCAATCGCCGTCGCCTCGAGCACGCGCCCGGGACGAAGCCACCTGAGGTACACGCCCATCAGCATGGCGATCGGAATCGTCAGCGCGATGGTCACCGTTCCCCACGGGCTCGAACGCAGCGCGTTCACCACCACCAGTGCCAGCACCGAGATGAGCACGATCATGATCCCGAGCACCGCCACCAGCGCCGTGACTCCCGCCACCGGACCGATCTCATCCTTCGCCATCTGCCCGAGCGAGCGGCCATCGCGTCGCGTGGACGACGCGAGGATGACCATGTCCTGCACCGCCCCGCCGAGCACGACGCCAACGACGATCCAGATCGCGCCGGGAAGGTAGCCGAACTGCGCCGCCAGCGTCGGCCCCACCAGCGGTCCCGGACCGGCGATGGCCGCGAAGTGATGACCGAAGACGATCCAGCGATTGGTGGGGCAGTAGTCGCGCCCGTCCTCCAGACGCACCGACGGCGTCGGGCGCGCGGCGTTGAGCGCGAAGATCTTCGCCGCGATGAACTTGCTGTAGAAGCGATAGGCGATGGCGAAGGTGCAGAGCGCGGCGGTCAGCAGCCACGCGGCGTTGATCGTCTCCCCCCGCGAGAGCGCGAGCACGCCGAACGCGCCCGCACCGGCGAGCGCGATCGCTGTCCAGACCAGGATCGAGAGGAGCCTGGGCATGCCGAGGCACTCCGGAGTCGGTGTGAGTGCCGGGAAATTGCGCGCCGGACGCACCCCGGTCAACGAAACGGGACGATTCCGGCATCCTGGCCCGTGACGCGCAAATTGCCGCGCCAGTCAAGCCGTTATACTGTTCTCCAACCTCGACCCGGATCACTCGTGCGCATCCTCAGTCTCGCCATCGTCCTGCTCTCGCTGGCCCACCCCGCGTGTGCGCGCTCGCAGACGGCGGGCGACGATGGCGAATCGAAGAGCCGTCCTCTCTCCTCGCTCGCCGCGCAGCGTCTGGTGGTCCTTCCCGTCCAGTATCTCCGCGAGGGAGACAGCCTCGGCTGGTCCACCGCGGCGGGAAGCCCCCGCGAGTACCTGCGCACGGTCGACAGCGAGATCACCTTCGCGGTGAAGGAGCGTGGCGTGGAGGGGCTGTGGGTCTTTCCGGAGCAGGTCGCTCGCTCCGCCAAGCGCAACGCGGGGTACTCCGCCGATCCGTATGCGCTCGCCGCGCAGTCCCTCCGTCCGGGCGTCAGGCGGAAGCAGGAGATGCTGCGCGAGCCGCTGGCCACGCAGCTCCGCTCCATCGTGGCGTTCACCGAGGCCCGCTACGCACTCCTCCCCGTCGAGCTCCGCTTCGAGAAGGGGAGCGTGGGGGACAGCGCCGCCGGTCGCGCGGTGCTCCACCTCGTGCTGGTCGACGCGCGTCGCTCGCGCCCGCTGTGGGCGATCGAGGTGGTGAGCGAGCCGGCGACGAGCTTCTCTCCCGCGCTGGCGGCGAGCGTGGCCGAGCATCTGGCGGACCTCATCGCGGCCCCCTAGCGCTCCGCGATGACGATCCCCGCGACGCTGATCCCGGGTGACGGCATCGGGCCGGAGATCGCCGACGCGACGGTGCGCATCCTCGACGCCGCCGGCGCGGACATCGAATGGGACCGGCAGATCGCCGGGATGGCGGCCGTGGCTCAGATGGGCGATCCGCTCCCCGATCCGACGATCTTCTCCATCGCCAGGACCGGGCTCGCGCTCAAGGGCCCGCTGGAGACGCCGGTGGGTGGCGGCTATCGCTCGGTGAACGTGGCGCTGCGCGTCCGCTTCGACCTGTACGCCAACGTGCGCCCCGCGCGCACGATGATCGCCGGGGGCCGATTCGAGAACGTGGACATCGTGCTGGTGCGGGAGAACACCGAGGGGCTCTACAGTGGCGTGGAGCACTACATCAAGATCGGCGACGACGCGCGCGCGGCCGCCGAGTCGGTGGCGATCATCACGCGCTACGGCGCCGAGCGCGTGGTCCGCTTCGCCTTCGAGTTCGCGCTCGGTCATGGGCGGAAGAAGCTCACCCTGGTGCACAAGGCCAACATCCTCAAGTTCTCGCAGGGAGTATTCCTCGAGGCGGGGCGGCTGGTGGCCAAGGACTACGAAGGACGGGTGGCCTTCGAGGAGCGCATCGTGGATGCGATGGCGATGCACCTCGTCTTGCACCCCGAACGATTCGACGTGATCGTGACGACCAATCTCTTCGGCGACATCCTTTCGGATGAAGTGTCCGGACTGGTCGGTGGCCTGGGGCTTGCTCCCGGTGCGAACTACGGCACGCATGCGGCGATCTTCGAGGCGGTGCACGGCACCGCACCCGACATCGCCGGAAAGGGTCTGGCCAATCCTGGCGCGCTGATTCTCGCGGCGTGCATGCTGCTGGAGCACGCCGGACGCAACGAGGTCGCGGCTCGTGTGCGCCGCGGCCTGGAGGAGACGCTGCTGGAGGGACGCTCGCTGACCGGCGATCTGGGTGGGAGCGCGACGACCGCCGAGTTCGCCGACGCGATCATCGCCCGGGCGCGACGATGAGGGCGCGATGACGAGCGTGCTCCACGTATCCGATCTGCATTTCGGCCGGCCGGCGGTCCCGGAGCAGATCGAGGCGATCGAGGAGTTGATTCAGGGCGGCAAGTTCGACGTGGTGGCGATCTCGGGGGACGTCTCGCAACGTTCCCGGTCGGGAGAGTTCCAGCGGGCGAGAGCGTTCATCCGCGCCGCCGAGCGCGTGAGTCGCACGATCGTGGTTCCGGGGAACCACGACGTGCAATGGTGGAAGGCGCCGCTAGGGATCGGGGGGAAGGCGGTGATCTACGAGAATTACCGCAAGTACATCGGGCACGAGCTCGAGCCGGTGCTCCGCGTCCCCGGCGTCACCCTCGTCGGCCTCAACACCGCGCACGGCGTCACCCACCACACGCTCACCTGGAACGTGCGCGACGTCGGCATCATCGGCGACCTTCGGAAGAGCCAGATCGAGCGGGCGCGCGACGCGTTCGAGCAATCGGCGGCGGAGGACGCGCGCGTGATCGTCATGCACCACAACCCGGTGAAGGGCGA
This sequence comes from Gemmatimonadaceae bacterium, assembly GCA_035249845.1. Taxonomy (GTDB): domain Bacteria; phylum Gemmatimonadota; class Gemmatimonadetes; order Gemmatimonadales; family Gemmatimonadaceae; genus DATFBY01. The sequence goes on from DATFFZ010000161.1 coordinate 47,854, forward strand.
GATCTCGCAGCGTCACGGGTTGGTGAATACCAAGCGGGTGCTGGGCGCCTTCGCCGAGCTCGGTGTGGAGCTGGTGCTGTGCGGGCACGATCACCAGGAAGCGATCCACTACGTGGAGCACACGCGTCGGGGCACGGTGATCTCCACCGCCGGGACGGTGTCCAATCGCTCCCGCGGCGGGCGCCCCTCCAGCCTCAACATCATCGACATCTCGCCGCGGGCGTTGGAGGTGACGACGTTCATCTGGTCGGGCGCCGACCGCAGCTTCGTGAAGGGACCGGTGAAGAGCTTCGAGCGATGAAGTACTCCGAGCGACTCGTCCAGCTTCAGCTCGAGCTCGACGCCGCCCCCCGCACGGCGGAGGAGATGTTCGCGCGCCTCCGCTCGCTCGGCCTCAAGGGTGTCACCCGCTGCCGCCTGACGAACAACCGCGCGGTCATGGTGAGCTTCTCGGCGACCGAGCTGCGGCTGCATCGTGCCTACCTCGGGGCGCCGCGCGAGGTGCTCCAGGGGATCGTGGCCTTCGTGTGCGGCCGTACCCGAGCGGAGCGCCACGCCGCGCAGCGCGTCATCCTCGCCTACTCGGTGAATTGCGGCGTGCGCCCGCCGGTGCGCCGCCGCGAGGCGCCGCACCCGGAGGACGCGACGCTGCTGCGCGAGCTGGCGCGCTGGCACCATCAATACAACCACCAGCACTTCGGCGGTGCGCTCTCATCGCTCCCGATTCGCATCTCCGGGCGGATGCGGAGCCGGCTGGGCCAGTACACGGCCGCGTCGCGCCATGGCGACTCCGCCGAGATCACCATCTCGCGGGCGCACATCCGCCGCCACGGCTGGGCCGAAGCGCTCCACACGCTCCTCCACGAGATGGTCCATCAGTGGCAGGCCGAGCTTGGCCACCCTATCGACCACGGCGCGGGTTTTCGCCGCAAAGCCCGCGAGGTTGGCATCGCCCCCTGCGCCCGCCGCGAGCTCACGTCGTCGCGCCGGATCGGCCGGGTGGTCTCCGCGATCGACGCCATGGAGAGGGCGGCGAGAGAAGAGTGAGAGGAGGGAGGAGGGAGGAGGGAGGAGGGAGGACCGCAGCCAACCACAACGGCCGCCTCGGGCATTAGGCATCCGGCACCCGCGACGGCATCCGCGCCGAGACCGCGAATGCCGAATGCCGAATGCCGAATGCCGCAGTCTTCGCAGTTCCTCCTCCCCCCTCCCCCCTCCCTCCTCCCTCCTCCCTCTCCTAGCTTTCCCACCATGACAAACCCCGACTTCTACGCCATCGACACCGTCCTCTCCGAGGAGGAGCGGGCGGTGCGGGATAGTGTGAGGCAGTTCGTCGACGAGAGGGTGCTCCCGATCATCGGGCAGTGCTACGACGAGGGGCGATTTCCGAAGGAGCTCATTCCGGAGTTGGCGGAGCTCGGCGTCTTCGGGGCGAACCTGCCGGAGGAGTACGGGTGCGCGGGGCTCAACAACGTCGCGTACGGGCTGATCATGCAGGAGCTGGAGCGCGGCGATTCGGGGGTGCGGTCGTTCGCATCGGTGCAGGGCGCGCTGGTCATGTATCCCATCTACGCCTTCGGATCGGAGGCCCAGAAGCGGCAATACCTCCCCAGGATGGCGGCCGGAGAGGTGATCGGGTGCTTCGGGTTGACCGAGCCTGACTACGGCTCCAATCCGGCGGGGATGATCACCATGGCCAAGGAGCAGCCGGATGGAAGCTGGGTGCTCAACGGCGCCAAGATGTGGATCACCAACGGCTCGACGGCGCAGGTGGCCGTGGTCTGGGCCAAGACCAACGGCGACAAGCACGAGCGCTCCATCCGCGGCTTCGTGGTGCCGACCGACAGCAAGGGCTTCTCGGCCAAGGATCAGAAGGGGAAGCTGTCGCTCCGCGCGTCGGATACGAGCGAGCTGGTGATGCAGGACGTGCATCTTCCCGCGGATGCGCTGCTCCCCAGGTCGGGCGGGCTCAAGAGCCCGCTTTTGTGCCTCACGCAGGCGCGGTACGGCATCTCGTGGGGGGCGATCGGCGCGGCCATCGCCTGCTACGAGGAGGCGGTGTCGTACGCCTGCAATCGTGTGATGTTCGACAAGCCGATCGCCGGCTTCCAGCTTCAGCAGCAGCGCCTGGCCGACATGCTCACCGAGATCGTGAAGGCGCAGCTGCTCTCGCTGCACCTCGGCCGGCTGAAGGACGCCGGCACGTTCACGCCGCAGCAGGTGTCGCTGGCCAAGCGGAACAACGTGAACATCGCCACCAACGTCGCGCGCGAGGCGCGGCGGCTGCTCGGCGCCAACGGGATCCTGGCCGAGTACGCGTCGATGCGGCACATGGCCAATCTGGAGAGCGTCTACACGTACGAGGGGACTCACGACGTCCACTCGCTGATCCTGGGTCAGGCGATCACGGGGCTCAACGCGTTCAACTAGCGGCGCGCGGCTTGAACGCCCTTCGGGCGCGCGTATCTTTCTTGTGAACCTTTTCACATGGGAGTCCGCGCGCGGTGAAAATCGCTGTGTGCATCAAGCGCGTCGCCGACATGGAGGCGCGTTTCAAGGTCGGCGCGGACGGAAAATCCGTCGACGAGACCGCCCTCAAATACGACATCAACGACTTCGACGGCTACGCGGTCGAGGTGGCGCTCCAGCACAAGGAGAAAACGGGGCAGGGTGAGGTGGTCGTCATCTCGCTCGGCCCCGACGTCGTGCAGGAGACCATCCGCAAGGCGCTGAGCATGGGTGCCGACCGGGGGATCCACCTCAAGGCGCCCACCGTCCCATTCGACAACTTCGCCATCGCCAAGGCGCTCGCCGCCGAGCTCGGGGGCGGCGGCTACGACGTGATCATGTTCGGCAGGATGGCCATCGACTCCGCCAGCGGCGCCGTGGGCGCGATCGTGGCCGAGCTGCTGAACCTGCCGGTGGTCAACGCCTGCTCGCGGCTCGAGCTGCGAGACAACGGGGGCACCGCGCGACGCGAGCTCGAGGGCGCGGCGGAGATGGTGGAGTTTCCACTCCCTGTCGTGCTCACGATCGATGAAGGGATCGCGCGCGCCCGCTATCCATCGCTCAAGGGAATCATGGCGGCAAAGAAGAAGCCGCTCGAGTCGAGGCCGGCGGCGCTCGGCGCCGAGTCGCTCACGGTGACGAAGATGGAGCTGCCGCCGGAGCGCGCCGGCGGCCGAATCGTGGGTGAGGGCGCGGCCGCCGTGCCCGAGCTGGTGCGTCTTCTCCAGACCGAAGCGAAGGTGCTCTGATGGCGAACGTCCTCGCATTCGCCGAGACGCGCTCCGGCGCGCTGCGCAAGGTCGGGCTGGAGACGGTGACCGCCGCGCGCGCGCTGGCCGACGCGACCGGCGGTGAAGTGCACGCGCTCATCGTCGGCCCACCCGGCGTGGGAACCGCCGCCGAGCGGCTCGGCCAGCACGGAGCGGACGTCGTGCTGGTGTGCGAGCATCCGGGCTTCGCGCCTGACAATCCGGAGGCCGCCGCGGCGGTGGTCGCCGACAGGCTGGCGTCGGGATATCGCGCCGCGCTCTTCGCCGCCACG
>DATFFZ010000162.1:0-4967 GCA_035249845.1 Gemmatimonadaceae bacterium
GTCGCGGGTCTCACGGCTGGACGAAAGAAGTACGCGGCCGTGGAAGGCGAGTTCAGGGAAGTGGCGCGGAGCGCCGCCGCGCTCGGGCTCCGCCTGTCGTCGCTGGTGGAGCGAGACGCGCAGTCGTACGCCGCCGTCTCCAACGCCTACAAGCTCCCCAAAGAGCCGGCCGACGCGGCGACGACCCGCGACGCGGCCATCGCCGAGGCCCTCCTCGGCGCATCCGAGGTGCCGCTCGAGACGGCTCGTGCCTGCGCCGAGGTGGCCGACCTCGCGTTGATCGCCGCCCAGCGTGGGAATACGAACGCGATCTCCGACGCCGGCGTGGCGGCGCTGCTCGCCGAAGCCGCGTGTCGCGGCGCGGCGTACAACGTGATGATCAACGTGTCGGCGATGACGGATCGATCGCGCGGGGGGCCGCTGGTGCGAGAGGCGGAGGGGTTGGTGACGAGGACGCGGGAGACAACGAGGAAGGTCACGGAGTTGGTGGAGCAGCAGCTGCGCTGAGAGGAGACGCGGCCTTCGCCGCGCCGCTGCAGCTCACTTGTACCGGTAGGTGATTCTCCCCCTCGACAGATCATACGGCGACAGCTCGACGGCAACCTTGTCTCCGGGGAGGATCTTGATGAAGTTCGTCCGAATCTTCCCCGAGATGTAGGCGAGCACCTCGTGCCCGTTCTCGAGCTCGACCCGGAACATCGCGTTCGGGAGCGGCTCGATGATCGTCCCCGTCACTTGGATGACGCCGTCTTTCGACAAGTACCCTCCGCTTCGAGTCTCGCTGCCGTCCTAGCTCGCGCGCGTCAGCACCAGGGGACCGCGCTCCGTGATCGCCACCGTGTGCTCGAAGTGCGCGGAGCGCGTCCCGTCCGCGGTCACGATCGTCCACTTGTCAGGCATCGTGCGCGTGCGGGGCGAGCCGACGTTGACCATGGGCTCGATGGCGATCGTCAGCCCCGCCTTGAGCGGTGTGCCGCGCTTCGGCTTCCCGTAGTTGGGCACCTGCGGCTCCTCGTGAAACTCCTCGCCGATGCCGTGCCCCACCAGGTCCTTCACCACGCTGAAGCCCGCCGCCTCCACCACGCCCTGCACCGCGGCGCCGATGTCCCCAATGTGGTTTCCCACCTGCGCGGCGGCAATGCCGGCCTCCAGCGCCTGTTGCGTCACGTCGAGCAGCCGGCGCGACGTCGCGTCCACGTCGCCGATGGCGATCGTCGTCGCCGAATCCGTGAAGAAGCCGCGCCACCGCACGCCCACATCCACCGACAGCAGATCCCCCTCCTTCAGCACGCGCTTGGAGGACGGGATGCCGTGGACGATCTCGTTGTTGATCGACGTGCAGAGCGTGCCCGGAAAGCCGTACAACCCCTTGAACGCAGGCGACGCGCCCTCGTGGCTCCGGATGAACTCTTCGGCCAGCAGATCGAGATCCAGCGTGCTCATCCCCGCCTGCACGCGTCCCTGAATGAAATCGATCGTCCGGGCGAGGATTTTCCCGCCTTCCGACATGACGTCGATCTCACGGGGGGACTTGAGCTGGATCATCGATCGGGGACCGCCACGCTCACCGGTCGCCGGCGGGTTCGAGATCGCGCAGCACACGATCGGTGATCTCGTCCACCGGGCCGGCGGCGTTCACCGGCAGGATGCGCGCGCCGGCGGGCCTCCCGCCCTTCCCATCCTCGCGCTTCCGATACCACTGGACCACCGGCTCCGTCTGCTCGCGATACGCCCGCATGCGGGTGCGCACCGCGTTCGGCTCGTCGTCCTTCCGCCGGACCAACCGCCCACCGCACTTCTCGCAGCGCTCGCCTGGCGGACGCCCGCTGTACGGCGTCTGACAGCTCTCGCAGATGGTGCGACTGCTGAGCCGGCTCACCAGCTCCTCCTCATCCACGTCGAAGAGGAGCACCACGTCCAGACGCCGCCCGAGCTCGCTCAGCACCCGCTCCAGCCCCTCGGCCTGCGGCACGGTGCGCACCACCCCATCCAGGATGACGCCGCGCGCCGAGGACGGCTCCGCCAGCGCCTCCTTCATGATGCCGAGGATCACCTCGTCAGGCACCAGCTCGCCGCGGTCCATGAACCCCTTGGCCTCGCGCCCCATCGCCGTTCCGTCCTTCACCGCCGCGCGCAGCACGTCGCCGGTGGCGATCTTGCGCAGTCCGAGACGGTCGGCCAGACGCTCGCCCTGCGTGCCCTTGCCGGCCCCCGGAGGGCCCAGGAGGAGAATGTTCATGCGTGAGTGGAAGCGGGCGGCGAGTGCGCACCGCCGTGAAGAACGGGTGCCTGGCTGGCCGCGTCCGCGAGGACGCGCGCCGGCCAGGCACGCTCGAAACCTTCAGTCATGTGCGAGGAGGACCCGCACCGCTCAATACCCGGTCGCCTGCCGTCCGCGGAATCGCACCCGCCCCTTCTTCATGAAGCCGTCGTACTTGCGAAGGAGGAGATGCTGCTGGAGCTGCTGGAGCGTGTCGAGCCCGACACCCACCACGATCAGGAGCGACGTACCACCGAACGCGAACGGCACGTTGATCCAGTCCGCGATCAGGATCGGAAGGAGCGCGATCGCGGTCAGGAAGAGCGCGCCCGGCAGCGTGATGCGCGTGACCACGTGGTCGATGTACTCCGCCGTCTTCGCGCCCGGCTTGATCCCCGGAATGAACCCGCCCTGCTTCTTCAGGTTCTCCGCGATGTCGACCGGATTGAAAATGATCGACGTGTAAAAGTACGTGAAGAAGAGGATCAGGATGGCCATGAGCAGGAAGTACGGCCACTGCCCCGGCTGGAGATACTCCGCGATCGCCTGGAGCGAAGGATTCCCGCTGAACTGCGCCAGCGCCCCCGGCACCACGATCACCGAGCTGGCGAAGATGATCGGCATCACGTTGGCCGCGTTGAGCCGGAGCGGGATGAAGTTCTTCGCCGCCTCGCGCATCCGGCCGCGCGCCATCGTCCGCTGCGGGATCTGAATCTGCACGCGACGCGCCGCCATCGTCATCATGATCGTGGCCGCCACCACCCCCACCATCACCAGACCCAGCGCCACCAGCGACAGCGGCTGAATGGCGCCCGTCGCCACGAAGTTGAAGGTCTGGATGATGCCGGGCCAGATCCGCTCCACGATCGAGAAGAAGATCAGCAGGCTGGCGCCGTTCCCGATGCCGCGCTCGGTGATCTGCTCGCCCAGCCACATCACGAACATGGCGCCGGTGGTCAGGAAGAGCGTCATCTGCATCCGGAAGCCGAAGCCGGGCGTGTGCACGGCGTTCGGGAGCGACTCGGTGAAGATGGCGAAGCCGACCGCCTGCACCACCGCGATCAGGACGGTGAGGTAGCGCGTCCACTGGTTGATCTTTTTCCGCCCCTCCTCCTCCTTCTGCATCTTCTCGATCGTCGGGATCACCGCCCCGGCGAGCTGGAAGATGATGCTGGCGGAGATGTAGGGCATGATGCCGAGCGCGAAGAGCGTGGCGCGCGACAGCCCGCCTCCCACGAACAGGTCGTAGAGGCCGAGCAGGCCCTGACCCTGCGTGCTGAACCAGTCGCGCAGTGCCAGGACGTCGATGCCCGGAGCGGTGATGTGCGCGCCGATGCGGTACACCAGCAGCGCCAGAAGCGTGAAGCCGATCTTCGACCGCAGCTCCGGAACCTTGAACAGGTTGCCGACCGCGGCGGCCGCGTTCGTCTGCGCCATGTTACTCCTCGACGCGGCCCCCGGCCGCCGCGATCTTCTCCCGCACCGATGCGCTCATCTTGATCCCGCGCACGGTCACGGGGCGTGTGATCTCGCCGTTGGCGAGCAGCTTCGCCGGACCCTTGCCGGGCTCGATGAGCCCCGCCGCGGCCAGCGTCTCCTCGGTGATGGTGTCACCCTCCACGCGCGCCAGCTGGTCCAGACGCACGATCTGATTCTCCACCCGGAACGGGTTGGTGAATCCGCGCTTGGGCAACCGGCGCGTGAGCGGCATCTGCCCGCCCTCGAAGCGCGGCTTGCCGCCGCCGGGCCCATGATGCCCCGCGCGCGCCTTGATACCCTTGTGCCCCTTGCCCGACGTCTTCCCCTTGCCGGAGCCCGGGCCGCGACCCAAGCGCTTGCGTTCGCGGTGCGAGCCCGGAGAGGGCGTCAGGTTGTGGAGGCCGATCTTCTCGAACTCGTTCGCCACGTTCCTACTCCTCCACCGGCGTCACTTCGACCAGGTGACGCACTTGCTTGAGCTGCCCCCGCAACGACGGGGAATCCTGCTTCACGATGACGTCCTGATGATGACGGAGCCCGATGGCCTCGAGCGTCCGGCGCATCTTGGCCGGGTGCCCGATCCCGCTGCGCACCTGCTCGATGCGCAGCTTCCCCATCGTCGCCGGCTCCTCCTTCGGCGTATGCTTTGGCCCGCGAGTGCGGTGCCACACAAACGTTCTAGCCATCTTACACCGTCTCCTTCGACTTCGCTCGCGACCGGTACGGCAGGCTCGACGCCTCCACCCCACGCTCGCGCGCGATCTGATCCACGGTCGTGAGCTGACGCAGTCCGTCCATCGCCGCCCGCACCATGTTGTGCGGGTTGGTGGACCCCAGGCTCTTGGTCAGGATGTCGGCCACCCCGGCGCATTCGAGCACCGCCCGCACCGCGCCGCCCGCGATCACCCCCGCGCCCGGCGCCGCTGGACGCATGAGGACGCGGCCGGCGCCGTGCTCTCCCGTCACCTCGTGCGGGATCGTGCTCCCGGTGAGCGGCACGTGCACCATCCGGCGACGCGCGGAATCCACCGCCTTGCGCACCGCCTCGGAGACTTCGTTCGCCTTCCCGGTCGCCACGCCCACACGCCCCGAGCCGTCGCCCACCGCCACCAGGGCGTTGAACGAGAAGCGCCGTCCGCCCTTCACGACCTTGGCCACGCGGTTGATGGCGATCACGTTCTCCACCAGATCGGAGCCTTCGCTCCGCTCGCCGCGTCCGCCGCCGTCA
>DATFFZ010000163.1:0-14204 GCA_035249845.1 Gemmatimonadaceae bacterium
CAGCCGCCAGGCCGGCCAGGCGCAGGACCTCGTCGGCCACCACCGGCGCCTCCCGCCCCCACGCCACTCCGAGCGCCGAGCTGTCGAGCGAAGTCAGCACCGTGACCCCCAGTACTCCGGTCCGGTCGCCGGCACCCTCCACCGCCGCGGCGATCATCGCGCCCCCGCCCGACGCGTGCACGGTGAGCAGGCTCACGCCGAGTGATGCCGCGATCCGCGCGGCGCCGCGCACCGTGTTCGGGATGTCGTGCAGCTTGAGGTCGAGAAAGACCTCCTTCCCCGCGCCGCGAAGCCACTCCGCCACCGGCGGACCCGCCGCCGTGAAGAGCTCGCTCCCCACCTTGTAGAAATCGCAGCCGTCGCCAAGCAAATCGACCAGCGCGCGCGCCGCGTCCAGGCGCGGCACGTCCAGCGCCACGATGATGCGTGCGCTCAACGACCGAGCTCCAGCGTCCCCACCACCTCGGCCAGCGAGCGCACGCCATGGCGCTCGCACCACGCCGCCAGCTCGCGCACGATCCGCTCGGGCGCGCGCGGATCGCGGAGCGCCGCCGTCCCCACCGCCACCAGCGACGCGCCGGCGATGACGTACTGGAGCGCGTCCTCTCCGCTCTCGATCCCACCCACTCCCATGATCGGCACCGTCACCGCCCCCCGCACCTTCCAGGTGGCCAGCACGCCCACCGGGCGCAGCCCGGCCCCGCTCACTCCGCCGGTGCCGAAGCCTAACGCGGGGCGGCGGCGCTCGACGTCGATCACCAGCCCGGGAATCGTATTGATGACGCTGATCCCGTCGGCGCCGGCGTCCACCGCGATGCGCGCGGCGGCGGCGATGTCGCTCGACGTCGGAGAGAGCTTCACGAAGATCGGCCGCGACGTCGCCGCGCGCGCGCCGCGTACCACCGCCCGGAGCGTCGCCGGGTCGGCGCCGAACTCCATCCCGCCGGCCCTCACGTTCGGGCAGCTGACGTTCAGCTCGTAGGCGTCCACTCCGGCGGCATCGCTCAGCGCACCGACGACGGTGGCGTAGTCCTCCACGCTGTCGCCGACCACGTTCACCACCACCCGCGCGTCGCGCAGGTGGGACGCCAGCCACGGGAGCTCGCTTCGGCGAACCTCTTCCACTCCCGGATTCGCCAGTCCGACGGCATTGATCATCCCGCCGGGGAACTCCGTCACGCGCGGCGCGGGCGCGCCCGCCCGCGGCGCCGGGGACACGGCCTTCGTCACGAGCCCGCCGAGCCGGTCGAGCGAGACCACATCGCTCAGCTCGCGCCCGTACGCCGCGGTTCCGGCCGCCAGCAACACCGGATTCTGAAAGCGAAGCGTCGCCGCCTCGACCTCGAGCACCGAGCGCGGGGCGCTCACGGTCGTGTCGCCGACGAGGACTCCGCCGGGGGCACCGGCAGCGGCGCCGGCGCGCGAGGATCTCGGCGAAGCTGCGCCACGCTGTCGCTCCACACCTTCGTCACGGCCGTCCACAGCTCTCCCATGGCGCCGTCGAGGAACGCCACCGAGTCGCGCAGCGCCCGGTCGTTACGCTCGGCCAGCGCGGTGTAGGGTGAGCCCGGGAAGCGCTCGCGCGCCGCCGTCATCAGCGCATCGGCGGAGTCCGGCGTGAGCGCCGCGGCGGCCAACAGCGCCTTGGCGGCGAACGGGGAGCGCGGACTGCCGTCGGCGATGCGGCGGAACATCCCCCGCGCCAGAAGGGGCGCGTGAAGGCTGTCGCGCGCCACTTCGGCGGCCAGGAACATCCCCGCTTCGGTGGCGTCGTTTCGTCGTTCGAGAAGCTTGAGCAGGAGCAGGCTGTCCTCGAGGCGTCGCAGGATCTCCGTCCCGCGGGCGCGGTTGCGCGCGGCCGCGACGGCAGCCTCTAGCTCGGCCAGCGACGATGCGCCGCGAACGGCTATCGCCGTGCGCCGCGCGGCCGCCTCGCGTGAGACGAGCGTGTCCCGCGATACGCGCGAGGCGCGCTCGAAGTGCGCCAGCGCCGCCGAGTCGATGGCGGCCTCGAGCCAGAGATCACCGATGACAATATGCAGGCGACCCAAACGCGTGGGCGAGAGGCGCGAGGAGTCCGCCGCGGTGAGCACCCGCTCCACCCCGCTCCGGCCGCCGCGCGCCCACAGCTCGAGCAGCGATGGCTCGAGTCGGGGCGAGGCATCGCGGTCGGCGACGCGGCGCACCAGCGCGCTCTCGGCGGCGGGCAGCTCGTTCAGCGAGAGATGGTGCGCCACCATCTCCCAGTCGCTCGCCCCGTCGCCGATGACCCTGAAGTACGTGAGCGCCGAGTCGCGCTGGCCGAGCGCCAGCGAGGCGCGCGCGGCCCACAGCGCCGCCTGACGAGCGACGTCCCGGTCGCGGGCGGCCGCCAACGGAGCGAGCATCGCGCGTCCGCCGGCGGCGTCGTTCTCCGACACGCGACAGATCCCCAGCGCGAGCGTCGCGCGATCGCGCCGCTCCGCCGGGAGCACCCCGGGTCGCAGGATCACCTCGAGGTGCGGGATGGCGCGATCGCAGTGGCCGGAGAGCGCCCAGCCCCGCCCCGCCAGGTAGCGCGCCTCACGTACCCAGTCGGTACCGACGTGCCTGACGAGGAGCGTCTCCGCCTGCGTGGCCGTGGATTCGTACGCGGCGACCGCCTGCGCCACGCGTCCGGCCCGGGCATGCCGGTCGCCGCGCTTCTCCGCCTGACGAGCGTTGTAGACTCCGTTGAGATAGGCGCAGCCAGCGACGAGCAGGAGCCCGAGCACCGCTGCGGGCCGTCTCACGGCGAGGCGGTCCCCAGGCGTCGCTCGTAGTGCTGCACGTACTCCACCGCCGCGTCGGCGATCGCTTCGGCGATCTCCGTCTGCCGCTTCGGGTCCGTGAGGAAGCGTGCCTCCTCCCTGTTCGTGCCGAAGCCGATCTCCACCAGCACCGCCGGCATGTAGGCCGTGACCAGCACGCGGAAGCCCGCCTGCTTCACCCCGCGATCGGGGCCGGGGTGCATGGCCACCAGCTTGCGCTGGATGATGTCGGCCAGCTCGCTCGATTCACGCAGGTGCTCGTTCTGCGCCATGTCCTTGATGATGAAGCTGAGCGGATCGTCGTCCATGGCGCTGGCGCCGGTCTCGAAGCGCACGGCGTCGTTCTCCATCTGCTCCACGCGCTTGGCGTCTTCCGTCTTGGCCTCGGCCAGGAAGTACGTCTCCACGCCGCGCGCTTCCTGGGGGCGCTTCCACCGGAGGTTGGCGGCGTTCACGTGGATGGAGATGAAGAGGTCGGCTTTCTGCTGGTTGGCGATGCGTCCGCGGTCGGAGAGCGCGATGAGCGTGTCCCTCGTCCGCGTCATCACGACGTCGAGCTCCCGCTCGCGCAGCTCGGTGGCCAGCTTCTTCGCCACGGCCAGGGTGATGTCCTTCTCGCGGATCTTCCGGTTGGAGCCGATCGGCCCGGTCATGCCATCGTCGGGGCCGCCGTGGCCGGCGTCCACCACCACCCGGCGTCGCTCGCCGAGCCGGGTAGGCTTGGCCGCGGCGGGGCGCGTCGGGCGCGATGGCCGCGCGTCGTTCGGCGCGAACACCACGTTGCGCGGAGGCGGCTCGGCGCCGAGCAGGCGCAGCTCGCCGCTCGCGCGATCGTAGCGGAGCCGTGATGGCGCGTAGCGCGGCAGGAGATCGGTGACCAGCTGAAGTGGCAGATAGAGCCGGCCGTCCTCCACGAACGGCGCGCCGGTGAGCGGCACCACCGTTCCCCGCACGGTGGCGAATGGAACCCGGTCGGTGAGACTCAACTCCACGCCCGGGAAGGTGACGGTGAAGCGCGCGTTGGGGAGCGGGCTGACCGCGATCGGGATCACCGGGGCCAGGAGGTGCGCGGCCACCGCCGCCGCGCTGCCCGAACGGACCACGGGGACGTCCGCCTCGCTCCCGGGCGCGCGCACCTTGAGTACCGGCGCGCCGGTTGCCACCTGCAAGGCGAGCAGCAGCGCGATCATCGCGGGCGCGCCGCCCGAGCCATCTCGCGCTCGTCCTCGCGGCGGCGCTCGTCGGCCCGCTTGTCGTGCAGCTTCTTTCCCTTCCCCAGCGCCAGCGTCACCTTGGCGATCCCCTTCTTGAAGTACAGATCGAGTGGAATGAGCGTCAGCCCCTCACGCTCGCTCCCGCCGATCAGACGTCGGATCTCCTTTCGATGCAGGAGCAGCTTCCGCGTTCGCGTGGGCTCGTGGTTGAACTGGTTCCCCTGCTCGTAGGGCGCGATGTGGAGGTTGTGCAGGAAGATCTCGCCACCCCGCACGCTGGCGAAGCTGTCGACCAGATTCGCCTTCCCCTGCCGCAGCGACTTCACCTCGGTGCCCGTGAGCACGATCCCCGCTTCCCACGTGTCCAGAATGTGGTAGTCGTGACGCGCACGCTTGTTCCGCGCGATCGGCTCGACGCCAGATTTTTCCTTTTGCGCGGGCTCGTTGGCGGGGGCCATCACGGACAGTTGAGAGACGTCTCTTGCGCGAGGCGCGTCACCGGCTCCGGCGGCGCGCGTGCGGGGGCAACTTAGAGGGCTACCGCGATGCAGGCAACGCTCTGCGCGCGTTGACTTTGCCTCTCGCGACCGGTAGCTTTCCTAACGCGCCGAAGTGGTGGAATTGGTAGACGCGCTGCGTTCAGGGCGCAGTGGGCGTATGCCCGTGGGGGTTCGAGTCCCCCCTTCGGCATGAGCGCGGTTGGCGTGACACACGCCTCCGCGCTTCGTTTTTTTGCGGATCGTGCGCACCCGCTCAGCGGGCACCAGATCCGAGCGCCGATGGCGCGACGTTCTCCGGCAACGCCGCCGCGCCGAACTGCTCGCGCAGCGCCGCGTTCGCCTCCTCGAGATAGCGCGCCGCCACATCGCCCGCCTGCGCCACGTCGGCCGGGTCCACCGCATCGCGACGACCGGCGAAACGGAGCAACGTCCGACCGAGGTGCCACCCCGTCCCCGCCCCCTCGCGGTTCTCGATGGCATCGCGATAGGCACTCAGCCTGGCGTTGAGCTGCCGCTCCGCCACCTTGAGCTTCCCCGGCGCGATATTCGGGTCACGCGCCAGCGCCCGGCCCAGCTCCCGCGCCACCACCGACGCCGTCCGGTCATCGAGCGCGTCGCGCTGCGCGGCCAGCAGACAGAGCGCCCGGCGCGCGTAGCGCAGCTCCCAGCGCGCGTGATCGGCGTCCCCACCGGTGGCCCGCGCCGCCAGCCATTCCACATCGGCCATCGACGGGTCGGTCCCCAGCGCGGCCACGTAGCGCGCCGCACGCTCCTCCAGCGCGCGTCGAGCCCGCCACTCCTGCCAGATGGAGAAGAGACCGCGCGATGAGGGCACGGAGCCCGCGGTCAGGCCTGAAGGACGGGAAGACCGACGCGCTGCCTGACGACCGCCTCCTCGTGCAGCAGGTCGGAAAGACACACGCTCTCCAGCACGTCGTCGATCTTGCGCTGAAGAAGCTGCCACACCGGGCGGATGCTGCACTCGTGCGAGGCGGCGCAGCGCTCCTCGTCCACCGGGTGCGACACGCAATGCAGGTCGAAGGTCGCCAGCTCCGATGCGCTGATCACGTCGCGCACGGAGATCTCCTCCGGCGGGCGGGCGAGCAGGTAGCCGCCGTGCGCGCCGCGGATGCTGCGCACGATCTCCGCCCGGCGAAGCCGCAGCAGGATCTGCTCCACGTAGTCGGCCGGAAGGCGCTCGCGCGCCGCGATCTGGCGGCCGGTCACGGCACCTTCGTCACGCCGCTTGGCCAGGTGCAACGTGCAGATGAGGCCGTACTCGGCCCAGGTAGTGATTCTCACGATTTGAGGATAGGAGACCGCCGCCGGCGGGACAAGCCCGACCGGCGCGCGCCGGCGCGTTACCCCGCCGAAACGCCACCGTGGGCGCCGCCCGGGACCCCGATCTCGGTCATTTTCTTGAGGTCGAGCACCTCATCGATCTCGTCGTCGGGGAGGACGCGCTCCTCGCGCACCAGCGTGCGGATCAGCTTCTCCTCCGCCACCGATCGCTTGCTGATCTCCGCCGCCTTCGCGTAGCCGATCTGCGGAGCCAGCGCGGTGGCCAACGCGGCCGAACGCTCCACCCAGTACTGGCACTGCTCCTCGTTGGCCGTGATCCCCTTCACCGTGCGCTCGGCCAGCGTGTCCATTGCGTTCCCGAGGATCTGCATGGAGAGAAGCAGGTTGTAGGCGATGACCGGCATCATCACGTTGAGCTCCAGCTGTCCGTGCTCCACCGAGATCGCGATGCAGGTGTCGTTGCCGATCACCTGGAAGCAGACCTGGTTCACCATCTCGGGGACGGAAGGATTGATCTTCCCCGGCATGATGGAGCTGCCGGGCTGCACGGCGGGGAGTCGGATCTCGTCGAGTCCGGTGCGTGGCCCGCTGGCCAGCAGGCGGAGATCGCTGGCGATCTTGCCGAGGTCGGCGGCCAGCGTGCGGAGCTGTCCACTGAAGGCGGCGACGTCCCCCATGCTCTGCATGAGCTGGATGCGATCTTCGCCCTCGCGCACGGGGAGCCCGGTCATCGCCGCCAGGTGCTTGACCATGAGCGCCGGATACTCGGGCTCGGCGTTCACGCCGGTGCCGACGGCGGTGCCGCCGATCCCCAGATCGCGCAGATCCTCCGCCGCGTGCTCGATGCGCCGCCGGTTCCGCTCGATCGTGCGTCCATAGGCACGGAACTCCTGTCCCAGACGGATCGGCATCGCGTCCTGGAGGTGCGTGCGTCCCGCCTTGATGATGCCGTCGAACTCCTTCCCCTTGGCCAGCAGCGCGTCGCGCAACGTGCCTGACGAGGCCAGCAGCGGCCGGAGCATCATGAGCGACGCCAGCCGGATGGCGGTGGGAATCACGTCGTTGGTGGACTGCGCCATGTTGACGTGATCGTTCGGGTGCACCGGCGAGTAGGCGCCGCGCTTCGCACCCAGCAGCTCGTTGGCGCGGTTGGCCAGCACCTCGTTCACGTTCATGTTGTGCGAGGTGCCGGCGCCGGCCTGGTAGACGTCGACGATGAAGTGATCGCGGTGCTGACCGGCCAGCACCTCGTCGGCCGCGCGGACGATGGCGTCGGCCAGCCGCGGCTCCAGTCGACCGGTGTCCCTGTGCGTGAGCGCGGCGGCCTTCTTGATCAGGACCGTCGACTCGACGAAGACCGGAAGAGGACGGATCCCACTGATCGGGAAGTTCCTCGACGCGCGCAGCGTCTGCACGCCGTACAACGCGTCGGCCGGCACCTCGAGGGGGCCGAGTGGATCCTTCTCCGTTCTCGTGTCTGCCATTGCGATGTGTGGAAGCTTCCGAAAAAAGGCGCGCGGCGGGAGCCGTGCCCGCCGCGCGCATCACGTCACGGGAAGGTCGTCTTCGTGACCGCGAAGCTCGAGATGAAGGCGAACTGCACGTCGCCCTGCACCCGGATGGTCGAGCGATAGCGGCTGGCGATCACTTGGCGGCTGAGGTCCACCGCGTTGCGCCACCCGAAGAGCTGCCCGTTCTCGACGGTGTGGGCGCCGTCGTCGTCCAGCCGGCAGATCACCTCATCGGTGGGAGTGTTCCCGCCGGTGCTGTACTGGATGCGGAACTCCACCTTGGCGCTGTCGTTGGCGGTGGTGGTTGGCGTCCAGGCGAGCGCGAGGCCCTGCCCGGCAGGGGGGTCCGGATTGATCGGACCGATCCCGGTGAGCGGCTCGGCGAGCCGCGCCGTCACCGACGTCGCGGGGAAGCCGGGGGTGGCACCCGGCGCCGCCAGGGTGACGAGAGCGCCGGGCGTCGAGGGAATCCCCGCTACCGCCGCCGACGCGTAGGTGATGACGTTGCCGTTCACCAGCTTCACGAGCTGGGTGTTGGTGGCGCCTTCGGTCCACGTGAGCGTGGCACCGGCGTCGAGATACTCGATGTTCAGGCCGCCACCACCCCCGGTGGGGATGGGCTGCGGTCCGCCGCAGAAGTCGCCGCGCGCCGCGCTGTTCTCGATGGTGAAGAACGCGTTCCGCGCGAACTGAACCGTGGGGCGGGCGACGAAGTTGCCGCCCCCTTGGTCCACCATCTCGACGATGGCGATGCCGACGTCGATGTCATCGGGATCGAGATCGGTGGAGAGATTGCAGGCACCGAGTGCGGTGAGGGCGGCGAGTACGGCGATCAGACGTGGCCTAGGAGTCATGAATCCCCCGTGGGTAGACGTTACGGGGCAGGAAACGCCTGATCCTGTCCCCGCCCAATCGAGTAACAATCTTATGGAACGCGCGCGATCGCGCGAGTCCTGTAGCGCGGCCGGCCGCGCGCGGAACGATCAGCGGCCCGCGATGCGGGCGAGCCCGTTCAGGAACGGATTGGCGGACTTCTCTCGCGCGATGGTGGTGGCGGGTCCGTGTCCCGGATAGAGGACTGTTTCGTCGGGAAGCGCCGAGATTCGCTCCAGCGTGCGAGCCAGGTCGGGTCCGTGCGAGAGCGGGAGATCGGTGCGGCCGATCGAGCCGGCGAAAATGCAGTCGCCCACGAAGGCGACGCCGTGACCGTGGATCACCACGTGACCGGGGGCGTGTCCCGGCGCGTGCATCACGGAGAAGTCGAGCGCGCCGACGCGCAGCACGTCGCCCTCGCTCAGCTCGCGCTCGGGGGGCGGCGGCTCCTCGATACGGTAACCAAAGAAGAGCGCGTGCTGTACGGCGCTGCGATAAAGCGGCAGCTCCGCGGGGTGCAGGAAGATGGGCACGTCATGCGATCGCTTGACCGCGGCGACCCCGCCGACGTGGTCGACGTGGGCGTGCGTGAGCCAGATCGCCTCCAGCGTCGCGCCGGACTCCGTCACGGCGCGGAGGAGCCGCTCGCCCTCGTCGCCCGGATCGATGAGGACGGCGCGTCGCTCGACGTCGTCGATCAGAAGGTAGGCGTTCTCCTGAAAGGGCCCGACCGAAAAGGTCTGGACTTTCACACCGCGTATCCGCCGGTGGCCACGATGGCGGGCTCCAGCACGCCGTCACGGCGCGCGGCGAGGTACTTCTCCACCGCGATGGCGGCGGTGGTGCCGTCGCCCGCCGCGGTCGTCACCTGACGAGTGAGCTGCGCGCGAAGGTCTCCCGCCGCGAAGAGACCGCGAATCGACGTCTCCATGTTCGCGTCGGTGATCAGGTACCCCATGGGGTCGTGCTCGACGTGCCCTTCGATCACGCCGGTGTTCGGGCGGAATCCGATGAACACGAAGAGGCCGGTGACCGGCAGCTCGCGGGTCTCGCCGGTCTTCACGTTCCGCAGCGCCAGCGCGCGCACGAGGTCCTGCGCATCGCCGTGCACGGTGTCGACGACGGTGTCCCAGATGATCTCGATCTTCGGGTTCTCGAAGACGCGCTTCTGCAGGATCTTCGACGCCCGCAGCTCGCCGCGCCGATGGATGAGATACACCTTGTCCGCGTAGCGGGTGAGGAAATCGCTCTCCTCGACCGCCGCGTCACCGCCGCCCACCACCGCGATCGTGTGGTTCTTGAAGAGCGCGCCGTCGCAGATCGCGCAGTACGACACGCCCTTCCCCGCGAACTCGAGCTCGCCGGGAACTCCGAGCTTGATGGGCGTACCCCCCGCCGTGAGGATGACGGCGGGCGAGCGATACACATCGCCATCGGCGGTGATCGTCTCGAACGTTCCGTCGGCCATCTTCCGCACGGTCTCGACGGTGACGAAGGTCCTGATCTCGGCGCCGAATTTCTTGGCGTGATTCTCGAACCGCTCGGCCAGGTCGCGGCCGAGGATGTGCTCGAAACCGGGATAGTCCTCGATGGTCTCGGTGTTGAGCAGCTCCCCGCCGCACGCGTAGCGTCCTTCGAGCAGCACGGTCTTGAGCATGGACCGCCCCGCATACAACGCCGCGGTGAGCCCCGCCGGGCCGCCGCCAATGATCACCACTTCGTACTCCAAGTTCTCCGCCACCGCCATCAGTCTCCAGGTTGTAGGCTTCAGCGCCCGATGAGCGTCGTCGCTACCCGCCAGAAATGTCGCGCCACGAGGCGCGATTGTGAACGGGTCATGCCCCGATGGCCATCACATTTAGAGCGCCGTGGCAGTGGGAGACGGTTCCCACCAGCACGCTGACGGGCCCCGCCGCGGCCTCGCGCGCGATCGTGCGGTCGGCGCCGAGTACCGCCGCGGTGTCGAACATCCCCACGCCGTACGCGCGATGCTCGCAGTGAAAGAGGAGCGGGCCCACCATGTGATGCCCGCGCGCGCGCTCGGCCTCGACGTAGGCGCGGAGCGCGGGCGGCATGCTCCAGCTTCGCGGGCCGCGAATCACCGGACAGAGCGCGGGCTCGATGCAGTTGATGGGGCACGTCCACTCGGCGAAGCTCACGTAGTGCGTGCCGTCGGGCGCCGCCTGCTGCCACGGCATCGCCGGTGCGCGCTCGAGTGGCCGCGCCTCGACGTCGCGGGCCGGCCATCGCTCCCGCGCGCGGCCGAGGAGCCACTCGAACATCAGGTGAGGCATGAGCGGCGACGGCACGATCGCGTCCGACGTCGTCCGATCGTCGTGCGCGACGGCGTTTTCAAAGTAGCCGTGAAAGAACTCCGACCACTCCGCCGGTCGCAGCTCCTCCCCGAGGGCACCGTCCACCACCGACGCCACGGCACAGGCGGGATTGCGGTCCACCAGCAGCACGCGGTCGACGACCAGCGCACCGGCCGCGCGCGCGCGGCGCAGCTGGCGGAGGTAGTAGCTCCCGTAGCATCCACCGCCGACGATCACGATGGTCGCGTAATGTCTCGCCGCCGCCACGGACCTGGCCGGCGGCGTCTCAGCGGACGTGTCGTCCACCGTCGACCACCAGCACGTGCCCCGTCACGTATTCCGCTTCCAGCAGGTACATCACTGCCTGCACCACGTCATCGGGTGAGCCCAGCCGCTTGAGGGGCGTGGTTCGCGAGAGCCGCTCGGCATCCTCGGCGCTCCACGCTTCGGGGAGGAGCACCGCGCCGGGCGCCACCGCGTTGACGCGAATCGATGGCGCGAGCACGCGCGCCAGCGCGCGCGTCATGTGGATGACGGCCGCCTTGCTGATGCCGTGGGGCAGGAATCCCGGCCACACCTCCATTCCCGCCAGGTCGGCGATGTTGATGATCACGCCACCCGGCGGCTTCGACGCCTGCATGGCGCGCGCCGCGGCCCGCGCGCAGAAGAAGGGCGCGCGGAGGTTGAGGGAGAGAATCCGGTCCCAGACGGCCGGCGTGACCTCCTCCAGCGGCGTCCGGAGCATGATCGCCGCCGAGTTGACCAGCACGTCGAGCGTGCCGAAGTGGCGGACGACGGATGTGACCAGCGCGCCCGGCGCATCGGCGTCCCCGAGATCGGCGCCCACGCTCCACCCCTCGCCGCCTGACGAGTCGATCTGCCTCGCCGTCTCTTCGGCGCCCGCGGCGCTGGCATGGTAGTGCACGGCCACGCGCATCCCGCGCGCTCCCAGACCGAGCGCGATGG
Source organism: Gemmatimonadaceae bacterium (assembly GCA_035249845.1). GTDB lineage: Bacteria > Gemmatimonadota > Gemmatimonadetes > Gemmatimonadales > Gemmatimonadaceae > DATFBY01. The sequence continues at coordinate 11,471 of DATFFZ010000163.1, forward strand.
CACGCCCCACCCGGCGGCCGGCGCCGGTCACCAGCGCCACCTTGCCGGCGAGCTGTCCGGAGCGGGCGTCGCGTTCGTCAGGCATTGCCGGCGCGGTGCCTAACGACCGCCGAGCGCCGCGAGGATCTCGGACGGTGGCGGCGCGCCCCGGGCGGCGAACGCGATCGTGCCATCCCGGCGGATGGCGTAGACGCTGCGCTGGACGCCGCGCCCGTCTTCCTTGAGCGCTCCATAGGCGAGCGAGATCCCGCGGTCGCCGTCGCTCAGCAGCGGAAAGCCAAAGGCCATCTTCTCGGCGTATCGGGCGTGGCTCTCGGCACTGGCGGGGTTCACCCCCATGGGCTGCGCACCGATCGCCCTGAATGACTCCATCTCATCGCGCACGGCGGAGAGTTGACGGTTTCAGCCGGGGGTATTGTTCCCGGGATAGAAGATCAGCACCACGTGGCCACGCTGGAGCTGCTCGCTCAAACGGAGCTGGCGACCGTGGTTGGTGGTGGCCGCGAATTCGGGCGCGCGGTCACCCACGGCGAGGAGCTTGTAGTTCACGCCACCCGCTCCCGGCTGGCGCGCTCGCGCACCCGCGCCTCCTGTCGCGCCAGCCATTCGGCGGGCACCTTCATGCAGCCGATGGCGCGCGCCCCCTCCGGCGCGCCGTGCCAGTCGGATCCGCCGCTCGGCACCAACCCGAAGTGCTCCACCAGTGCGCCGAGCTGCGCCACGTCATCCGGGCTGTGACCGGGGTGACGCACCTCGATCCCATCGAGCCCCACCGCCACCAGCGCTTCGATCCAGCGGCGGTTCCCCTCCGAGCCGGGGTGCGCCAGCACCGCCAGTCCGCCGGCGCAGTGAATGAGCGCGATGGCGTCCGCGACGCTCACCCGATGCTTCGCCACGAACGCCGGCCGGCCGGCGCCGAGGTACCGGTCGAACGCCTCGCGGAAATCCATCACCCATCCGTTGGCCACCAGCACGCGCGCCACGTGCGGGCGTCCGATCGCGCCGCCGGCTGCTTCTACCAGCACCGCATCGAGCGTGATCGGCACGCCCAGCCGGTTGAGCGTCTCGACGATCCGCTCGGCCCGCGTGCGCCGCGCGGTCCGGAAGATGACGAGCTGGCGCTCGAGCTCGTCGAGACGCGACAGGTGGAGGCCGAGCACGTGCACCTCACGATCGCCCTCCACCGCGCTCAGCTCCACCCCGGGGACGACGCGAACGCCCAGCCGGTCCCCTGCCTGACGAGCCTCGGCCACGCCGCCCAGCGTGTCGTGGTCGGTGAGCGCGATGGCGCCGAGTCCGGCCGCCTTCGCCGCCTCGACCACCGCCGCCGGCGCGAACGCCCCGTCGGACGCGGTCGAATGCATGTGCAGGTCGACGAGCGCCAGAGCGGCGCCGCCGCCAGCCGGAAGGGACGCCGACGTCACCGCCGGTAGCCCGCCTCGGGCGACGTGAAGCTGGGCTGCGACATCTCGAGCAGGCGCTGCAGGTCGGCCTCGCTCAGCTCGCTCAGCGACTGGTCGCGCCAGCGCGCGCCGAGCGGCGAGTAGCGCGTCACGCGCACCTCGCGCGTGTCGCCATCGCGTCGGATGAACATCAGCCCGAACTCATCCTTGTCGTACTGCGTGACGCGGCCGGTGGGCCGGACCTCCCAGCGCTGTCCGTTGGCGGTGATGGTGCGTGCGGGCATCTAGTCGAGCTCCACTTCGCGATAGATGCGCGCCGCTTCCACGACCTGATCCGGCGCTCCGCCGAGCGCGGCGCTGAGGACATCGGGTTCGTTCGCCTCGATGAACTCGATGAACGCGCCGGCCAGTCCCACCTCCTCGAACACCCAGAAGCGGCACGAGACGCCGGTGTAGTAGGCTCGACGCGCGCGAAGGCGCTCGAAGTACTTCTTTCGCTCGGACGGGGTGACGACCGTCCGCTGGAACGTGAGCGCGCGAGGCATTCTAGATGGCGTTCTCGGGAAAGGACTCGATCCCCTTCTTCACGTGCGCCAGGAACTGATCGGCGATGGCGCCGTCGATGATGCGGTGATCGAAGGATATGGAGAAGTGACAGCAGGTGCGGATGGCGATGGTGTCCTCGCCATCAGGTCCGGTCATCACCTTGGGCCGTTTCTCGATGGTCCCGATTCCGAGGATGGCCACCTGGGGCTGGCTGATGATCGGCGTCCCCATCAACGATCCGAAGACGCCGGGATTGGTGATGGTGAACGTACCGTCCTGCACTTCGCTGGGGCTCAGCTTCTTGGCGCGCGCGCGCGCGGCGAGATCGTTGAGGGCGCGGGTGATCCCGGTGAGCGAAAGGTCGTCGGCGCGCTTGATGACGGGCACGATGAGGCCCCAGTCGAGCGCCACGGCGACGCCGATGTTGTACTGCTTGCGGTAGATGACGTTGGTGCCGGCGACGGAGGAATTCATCACCGGGTACGCCTTCAGTCCGTCCACGACGGCTTTGATGATGAACGGCATGTAGGTGAGCTTCTGTCCGCTCGCCGCCTCGAACTGGGCGCGATGCCTGGCGCGGAGTCGCGCCACCCGGGTGAAGTCGACCTCCATGAAGGACGTGACGTGCGCCGAGGTGCGGCGCGACACGACCATGTGCTCGGCGATGCGCTGGCGCATGACCGACATCGGCTCCACGACGTCGCCGGGCCACGGCTCGGGGAGGTGGCCGTGCTGGTCGACGCCGGCGGGCGCGTGCATCGACGGCGGCACGGCGCGCGGCGCGG
>DATFFZ010000164.1:0-12142 GCA_035249845.1 Gemmatimonadaceae bacterium
GACTCGGCCGGGGTGCGCGGCACCGCGCTCGCACCGCCCGCCGGAGCGCCGGCGGACGGAGCGCCGCCGACCAGCGCGTCGATGTTCTCGTCAGGCGCGGCGATGACCCCGACCAGCTGACCCACCGGCGCGGTGCTCCCCTCCGCCAGCACCTGCTTGCGTAGCACGCCATCGACGCGCGCCACCAGCTCCATGACGGCCTTGTCGGTCTCGACCTCGGCGATCACGTCGCCCTTGGCGACGTTCTCCCCTTCGGCCTTGACCCACTTCACCAGTCTCCCCTCCTCCATCGTCGGGGAGAGTGCTTCCATCACCACCTTCGTCGCCATAAACCCCCGAGCACACTACTCCAGGTACATGACCTTCTTCACGGCCGCGATCGTCTTGGCGGCATCGGGCTTGGCCGCTTTCTCCAGATTCTTCGCATACGGCATGGGCACGTCTTCCTGATGGACGCGGAGGACCGGCGCGTCGAGATGGTCGAAGCACTCCCGCTGCACGTGGTCCACTACCTGCGCGCCGACACCGCACACCGACCACCCTTCCTCGAGCACCACCACACGGTTCGTCTTGCGCACCGACTCGGAGATCGCGTCCACATCCATGGGGCGGACGGTGCGAAGATCGAGCACGTCCACCCGGATGCCATCCTTGGCCAGTTGATCGGCCACCTGCATCGCCACCAGCACCATCTTCCCGTGCGTGAGGATCGAGCAGTGATCGCCCTCGCGCTTGAGCTCGGCCTTGCCGATCGGGATGACGTACTCCTCGTCGGGGACCTCGCCCTTGGTGTTGTAGAGCATCTCCCCCTCGAGCACGATCACCGGGTTGTCGTCGCGGATCGCGCTCTTGAGTAGCCCCTTGGCATCGTACGGCGTGCCGGGAGCGACCACCTTGAGCCCAGGGATGTGCGACAGCCACGACTCCCACGCCTGCGAATGCTGCGCGCTGAGCTGGAGCGCGGCGCCGTTCGGGCCGCGAAAGACGATCGGGATGTTGTATTGCCCGCCCGACATGTAGAGCATCTTGGCGGCGGAGTTCACGACCTGATCGAGCGCCAGCAGCGCGAAGTTCCAGGTCATGAACTCGATGATGGGCCGAAGTCCCACCATGGCGGCGCCCACGCCGACACCGGCGAACCCGAGCTCGGTGATCGGCGTATCCACGACCCGCATCTCGCCGAACTCCTGGAGCAGCCCCTTGGAGACCTTGTAGGCACCCTGGTAGACGCCGACTTCCTCCCCCATGAGGAAGACGCGGTCATCGCGGTGCATCTCTTCACGCAGCGCCTGGTTCAGCGCGTCGCGGTACGTGATCAGCGGCATGGTGTGAATGAACCACGGCATCCGGCATTCACCATCCACCACCCGGGTCGCGGCGAAGGTCTCGCCGCGCCGCGGATGCCGAATGGCCGATGCCTAATGCCGCGTTTCCAGTATTTCCTCATCCGAAGTCGTTTCGACGAACACATCCTCCCACAACGCTTCGACCGGCGGCTCCGGACTCTCGTCGGCGAAATTCCAGGCATCCTCCACGATCGCTTTCAGCTCGTCGTCCAGAGCCGTCATGTCGGCGTCGCTGAATCCGTCCTGCTTCTCCATGGCCTCGCGGAGGAGCATGATCGGATCGCGCTTCATGTGCTCCTCGAGCTCTTCCTTCGTGCGATAGGTTCCGCTCACCGCGTCGGACATGGAGTGTCCCATGAAACGGTACGTGCGGACTTCCAGCAGGGTGGGCTGCGATTCGGAGCGGGCGCGGGCCACGGCGCGCAGCGTCGCCTCGCGGACGGCCATCACGTCCTGGCCGTCGACCACCTCGTTCGGCATGTCGTACGAGCAGGCGCGCTCGGCGATGTCGTTGATGGCGGAGGCGCGCTCGAGCGCCGTCCCCATGCCGTAGCGGTTGTTCTCCACCAGGTAGATCACCGGGAGCTTCCAGAGCGCGGCCATGTTCAGCGCCTCGTGAAACGCGCCGTTGTTCACCGCCGCCTCGCCGAAGAAGCAGAGACACACCTGGTCGCCGCCACGGTACTTGGTGGCGAAGCCCACGCCGGTGGCCAGTGGGAGGTGACCGCCCACGATCCCGTGCCCGCCGAGGAAGTTCACGTTGCGGTCGAAGAGGTGCATCGAGCCGCCCTTCCCCTTGGAGCAGCCATCGACCCGCCCGAACAGCTCGGCCATGATCGCCCGCGGCGCCACGCCCCGCGCCAGCGCCTGTCCGTGCTCGCGATAGCTGGCGATGACGTAATCGTCCTCGCGCAGCGCCGACATCGCCCCGGCGCCCACGGCCTCCTGCCCGATGTACAGATGGCAGAAGCCGCCGATCTTCCCCAGCGCATACGCCTCCGCCGCCCGCTCCTCGAAGCGTCGCATGAGGAGCATGGAGCGGAGAAGCTCCCTACGGAGCGCGGGATCGGAGGTCGAGTCCGGTTTCTTCTTCGCCATCGAGAGGGAAAAGGGGAATCGGGTGTACGTCTGGTGTCCGGCGTCGAGCTTCAACGGTCGCGGAGGTGAGTCGTGTCGACCGGCACCCCGAGATCCACGACCCAAGACCACATCATGCGAGCTTCGCGGCCACGACCTGCTCCCAGGCGTGATAACTCGACCGCACCAATGGTCCCGACTCGACATGCCGGAAGCCCAGCCCGAGGCCGATCGCCTTCAGCTCGGCGAACTCGTCAGGCGTGTAGTACCGGTCGAGCGGGAGGTGAGACTCGGAGGGGCGCAGGTACTGGCCGAGCGTGAGGATGTCGACGTCGACATCGCGCAGGTCGCGCATGGTGGCCACCACTTCAGGAATCGTCTCCCCCATGCCCAGGATGATCCCCGACTTGGTGGGGATGTCGGAGGCCAGCTCCTTGGCGCGACGGAAGATCGTCATCACCCGCTCGTAGCGGCCGCCGGGGCGGCACCGCTTGTACAGGCGCGGGACAGTCTCGGTGTTGTGGTTGTAGATGTCCGGGCCGGCCTCCAGCACCGCGTGGATGCTCTCCTCGTTTCCCTGGAAGTCTGGAACCAGCACCTCGATGGAGCACTCCGGAACCTGCTCGCGGATCTGCCGGATGGTCTCCGCGAATGCCCAGGCGCCGAAATCCGGGAGGTCGTCGCGATCCACGGACGTGATCACCGCGTGCCGTAACCGCATCTCGGCCACCGCGGCGGCCACTCGCGCCGGTTCGGCGGGGTCAAACCTGGGCGGCCGGCCATGCGCCACGGCGCAGTAGGCGCAGTTCCGGGTACACACGTCTCCCAGGATCATGAACGTCGCCGTCCCGTGCTCCCAGCACTCGCCGACGTTCGGACAGTGCGCTTCCTCGCACACCGTGTGGAGGTCGAGCTCGCGCATCAGGGTGCGTAGACGGGAGTAGTTCGGCCCCCCTGGCGCGCGCACCTTGAGCCAGGATGGCTTACGGGCCGGGAGAGGCTCCCCCCGGTGCACGCCCATTATCTGATAGAGGCTCTCCCCCATGCGTCTCCAGGCTCAGGCCACGGCCAGCGCGAAAGGTATCCGGCGACGGCACCGCAGGGTAGCTAACGCTAACCTTTGACGGCCGTTTTCGCAGGTTACGCGAATCTCCCCACGACAAACGGCGAGAGGTCGTGCCGCGGTTCCTCACCACAAACGAGCGCCGCCAGACAGTCCGCCGTGAGTGGCGCCAGGAGTATGCCGCTACGGGAATGGCCGGCGGCGAAGACGAGCCTCTCGTCGGCCGGGTGGGGGCCGAGCATCGGCAGGAGGTCGGGGGTAATGGGGCGCAGTCCACTCCAGCTCCGGGTGACCGCGGCGGAGGCGAGCGCCGGGCAGATCTGGGTCGCGGCGCTGCGCAACATGTCGAGCGCTTCTGGCGTGGTGCCGGCCTCGAGACCGACGTGCTCCATGGTGCTACCCACCAGGATCTCACCGGCGCGCGGAACGAGATAGGCATCGGCTCCAAAGACGACGCGGCCGAGCGCCTGTGAGGCGAGCGCCAGCATCTGGCCGCGCACCGGCTCCACCGGGATCGGGGAAGGGAGTCCGCGAAGCCACGCGAGCCACGCACCGGCGGCGAGAATCACGCGACGTGCCCTGAAGCTCTCTCCGGCGGCGGTGGCGACGCCCACCAGCTCGGCGTCGAGCGTGAGCTCGTCGGCGAGCGCGTCGACGATGCGGATCGAGGGGAGCTGCGAGATGCGCCTGGTGACAGCCGTGAGGAGCGTCACGTTGTCCACCGCGCCGTCGTTCGCGGAGTACACGGCGCTCTCGTGCGACGCCAGCGCCGGCTCCATGCGGCGGAGCGCGGCGGCGTCGATCCGTTCTCCTTCCACATCCCCCGCGAGGCCGAGAATTCCCCGCCGGTTGAGGGAGACCTCGATCCCGGTGGTGGCCGCCAGCGATTCGATGAAGCTCGGATATCGGTCTCGGGCCGCGACGGCGAAGGCGTGCGCCGGGCCCTCCACGCGCTCGACGCTCGGCGCCAGGATTCCGGCGGCGGCGGGGGATGCCTCGCCGGGAAGGCGCCGGGTGAGTATGATCACCTCCACGCCGCGCTCGCCGAGGGCGATGGCGCAGCAGAGGCCGACGAGGCCTCCGCCGATGATGAGGACGTCAGTGGTGGCGGGCGTGTGCCCGCTGGATCGGAGACTCGTCACTTTCCTGGGGAGCGGCGCGACCGGTTGGCGCCGGTGTTGAAACCATGCGCGGATCCCGCGCGTATGGCTCTCCAGAACCGCGTGGAGACTCTCATAATGTTACGGACCATTTTCGGCGTCGGCATACTCGCACTGATTGGGCTCTTCCTGCTCAAGCTGGTGTTCGGCATTCTGCCGTGGCTGTTCGCCATTCTCTTCAGCTTGCTGTTGCTCGCGCTGAAAATCGCAGTAGTCGGTCTCGTCGTCTACTTCGTGCTGAGGATCATCAGCCCGGACACCGCCCGCCGCATGCGCGAGAAGTTCTCGGGAACGCATTAGGAGCGGGAAGCGGGAACAGGGAAGCGGGAATGGGGAAGCGGGAACGATGAGGGCCGGCGAGGATCGCCGGCCCTTCTTCCTGCCTCCATTCCCCATTCTCTATTCCCGCTTCCCGAGCTTCTCCAACACCGCCCAGGCAAGCAACGGCACCATGATCTCGTGGTGCCCGGTGATCTCGTAGCCGGTGCCGGTGCCGAGGGTGGGGCGCTGGACGACGTTCATACGGGGACGGTAGTGACGCTGCATGTCCATGTCGCAGGCCACGAATCCCGTCGGCTTCCCCCCGCCCAGGTTGCGGGCCACGGTCAGCGCCTTGAGGAACACCTCGGGAAGGATCACGGCGCTGCCGAGGTTGAGGACGACCCCGCCGTCGTGGAGCGCGGGAAGAGAAGCGGCGAGACGGCGGAAATCGCGGTGGCTGGTGTCGCCGATCGCGGCGCCGTCGGCCGCAGGGTGCTGATGGATGATCTCCGCTCCCAGCGCGGCATGCACGGTGAGCGGCACTCCCAGCTCTCGGGCGCCTAACAGCAGCGACAGCTCCGGGTGCGCCAGCGAGGGCGTCTCCTCGAGCGAGCGGGCGAGCGCCTCGCCCATCCCCCAGCCGTCGCGTCTCCCGCGGACGAACGCGTCGTTCATCCCGCGTCCGGTCTCCTCCGCCATGCCGAACGTCCCGTCGCGGAGGCCGGCGGCGACGTCCTCGGATGTCCCGCCCCAGCGCGTGACCTCGTAGTCGTGGATCGCGCCCGAGCCGTTCATCGCCAGGTGCGTCACCACGCCGCGCCGCATGAGCTCGAGCAGGAGTGGATTCAGCCCCGTCTTCACCACGTGCCCGCCCACCATCGCCACCACCGCGCGTCGTCCCGCCGCCGCGACGATGGCGTCCACCAACCGCCGGAAGTCGCGCGCTACGAGGACGTCGGGGAGCGAGCGCAGGAACGCGCCGAAGGACCGGTCGCCGGCGGGCGGCGACGCGAACTCCTCGGCGCGAACCTTGTTTGCTCGCCGGGCGATGGGAACGGTGCGCACCGCGGAAAGATCAGCTTCCCGCGGGGCCCCCTCACGCGGCGCTACTGATCCTGGCTGGCGGTCGTCGTGTTCTGCTGAACTGATTTGAGGTACAGGTTGAGGGATCCGAAGGAGAGCTTCGACTTGAGCTGCACCATCATGCGCCGGTCGTCATCGGTAATCCAGACCTGCGCCTCCCCCTTGTCGGCGAAGATCCCTCGCGTCTTGATGATGGGCTGGATGACCACCGTCTCGAACGTCCCGGCCGGGACCTTCACGCGCTCCTTGCGCAGCACGCGGATCTTCACCGGGTTGCGATCGGGGCGGAAGTAGCGGTTGAACTCCACCGTGTTCCCGACGGTGAGCGGCACCGTGCGAATGAAATAGAGAAAGGAGCCGTCATCGAGCGGGTTGGCGACGCTCGGCTTCTCCGGACCGTTGTCCTGGGTGTAGACGCGCCGGTCGGGGAAGATCTCGAAGTGTCGCGTGCGCTCGTAGCTCCCCTCGTCCACATCCTGGATGAACCGGAGCGACGAGAGCGACGCCGTGTCCATCCAGCTCTCGTAGCGGTCGTCCACCTTGTAGAAGAAGGTGCCGCCACGAACGGTGAACGTGGTGTGAAAGGCGGGACGGCCGCGGATGGTCTGGATCCCACGAACGCGCATGCGCGCGTTCCCGACCCTGATCGCGCCGAACTTCACCTCGTAGTCGAGCTGCTCCCCCACCTGAAAGGGAAGCGCGTCCGGCCGAAGGTCGACGCCGACGTCGGGCTGCGCCACCGTCGGCTTGGGCGCGCCGTCCACTGTCCCCTGCGCGGTGGCGCGCGCGGAATCCTGCGCGCCCGAGGGCGCGGACGCGAGCAGGGAGGCGAATGCGGCGATCGTCGTGCTCATCGTCTTCAACGTCATGATGCACTCGGGGTGAGTCGGCCGCGTGATGCACGACCGAACCTGAACAGATCCCACGCGCCGGCCAGCGGTCGCACGCGGCTCTCGCGGGGGCGTAGGTCGTAGCGCGCGTCGAGCGAAACGGTCTCGACGCGTCGGGCGTGGCGGGCGAGCTTGGCGAGCAACTCCACGTTGGCGGCCCAGCCGTCGGCGGCCACGATGGGCGCGTCGCCCGCCTCCTTGAGCAGCTCCCGCACGGTGACGATCCGGTAGAGTCGAAAGCTACCCAGCGGATCGCGTACGCCGGGCACGCGCACGAATGGCCGCGTGACCCAGGGCGCGATGAATCGCAATCGGCGTACCGGAATGGGCGCGTTGCGCGGAGGTCGCTCCTGCTCGGCCACCACCAGGTCCGCGCCCCCCTCGAAACGCTTTACCAGCTCCGGGATGTGCTCCGGCTGATCGGTGAAATCGCCCTGCATCACGAGCATCGCGTCGCGCCGCGGGTAGCGCGTGCGCTTCGACGCGGCGCGAGCGAGCGTGTCGAGCGCGGCGCCGTAACCGCGCCGCGTCTCGTTGCGCACCACCGTGACCGGCATCACCTCGGCGTACGGCGCGAGCGTGGCGGCGGTGCCGTCGGTGCTCCCGTCGTCGAGGACGATCACCTCGTATTCGCGCACGTACTCCTCGAACACCTTGCGGATGCGCCAGAGGAGTACGCCCACCGTGGGCGCTTCGTTGTACGCCGGAATGCAGATGTAGAGCATGTGTGGTATGAGGTACCCGCGCCGCGGACCACCGGTTCCGGCGCTCCGCGCAAGATGAGTGGCCTGGGTACGGAAGGCAAACATGGCGTTGCGGTGTACTACTTCACTCGTTAGCCTGCACGGCCGGTTCGCCGCGCCCTCTTCTCGACTTCCGGAGCCCTGATGCGCCGCACCGCCGCGCTCGCCTCTCTCGCTCTCCTCGGTGGCGCCCTTCACGCGCGACTCATCGCGCAAGCACCCCCGCCGCCACCGGCGGGCGGTGCGGCATCTCGTGGCGCCGCTGCGGCGACGCGCACGGTCATCTCCGCGGACGAGCTGCGGAGGGATCTCACGGTCTTCGCCTCGGACTCGATGGGCGGACGCGGCGCGGGGTCGCCCCACAGCCGGAAGGCCGCGGAGTTCCTCGCCAAGCGGCTCGCCGCGCTCGGCGTCGAGCCGGCGGGGGACAGCGGCGGATACCTCCAGGCAGTCCCGCTCGCCCGCAACGGCGTTGCGAACGCCCGGTTCGCGGTGACACGGCCCGAGGGGCGCGTGGAGATTCCCTTCGGGACGCTGGTACCGCTCCCGTCGTTCGGACCGGCCGCTCCATTGCCGCGTCTGGACGCCGACGGAGCGCTCGTCTTCGCGGGTTTCGGTCTGGCCACTCCCGAGCTGGGGCGCGACGATGTCGCGGCCATGGGTGACCTCACCGGAAAGGTCGCCGTGGTGGTGCACGGCGCTCCGGCCGGCGCGGATTCCACGCAGCGCGCGCAGATGGTGGGCGAGCAGACCTTCGCCCTCCGCGTGCGCAACGTACTCCAGAAGAACCCGCAGGCGGTGATCGTGCTGTTCGCCGCCGGGCCGATGCTCGAGCAGTTCCCGCTCCTCGTCTCCGAGATTCGGGAGGGCGTCACCACGGTCGGTCCGGCGCCGCAGACCGCCGAGCGGGTGCGCGAGCTGCCGATGGTGCTGCTCGGCACCGTCGAAGGGGCGTCGGCGCTGCTGCCGGCGGGGTGGCCGGCGGACGACAAGCCGCAGCCGCTCGCCGGCCGGCGCTTCAGCGCGAAGGTCGAGATGTTCCCGCCGACGGTGTACACGTACAACGTCGCCGGCATCGTGCGCGGCAGCGACAAGACGTTGGCCGGGAGCTACGTGGCACTCGGCGCGCACCTCGACCACCTGGGTTTGCAGACGGCGGTGAACGGCGACTCGATCGCCAACGGCGCCGATGATGATGGTTCGGGGAGCGTGGCGCTCCTCTCCATCGCGCGCGCGCTCAAGCAGGGGCCGCAGAAGCCCAAGCGTTCGGTGCTGCTGGTGTGGCACACGGCGGAGGAGCTCGGGCTCCTCGGCTCGCAGTGGTTCACCACGCATCCGTCGGTACCGCTCGACTCGGTGGTGGCGCAGATCAACGCCGACATGATCGGCCGCAACGCGTCCGATTCGCTGTACATCGTGGGGCCGGCGGCGGCGCCGAACGGCGCGAGCGAGGCGCTGGGCGGGATCGTGGACAGCGTGAACGTGGCGCTGCCGAAGCCGTTCCTGTTCAATCGCGAGTGGGACTCGCCGTCCCACCCGGAACAGATCTACTACCGCAGCGATCACTACAACTACGCGCGGCGGGGGATCCCGGTGGTGTTCCTCACCAGCGGGCTCCACGAGGACTATCACAAGGTGAGCGACGACATCTCGAAGATCGACTTCGACAAGCTCACCCGCGTGACGGAGCTGTTGTACCGCGCGGCGCTGGCGGTGGCCAACTCGCCCACGTCCCCCCGTCCGCCGGCACCCACTCCGTAGAGAGCAGCGCGCACGAGATGACGCGTGAGGCGGCGCGCGACACCCGGTCGCGCGCCGTTCTGCATGATGCCGTCGCAGCACTCCTCGCCGGCGAGTGCCAACATTGCCTCACAACGTGCCATTCGTCTCCCATGTGATAGTCGCCGCGGCGCGATTGGTGTAGTAGGAGGGGGGAGGAGGTACTCGATGATACTTGCCAACGTCCGTGCTTCGTTGGGGAGGGAAGACGCGCAGCTCGCGCTCCAGCTACTGGCGCGCGGCTCGCGCAGCGAGCTCGAGCGCGCGGAAGGGCGCTTGCGCGACGAGGGGCTCGACGCGCTCCTGGACGACCCGCGCCTTCTGGCCGCGTTCTTCGAGCACCCGTTAGGCGCCCGCGTCTCGCTGCCCCTCTTCTGTTACGTGGTGGTGCGCCAGGCGCTCCGCGCGCGCGGTGAGACCGATCGCGTGCTCTGCGACTACGTGGCCGCCATCCTCCTGCACTTCTCGCTCAAGGACCGGTTCACCCGTATCGCCGACAGCGACGACGAGCGGTACGACACGCTCGCCGCGTTGCTCGACGCCACCGACGGCCCCGACGCGCGCCGCAACTTTCTGGCGCGCGCCCACCTCGGCAACTACGCGCTCTGGCTGAGCGGTCTCTTCCCCGACCGCATCGAGCACCGCCACTGGCGGCGCGGCGGCCCCGACCTCGGCTACTACGAGGAGATGGGCAAGCGCGGCTTCCAGCTCGCCGCCGATCACCGGCTGGCGCAGGAGCACGGGCTGGCGATGCTCTACGCCGAAGCCGCCGACCGCTTCGGCGCGCTCCGCGTGGCGCTCAACAGCGTCAGCGACTCACTCCTGTTCCCGACGCTCCACACACCGGAGCGCCTGATGCGACAGGTACGAGATGAAGTGAACTGGCGGCTCAGCTGACAGGTCCGAGAGATCGAGGTGCGATCGACATAGGACGATATGACGATTGGATCGAGGAGGGGCGATCGAAATATGACGATATGACGATGGCACGTGCGATCGGCGATGTGGATCGAGGATGTGCGAGGGGCTCCGAGATCGCACTGCGGAACCACTCGCACATCGCACATCCACATCGCACCTCATCGATGCAATCGTCATATCGTCATATTTCGATCGCCCCTCCTCGATCCCGTCGCCGTTCTACCGCGACGCCTCTCTGACGAGGGCGGCGAAGAGCTGGCGGTCCCATTCCTCTTTTCCCTCAACCAGCTCTTCCGGGTGCCACTGCACGCCGAGTGCCCACCAGTCGTCATCAACCCATTCCACGCCTTCGATGATTCCATCGGGCGCGCGGGCGGTGACGCGAAGGCCGGGGGCGATGCGATCGAGCGCCTGGTGATGAGAGGAGTTGGCGCGCACGCGCGTGTCGCCGAGCGCGGCGGCCAGCCGTGAGCCGGCGTCGACCGTCACATCGTGCACCCGTGTGTCGCGCGCCGCGCCGGGCTCGTGATCCATCGCGGACGGGCGCTCGGCGAGAATGTCCTGGATGAGCGTTCCGCCGAGCGCGACGTTAAGGAGCTGGATGCCGCGACAGATGGCGAGCGTGGGCATCCGCCGCGCTCGGGCCTGGCTCACCAGCGCGAGCTCGGTGGCGTCGCGCTCCGGGTGCGTGGTGCCCAGCTTCGGATGGGGGGACGCCCCGTAGCGCGATGGATCCACGTCCTCGCCGCCGGTGAGAACGAGCCCGTCGACTCTGTCCAACAGCGCGGCCAGCGCGCTGGGGTCGCCCAGCGGTGGGACGATCACCGGGAGCGCCCCGACCCGCTCGAGGGCGCGGGTATAGGCGGCGTTGAGGCGAACGCGAAGTGCATCGCGGATCACCTCGGAGCTGGCGCTGAGGGCGATCAGGGGAGGTCGCGGCACGAGAGTCCGAGCGTGCTTGCGCGTGGAAGTGAGCGGTGCGTATCCTAATCCGGAGTCGTCACTTTTGCGAGGCATGAGTATGGCCACCTACGAATTCCGCTGCCGCGTCTGCCACGAGACGTTCACGCTGCGCGAGAAGATGGACGCGTACGATCCCAAAGCCGCCGTCTGCCCCCGATGCCAGTCGCGCGACGTGGAGCGCCTGATGAGCGGGTTCTACGCGCGCACGCCGCGCAAGTCCTGAGTACCGCGCGGCGTCACGATGTTCGAGAACCTCAGGCAATCGCTTCGTGACGCCATGAATCGCGCGTCCAGTCCCGACGAGACGCGCGCGGTGCTCTCGATGATGCGCGATGCGCTGGTCGAGGCGAAGGTCGCCGTGGCCTCGCTTCGCGCCGAGCTGGAGGAGACCCGCGCGCGGCTGGTGCGTGAACGGAACGATCTGGCCACCGTCCAGCGGCGCGGCCGTATGGCCTCCGAGATTGCCGATGCGGAGACGGTGCGCATCGCGGTCCAGTATGAGAAGAAGCACGGCGAGCGCATCGCGGTGCTGGAGCGCAAGCTGCAGGCGCAGGAGGCCGAGCTGGCGCTGGCGGAGCAGGAGATGACGGAGATGCGCGCGCAGATGAGGAGCGCCGGCATCGCGGCTCCGGATCTGAGCGCCGCCGCGTCGAGCATGCCGCCGGTGGAGCCCGCGGACGAGCTTCGTCGCACGGTGGACCGTGCCGCACGCGAGGCCGAGGCGGAGCGGAAGCTGGCCGAGCTGAAGCGGCGCATGAGCAAGTAGACGCCTCGCCGCCGCGCGCCCCGGTCCGGTGATTGCCCTTCGGTGGCCGCACCCACGGGGATCGGATTCCGGACCCGACATGGCCTCGCA
>DATFFZ010000165.1:0-5031 GCA_035249845.1 Gemmatimonadaceae bacterium
GGTCTTCGTTGCCGGCGATCGTGCCAGCGACCCCATGGGCGGAGCCGTGCCCGTGCGCGCGCTGGCGCTATCCGGCGACACCCTCTGGGTCGGCACCGAGAGCGGGCTCTTCGCGCTCTCACCTGTCACTCCCGGCGGAGCGCTCCGCCGGCCGGCGGCCGCGGAGCGTGAGCTGCGTCTCACGCAGCCCATCCGGGCGCTGGCGCTGGCCGACTCGGTGCTGGCGGTGGTGACCGAGCGGGACCTACTTCTCGTGAATCGCCGCAGCGGGGTGGTGACGCCCGGCGCCGCCGCCACCAGCCCCTCCGTGGTCGGGCCCATCTCGGCGGCCGCCGCCGACGGGAACACCATATGGGTGACGGGAGGGCGCGGCGTGATCATCTTTCAGCGCGGCTCGGCGCTGACGCGGGTGCTGAGCGCGCCGGGGCAGATCCCCGGCGCGGCGTACGATGTGACGCTCGATCCCGCCTGGGCCTGGGTCGCCACGCGTGAGGGGGTGCTGCGCATGCGCCGGTCCACCGACGGGTTGCCACGATGAGTCGAGAGATCACGATGGGCCCGGGACGCGAGTTCGAGCTCATCCGCGATCTGCTCTTCCGGTGGGGAGACCGCGCCTACGGAGTGGGCGACGACGCCGCGACGCTGGAAGGCTTTCGCGGTGGGCGACTGGTGGTGAGCGTGGACAGCTCGGTGGAGCACGTGCACTTTCGCCGCGCGTGGATGGATGCGCACGAGATCGGATACCGCGCCACCGCCGCGGCGCTGAGCGACCTGGCGGCGATGGCGGCGGCGCCGATCGGCATGCTGGTGGCGCTCAGCGTTCCCGAGGATTGGATTCCCGAGCTGGGCGACGTGGCGGAGGGGATCGGCGAAGCGGCGGGTGACGTCACCGCCCGGATTCTCGGCGGCGACATGACCGCGGGGCGCGACCTGGCGCTCACTATCACCGTCATGGGACATGCCGCCGAGCCGCTCTCGCGCGCCGGAGCGCGCGCGGGGGACGGCGTGTACGTGACCGGGCGCTTCGGCGGACCGGCGGCGGCGCTCAAGGCGCTGCGCGAGGGGGAGCGTCCCGATCCGGTGTCGCGCTTCCGCTTCGCGCATCCGGTGCCGCGCATTCGTGAGGCGCTCTGGCTGGCGGAGCATCGCGCGCACTCGGCCATCGACGTGTCGGACGGCTTGCTCGCCGACGTGCTGCACATCGCGCACGCCAGCAACGTGCGCATCACGCTCGATCTGGACGATCTCC
The DNA here is from genome assembly GCA_035249845.1 of Gemmatimonadaceae bacterium. Classification (GTDB taxonomy): domain Bacteria; phylum Gemmatimonadota; class Gemmatimonadetes; order Gemmatimonadales; family Gemmatimonadaceae; genus DATFBY01. The sequence continues at coordinate 1,250 of DATFFZ010000165.1, forward strand.
CCACGCTGGGCGGAATGAGCCCGGCCGACGCGGCGCGGAGCGGGGAGGAGTACGAGCTGGTGGTGACCGCGCCGCACGGGCTCGACACCGCCGCGTTCGAGGATGAGTTCGGCGCGCCGCTCACGCAGATCGGGCGGGTGGAGTCGGGGCGCGCGGGGGTGATGGCCACCGCCGCCGGCGAGCGCATCGGGTCGTTCGGCGGCTACAGTCATTTCTGATCGCGCCGCATCGTGACGCTCATTCGTACGGTCCTGGCATATCTCGCCATCATCGGCTCCACGCTGGTGCTGGGGATCCCGATTCTGGTGGCGATGCTCTTCGGCGTTCGCTTTCGCCCGGGCGGATTCGGCGATCTGGCCGGCCGGCGCTTCTCGCGCTGGGTACTGGCGGCTGCCGGGGTCAAGCTGCGCATCAACAATCCGGAGCAGATCGAGCATGGCGACGCGCGCGTGTACGTGTCGAATCACGTGAGCTGGTTCGACGTGTTCGCGCTGGCGGCGGTGGTGCCGCGCTTCAGGTTCATCGCCAAGAAGGAGCTGAAGAAGGTCCCACTGTTCGGGCCAGCGGCGGGGCGCGTGGCGGCGATCTGGGTGGACCGGAAGAACCATCGTGCCGCGCTCGACGCCTACGCCGACGCCGCGTCGCAGATGAAGGAGGGCGTGTCGGTGGTGGTCTGTCCGGAGGGGACGCGCGGGCGCAGCTACGCGCTGCGTCCCTTCAAGAAGGGTCCGTTCGTGCTCGCCATCGCCGCGCAGGCGCCCATCGTCCCCTGCGTCATCCATGGGACGATGGCGGTCCAGCCCAAGGGCGGGATTCTCATTCGCCCCGGTGAAGCCGAGATCACCTTTCTCGAGCCCGTGCCCACCGCCGGTCTCGGCTACCCGGACCGCGACGAGCTGGTGCGCACGGTGTGGACGCGGATGGCCGAGGCGCTGGAGCGTTACGGCGTGAAGTCGGACGCGTCCGTGATTGACACCCGCGGCTCGGCGGCGTAAACCTTCTCCGCGCCGACCTTCATTTCTCCTCTCCTTCCCAACTTCATGTCAGAGATCGTCGACATTCGCGCGCGCGAGATCCTCGATAGCCGGGGCAATCCCACCGTGGAGGCGGACGTCCTCCTCGAGAGCGGAGCGAGCGGCCGCGCCGCGGTGCCGAGCGGGGCGTCCACCGGAGAGCACGAGGCGCTGGAGCTGCGCGACGGGGATGCCGAGCGCTACATGGGGAAGGGCGTGCGCAAGGCGGTGCGCAACATCGAGGAGACGATCGCGCCGGCGCTCCGCGGCCTCTTGGCCACCGATCAGATCGGCGTCGACCGCGCCATGCTGGAGCTGGACGACACGCCTAACAAGGCGCGGCTCGGCGCCAACGCGATTCTGGCGGTGTCGATGGCGGTGGCCCGAGCGGCGGCCGAGGATCAGGGCGTGCCGCTGTTTCGATATCTGGGCGGCCCCATGTCGCGCACCATGCCCGTGCCGATGCTGAACATCTTGAATGGCGGGGCGCACGCGTCGAACACCGTGGATTTTCAGGAGTACATGATCGTCCCCGTTGGCGCCGACGATTTCTCGGAGGCGCTGCGGATGGGGACCGAGGTCTTTCACTCGCTGAAGAAGATCCTCACCAAGCGCGGCCTGACGACGGCGGTGGGAGACGAGGGCGGCTTCGCGCCGAACCTGGAGAGCGACGAGGAGGCCATCAAGGTCATCATCGAGGCCATCGAGGAGGCCAGGTACGCGCCCGGGAAGCAGGTGGCGCTGGCGCTCGACTGCGCGGCGTCGGAGCTGTACAAGGGAGGGAAGTACACGTTCAAGAAGAGCGGCGCCGGGACGCTGGATGCGGCGGGGATGATCGACATGTACCGCACGTGGCTCGACGAGTATCCCATCGTGTCCATCGAGGACGGGCTGGCGGAGGATGATTGGGATGGGTGGGCCAGGCTCACCTCGTCGTTAGGCGACCGCGTGCAGCTGGTGGGGGACGATCTCTTCGTCACCAACACCGAGCGGCTCGGCCGCGGGATCGAGAGCGGGGTGGGGAACGCCATTCTCATCAAGGTGAACCAGATCGGGACGCTGACCGAGACGCTGGAGGCGATCGAGATGGCGCGGGCCGCCGGGTACCTGTCGATCATCTCGCATCGGAGCGGGGAGACCGAGGACACCTTCATCGCCGACCTGGCGGTGGGTACCGGCGCCGGCCAGATCAAGACCGGCTCGGTGAGCCGCTCCGATCGGGTGGCCAAGTACAACCAGCTTCTCCGCATCGAGGAGATGCTCGGCGAGACCGCGGAGTTTCCGGGCGGGGCCATATACGGGTTATGAAGCCCAAGCTGCGGAATCTGTTGCTGGGTGTCGTGGCGGTTGGCGCCGTCGTGTTCGCCGTGCAGGGTGGGGAGTACGGGACGACCGATCTGTTGTCGCAGCGTTCGAAGAAGGCGACCTTGCAGCGGCAGATCGATTCGTTGCAGCGGGAGGTGGATTCGCTGGTGCGGGTGAAGCGGGGCGTGTTGAGCGATCCGGTGGTTCAGGAGCGGATCGCGCGGGAGGAGTTCGGGATGGTGAAGGGGGAGAAGGAGATCCTGTATCGCTTTGCGGAGCCGTCAGATACGGGGCGCGTGAGCCCTTGACCGTGCGGGCGGGGAATCGTAGATTTGTATTACTATCGCGGGGTGGAGCAGCCTGGTAGCTCGTCGGGCTCATAACCCGAAGGTCGCGGGTTCAAATCCCGCCCCCGCTATTGGAGGCCGGGCCGAGAGGTCCGGCCTTCGTCATCGTGTGGGCTTTTGTTAGATTCGACGCGGGGTGGTGAGGCAGGGTAGCTCAGCCGGTTAGAGCACGGCACTCATAATGCCGGGGTCGCGGGTTCGAGTCCCGCCCCTGCTATCTGAGCCAATCACTTATCGTGGTTGGCTCATTCTCTTTCTCAGGTGAGGTACCGCCCACGTACCAGAGTCCGCCGACTGACGCGCGATCTCGAGCGCGTCCGAGGCGACGGGCGACCATGCCAGCGGTAGTGGTCTACTCAGTCAACTTTGCGAAGCGCCGTTGAAGGCCGACGTCGGTATCCACGGCATCCGCGAGCGCTATCGTGTTTCGCATCCCTCCGCGGTCAGCGGGCGGCGGCCGCTGGTATGTCGCTGGCCGATGAACGCGCCAGGGCGACCCCGAACCAAACGGTCCACGCACTCATGAGAATTGTGGATCCCACCCAGAGCAGGCTCCCGAGGCGGAGGTCGAACCACATCCCCAACGCCCAGCCAGAAAAGGAAGCGACGCCCGCAACCATGCCCGTCCAGGCGGACCACGCAGGCGTAGCTCTCTGCGCACTTTGAGCGTCGTTTGCCGCGATCAGTGCGACAGCCAGTGCGAGAAAGGCGACTCCAGTAGCCTTGCCTTCAGCGAAGGCCCACCACGCTTCGAACATCTCAGCGTTTCCTGACACTGCGGCATTGGTCACCACCGTCGCTTCAGCCACCGCAGTCGTCAGTATCCACAGCGAAGTTACCGCTAATACTGCCCACGCCGTAGTGGTCCACCACCCTTCCGTCAGGTGAGATCCGGACGTCAGAACGATCAGGGCCGCCACGGTCAGGAGAGACAGTCCGGCGGCAGTGATCCAATGGGATACAGACCACACCGTGGGACCGTTGGCGATTTTTGTCATTTGCTCGGCGAGATCGGGGGCGATAGGACCGTGCAGCGCCACCCCTGCGATCATCAAGGATGAGGCGACTGCGAGCCATGCGCCTCCTACCCGAGCTCCGTCGTTCGTGCGTCGCATTT
>DATFFZ010000166.1:0-12116 GCA_035249845.1 Gemmatimonadaceae bacterium
AATCCACCACACCGCGTACGAGATGAACTTCACCCCCTGATCCGGATCGAACTTCCGCGCCGCCGTGAGCAGCCCCACGTTCCCCTCGCCGATCAGGTCGATCAGCGGGAGCCCGCGGTTCTGGTACTTCTTGGCGACGGAGATGACGAAGCGCAGGTTGCGCTTGACGAGCTCCTGGAGCGCATCCTGGTCACCGGCGCGGATCTTCCGAGCGACCTCGATCTCCTGGGTCCCCTTGAGGAGGGGATAGGTGCTGACTTCGTAGAGATACTGGTCGAGGATGTCACGCTCCGGCTCGTTCGGCGCGATGCCTGCGGGGGCAGCGCGGCGGCGACGGCGCTTCACTTCAGTCATGATGCTTGAACCTCTATCGTAGAACGTGACGCATCTATGAGGACCGCGCGGCGCGAGAAACGCGTGATTCGCGATAAAACGCTGCGGGAGCCTACGGCGAAAGCTCGGCGCCATGGGGTTGCCCACGAAAAGCCGAGCACGAAACGCTGCAAAAATACACGCGAGAGCGGATTACGCTAGCCCTCATTCGTTGACTTCACTTCTAACCCCGCCTATACTTCGAGGTTCCCGGCGACTCGCTTCGCCCGGGAGTCCCTGGGGGCGTAGCTCAGTTGGGAGAGCGCTTGAATGGCATTCAAGAGGTCAGGGGTTCGATTCCCCTCGCCTCCATCGGGACGCGGACAGCATCGGGACTCGGCCATCGGGACTAGGGACTCGGCGGCCGGTCGAGATCTCACCGCCACAGCCGAGTCCCGATGACCGATGACCGAGTCCCGATGCTGTCCGCGTCCCGATGCGTTCGCGGGAATAGCTCAGTTGGTAGAGCACAACCTTGCCAAGGTTGGGGTCGCGGGTTCGAGTCCCGTTTCCCGCTTCGAGTTGGGAATGGGAGCAGCCCCGTAGGGTGAACGCCGCGCGCGGGCAAATGGTTTCGCTCCCCAAGCCCCGCTCCCCGATACCCGATTCCGGGCGGTTAGCTCAGTTGGTTAGAGCGCCACGTTGACATCGTGGAGGTCACAAGTTCGAGTCTTGTACCGCCCATGCTCCAACGCTGTACCGCACGTCACGCGCGCTCCACGGCGCGCTTGACTGCGCTCCGTGGAGCGGGTAGGATTGGCGTACCGACGGCGGACGCCTCTCCGCACCAGAGACGCGTCCGCCGTCGTACGTTGCACAGATCGATTGACAAGACGGGCGCCCGTAGCTCAACTGGATAGAGCATCTGACTACGGATCAGAAGGTTGGGAGTTCGAGTCTCTCCGGGCGCGCTGTTCTCCTCTGTCCGGGTCACTCCGGACGGCGGTACCGGCGGGGCGTGGCGCAGCCCGGTTAGCGCGCCTGGTTCGGGACCAGGAGGTCGGTGGTTCAAATCCACTCGCCCCGACCATGGCAGAGGGAGCTCGGGCGGGCTCCCTTTGCACTTTCTCATCAGCGCGAGTAGCTCAGCTGGATAGAGCGTCGGCCTCCGGAGCCGAAGGTCGTGGGTTCGAATCCCGCCTCGCGCGCTTCACTCCGCCAGCGGGACTCTGCCATCGGGCCGAGTCCCGCTCGGTTTGAGATCACTTTGGCCAGTCCGCTGAAACGGCTCGAGCGCCGGCTCCGCGCGCTCGTCATCCGCGCCCTCTGCGCCGCGATGCCGCGCGCCGACGCGCGCACCCCGCCCGACTGGAGCGCGCGGCCCCACCGCGTCCTCTACCTCCGCCACGACCGCATCGGCGACATGATCGTCGCCACCGGGCTCATCCGCGCGATCGCCAGCTCGCACCCCACGATCACCCTCGACGTCCTCGCCTCCCCCGCCAACGCCCCGGTGCTCGCCCAGGACCCGCGCGTGCGGCGCGTCCTCCGCTTCGACCGCGCCCGTCCGCTCTCCTGGATCGCCCTCGTGCGCGACATGCGACGCGCGCGATACGACGCGGTCATCGACTGCATGGTGTTCGCGCCCTCGGTCACCACGCTCCTGCTCATGCTGGCCAGCGGCGCGCGGCACCGCATCGGCGTGGGAGGGCGCGCCAACGACGCCGCCTTCACCATCCCCGTCGCGCCGCGCCGGAGCGTCATCCACCACATCGACCACGCCGCCGCCCTCGGCAGCGCGTTCGGCCTCGATCCCGACCACACCGACTGGCGCCCCGAGATCATCCTCGGCAACGACGAGCGCGAGCGAGCCGAGTCGATCTGGAGCTCGCACACGGGCGACCGGCGCATCCTGGTGAACGTCTCCGCGGGAAAAGCATTTCGGCGGTGGCCCGAAGAGCGCTACGTCGCCGCCATCCGGCACCTCCGGCAGCGTCAGCCGGCCGCCACGATTCTCGTCATCGGATCTCCGGACGAGGACGAGCGCGTCGCGCGCATCGCCGGCGAGGGAGGCGCGCCGCACGTTCGCACCGGCTCGCTCCGCGAGGCGCTGGCGCTGGTGGCGACGTCGGATCTCGTCTTCACCCCCGACACCAGCATCGGCCACGCCGCGTCGGCCTTTCGCACACCGGCGGTGATCATGTTCATCACCCGGATGGCGCCAATCTGGGGTCCGTACCGGATGCCCGGGCGCGCCCTCAGCAGCGCCGACAAGACGCTCGCCTCCCTTCCCCTCGAGCCCGTTCTCTCGGCGCTGAACGCGCTGCTGGACGAGACGGCGAGCCGGGATCGGAACCATCTCGCCCCAAGGCGCACGGTTGCGAGCTCCGGCAGTCCCTGATCCCTATCCCTCCCGCCTCCGCTCCCCGCCCAGCTCCGCTAGCCCTCTCCGCGCCCTCGTCGACCGCTCTCTGCGAATCTGCTCTCTGGCGGCTCGGTTCCGCTCCCACCTGGCGCGATCCACGTACGGCCGCTCGTGCCACAGGTGCAGGCAGGGCGCGCGATGGCGGATCTGCTTTCCACGCACGCCGATGTTCTCCAGCGTCTCGCCCAGCGCGCGGTCGAGCCCACCGTACGCCATGTCGAGGTCGTAGCCGTTCACCGCGTAGATCGCCTCACGCCACGTCGACGCGTTGTGCCCATTCCAGGTCGCACGCGTCGTCGTGATCGCGTCGAGCAGCGCGGCCAGCCGGCGCGATCTCGTCAGGCGCAGACGGGCGCGCGGGCCACCCCAGCCGCGTGCCGCCAGCCAGGCGGGGTCGGCGAAGCGTTGGGCACGGACGTCATCCACCGTGATCGCCTCGCTCACCGCGCGGTCCAGCTTCAAGTACCCGCCGGACAGGAACCGCCCTCGCTCCGCCTCGGCGACGTGCACTGCCACGAAGTCGTCGCGCGGGATGCAATCCCCATCGGTGAAGATGAGATAGTCACCCGACGATTCCACGATGGCGCGGTTCAGGATCTCCGTCTTCCGAAAGCCGATGTCCTCGTGCCAGACGTGCGCGATGACCAGCCCCGACTCGGCGCGCACGCGATCGATGACTGATCGCGTGTCCGGCCCAGAGCCGTCGTCGGCGACCACCAGCTCGAAGCCGGAATGGGTCTGGGACGCGAAGCCCCAGAGCACCTTCTCGAGCGCCGACGGGTGATTGTACGTGGTGAAGATGACGGAGGGGTGCACGCCACCAAGATACTCCGCCCTGGACGACGCTCGCACCACCCCTAACTTCGATCACGCATGCCAACGCCCGCTCGTAGCTACGACGTCATCGTGGCCGGACTCGGCGCCATGGGGAGCGCCGCGGTGTACGAGCTCTCGGCACGCGGTGTCCGCGTGCTCGGACTCGATCGCTTCGCGCCACCGCACACGCTGGGCTCCACGCACGGCCGCACGCGCATCATCCGCGAAGCGTACTTCGAGCATCCGCTGTACGTGCCGCTGGTGCGACGCGCCTACGAGCGGTGGGATGCGCTGGCCGCGGCCATCGGCCAGCCGACGTACCTCACCACCGGCGGGCTCATGATCGGACCCGCCGACGGCCCTCTGGTGAGCGGCGCGCTGGCCAGCGCACGAGAGCACGACATCGCCCACGATCTGCTCGACCCGGCGACGCTCCGGCGCCGCTTCCCGGTACTGTGTCCACCCGAGGGGACCGTGGCCCTGCTCGAGCGGCGCGCGGGACTTCTCTTCCCCGAGCTCTGCATCCGCGCGTACCTCGAGCTGGCGGCGCGTCACGGTGCCACGCTCTCGCTGGAGGATCCGCTCGGCGCGTGGGAGGAAGAGAGCGACGGCGTGCGCGTGCGCACCGCGCGCGGCAGCTACGTCGCGCGGCGACTCCTGCTCGCGGTGGGGCCCTGGCTCCCCGAGCTGGCGCGCGACGACACGCTCCCGCTCGAGGTGGAGCGTCAGACGCTCCACTGGTTCGCCCCCCGCGAGCGCGCCGACGAGCTCACCGCCGCGCGCATGCCGCTGGCGCTCTGGGAGCTGGAGAACGAGCGGCTCTTGGCGACGTTCCCCGACACCGGCGACGGCGTGAAGGTCGGCGTCCACCACGAAGGAGAGATCACCACTCCCGACGCCGTGCGACGCACCACGACGCCCGCGGAGGACGAGGAGGTCCGCGCGCTCACCGCGCGGGTGATCCCGGCGGCCGCCGGCACGCTGCTCGAGGGGCGCGTCTGCCTCTACACGAACACACCCGATCACCACTTCCTGATCGATCAGCACCCGGCGCATCCGGCGGTCCTCCTGGCGAGCCCCTGCTCCGGTCACGGCTTCAAGTTCGCCAGCGCCATTGGCGAGATCCTCGCCGATCTGCTCACCGACGAGAAGCCCAACTTCGACCTCACCCCCTTCTCGCTCGCTCGGTTCGGGGTGAGGAGCGGCCTGAGGATTGCCTAAGGCGGGAGAGCGACCGGTGCGTGCCGGCACGGCTGCTGGCCACCGTCTCCGCCGGCGCTCCCCGCTCCCCGCTCCCCGATTCTCCGATGGCTAAGGAACGCCTCACCTGGCGCCGACTCCTTCCCGGTCTTCTCATCATCGTCGCGCTCGTGGCGCTGACGGCGATGGTGCTCATGCGCGCGCGCGTGGGGGAGCTGCGAGGGGAGACGTATCGGCTCTACGCACTCTCGAACGAGGCGCGGGGAGTGCTGAGGGGAACGGAGGTGTGGCTGGACGGCAAGAAAGTGGGGCTGGTGCGGGACATCCGATTCCGTCCGCCAACCACCGACACCTCCGAGCGAATCCTCCTCGTGCTCTCCGTGCTGGAGGAGATGCAGCCGCTCATCCGCAAGAACTCGCGCGTCAACATCCGGAGCGGAGGGCGGCTCATCAGCTCGCCGGTGATCTACATCACCACGGGCACCGAAGACGCGCCCATGCTCGCCGAGCGCGACACGCTGCATCCCGGGCGCCAGTCGGACATGGAGACGCTCACGTCCGACTTCGCGATGGCCGCTCGTCAGGCAGCGCCGGTCATCCGCGACATCCGGCAGCTCTCGGGAATGCTGAGCCGCTCACGCGAGCGGATGAAGTCGGTGCGCACGGACCAGGGGGAGCCGGCCATCCGGGCCGTGGGGCGCGACGTGAAGCAGCTGAGCCGGAGCGCCTCGCGCGGTGGTACGTTCTCCGCCGTCCTCAAGGACGACAGTCTGCTCTTCGATCGGGCCCGGCAGGCCATGACGCGGGCGGACTCGGTGCTCGCCCTGACCAAGCGCTCGGACGGCACGCTCGGCCGCTTCGGCGGAGACAGCGCGCTCCAGCGGAGCCTGAAGTCGATGCGCGACGAGCTCTCGATCGTGCGCGTCCGCATGCAGTCGGCCGAAGGGACCATGGGGCGGCTGTCGCGCGACAGCGCGCTCACCTGGCAGATGATGCGGCGTGAGCGCGCACTGGAAGACCTCATGACCGACATCAAGAAGCACCCATCGCGCTACCTGTCGTTCTAGCGCGTCAGGGAAAGAGCGGCACGTGCACCGGAAGGGGCATGAAGGTCGCCACGAAGAGCAGGATGGCGATGGCACCCAGCCACCGTCGTCCGTTGCTCAACGGCCGCTCGGGGGCGAGCACCCGCGGATGCGCCAGGCGTCCACGTCCAACGATCAGACCGATCGCCGCCCACACCCACCAGAAGGGCCAGAAGTAATAGCCGAGCGGAAGGAGCGCCAGCCAGGTGGCGCGCGCGATCCAGCGTTGCGTTCGGCCGAACATGGCGAAGGTGACGTGCCCGCCATCGAGCTGCGCCAGCGGGAGGAGGTTGAGCATGGTGATGAGCAGACCGGCCCATCCCGCCACCGCCATCGGGCTCAGCTGCAGCACGCCGTGGGGAGCGACGAAGGCGCGGATGGCGAGCAGCAGGAGCGAGTCACCGAGGTAGAACGGATGCGGTCCCCAGAGGAGGAATTGCCGCGCGAAGGGAACGGGCGGCAGCACCGACGTGACGGTGCTCTGCGCCAGACCGACGGCGAGCACCGGGATGGCGATGATCGCGCCGGCGAGCGGACCAGCGACGCCGATGTCGAAGAGGGTGCGTCGATCGAAGATGGCCGAGCGCAGCCGGATGAACGCGCCCATGGTGCCGAGCACGTTCAGCTGTGGCGGGAATGGAAGAAAGAATGGCGGACTCGAGTCGACGCGATAGCGTCGCGCGGCCACGTAATGGCCCGATTCGTGCGCGAGCAGAATCGCCGCGAGCGGCAGAGCGAACGGGAGTCCGGTGAGCAGCGTACGTGCCGACGGAAGTTGCCATGTCTCCGGCAACACTCCCGACAGACTCGATCCCGCCACCATCATCGTGATGAGAGTGACCGCGAACAGCAGCGCGTGCAGCCACCAGCGCTCCGGCTTGCGATCCTGCTCGCGTACCAGGACGAGCCAGTGACCATCCGGTCCGGGATCCCAGTAATGCTGACCGTCGAAATCGGCGAGCGCGGCGGCGAGCGCGGGCGAGGGTCCGGCGTGCTCGGGACGCACCAGTCCTTCGACGATTTCGCGGCGTCCCATCGAGACGCCGCGCCACTGCGCAAAGTATTGTGTCACACCGCTCTCGGTCACCCTTGACCACCCTTTTTTGGCGCGTTACTTTGGCTCGCCTAACTTTCCCGACTCACCCGACTCGACGTCGGGACGTTCCCCGCGCGTCCGACATCCCCGCCGCAAATCACTCGCGTGCGTTGATCCTCGCGCGTGGCGCGCGCGCTCCCGGATGAACTCGGAGCTGGCCCCGCACCGCCTCACTCCCGCCGCATCCCTCTCTCCTCTGTTGCGCACTCCGAGCACCCGTCTGTGGATATCGCCGAGCTGAAGCAGAAGTCCGTGGCCCAGCTGCACGAGATGGCCGAGGACCTCAATATCTCCAACTACTCCGGACTGCGGAAGCAAGATCTGATCTTCCGCATCGAGCAGAATCTGCTCGACTCGGACATCGTGCTTCGCGGCGAGGGGGTGCTGGAGATCCTGCCGGAGGGATACGGCTTCCTGCGCAGTCAGGATTGGAATTATCTCTACGGACCCGACGACATCTACGTCTCGCCGTCACAGATCAAGCGCTTCGATCTCCGCACCGGTGATACGGTGCTTGGCCAGGTGCGTCCGCCGAAGGAGGGCGAGCGCTATCTCGCGCTGCTCAAGGTCGAGACCATCAACGGCGAGGATCCGGATAAGGCGAAGCACCGCATCGCCTTCGACAATCTGCGTCCGCGCTATCCCGATGAGCGGCTCAGGCTGGAGCCGACGAACGGTGACCTGAGCATGCGCGTGGTGGACATCATCGCGCCGGTGGGCAAGGGGCAGCGCGGTCTCATCGTGGCCCCGCCGCGCGCCGGCAAGACGATTCTCATGCAGAAGATGGCCAACGCCATCCTGGAGAATCATCCGGAGGTGACGCTCATCATCCTCCTGATCGACGAGCGGCCGGAGGAAGTGACCGACATGCAGCAGAACGTCGGCGCGCGCGCGGAGGTGATCAGCTCCACGTTCGACGAGCCGGCCGATCGCCACGTGCAGGTGGCCGACATGGTGATCGAGAAAGCGAAGCGGCTGGTGGAGCACCGCAAGGACGTGGTGATCCTGCTCGACTCCATCACGCGGCTGGCGCGGGCGCACAACGTGGTGGTGCCGCACTCGGGGAAGATCCTGTCGGGCGGCGTGGACGCCAACGCGCTGCACAAGCCGAAGCGATTCTTCGGCGCGGCGCGGAACATCGACGAGGGCGGCTCGCTCACCATCATCGCCACCGCGCTGGTGGAGACCGGCTCGCGCATGGATGAGGTGATCTTCGAGGAGTTCAAGGGCACCGGCAACATGGAGCTGGTGCTCGATCGCAAGATCTCCGACCGCCGCGTCTTCCCCGCCATCGACATCCAGCGCTCGGGGACGCGCAAGGAAGAGCTGCTCCTGGACAAGGAGGAGCTCAACCGGGTGTATCTGCTGCGCAATTTCCTGAGCGACATGCCCCCCGTGGAGTCGATCGAGTTCCTCCTCCAGCGCATGCAGCGGACGAAGACCAATCGGGAGTTCTTCGCCAGCATGGCCCAGGGGTGAGACGGGGGGCGGGCGTCTCGGGTCGGGGGTCACGGGTGTACGTATATTGCCTCGGACACATCGATTCGTCCGAATAGTAGCCCTGGATCCTCGCCCAAATGCCCGACCTGGAAGGCCCTACACCCCAGCCCCGAGAGCCGAGACCCGCCCCCCCGGGGCGCGTTCTCGCCATCGACTACGGCGACAAGCGGATCGGCCTGGCGGTGAGCGACGAGACGCGCACGGTCGCGTCGCCGGCCGGGTTCATCGCGCGGCGCGCGGGAAAGCGACCGCCGGTGGCGGAGCTGGTGCGGCGGGCCGAGGCGCTGGAGGCGAGCGCGGTCGTCATGGGGCTGCCGCTCGACGACGAGGGGGAGGAGACGGAGCGCGCCGCGGAGGTGCGGAAGGTGGCGGCGGAGCTGGAGCGGCGGACGGCGCTCCCGGTGCGGCTGGTGGACGAGCGATACACCACCGCCGCGGCGCTTCGCGCGGTGCGCGAGATGGGCGGATCCACGCGCGGACGCAAGGGTGACGTCGACGCACTGGCGGCGACGGTGCTCCTCCAGCACGCGCTGAGCCTCGAGGCGTGGCGTGCCTGAAGAGAGCCTCGGGAGCCGCGGCGCGCGGCGCGCGATCGGCGTCGCATCGCTGGCGCTGACGACGGCCCTCGCGGCGTGCGGAAATGGCGGAGGCGCCAGTCCCGCGCTCCGCGTGGGCATTCCGAGCGGCGCCACCTTCAGTCAGGCGACGGACTCGCTGCACGGCGTCGGGCTGGTGCAGTTCCCGCGGCTCTTCCGTCTCTACGCCAAGCTCAGCGGACGCGACCGCGACATCAAGGCCGGGACGTACGTGCTGGAGGGGAATCTCTCCTGGAACGAGCTGCTCGACGCGCTCACTCGCGGCGAGGGGATCGAGTCCAAGGTCACGATCCCGGAGGGCTACGCGCTGCGCGACATCGTGCCGCTGCTGGCGAAGGCGCTCGAGCTGTCGGAGGACTCGGTGGAGGCGGCGGTGCGCGATACGTCGCTCCTGCGCGCGCTCAACGTCCCGACGCCCACGCTCGAGGGATATCTCTTCCCCGACACGTACAGCTTCATGCACGGCACGTCCGCTCGTCAGGCGGTGCACGACATGGTGCAGCGGTTCGAGCAGGTGTGGCAGCCGGCGTGGGACGAACGGCTCCAGGAACTGGCGATGAGCCGGCACGACATCGTCACGCTGGCGTCGATCATCGAAAAGGAGGCGAGGCTCGCCGAGGAGCGGCCGGTGATCTCGGCGGTCTACCACAACCGGCTCCGCGCGCAGATGCCGCTCCAGGCCGATCCCACGGTGCAGTACGCGCGAGGGCAGCACTCCGAGCGCGTGCTCTACCGCGATCTCGAGGTCGACTCGCCGTACAACACGTACAAGCACGCCGGCCTTCCGCCGGGCCCGATCTCGTCGCCGGGGAAGGCGAGTCTCGAGGCGGCGTTGCAGCCGGCGCAGGTGAAGTACATGTTCTTCGTCGCGCACCCGGACGGCCATCACGAGTTCCGCGAGACGTTCAAGGAGCACGTGGAGGCGCGTCAGGACGTGCGGCGCGAGCGCCGCCGAAACGGCGGGCGCTGACGCCCCGGCACGCCCGGGCGACTCGTCAGGCGAGATCGGGGCGCAGGCCGCCCGCGTCTCGCAGGTACACGTGAGAAAGCTTGGCGCGCTCGCGCGTCGTCTCCACGTGGAGCAGGACGCGGACGCAGCGCGGGAGCGCGCCGGGCACCGGCACCGTGGTGGCGCAGAGCAGCGGGACGTCCTGCCAGCCAAGCTCGCGCGCGGCGCGCGCGGGGAACTCGCTCCGGAGGTCGGGGGTGAGAGTGAAGAGCGCGCTCACGACGTCGTCGGAGCGAAGCGCGTTGCGCGCGAGGAGCGCCTCGAGCAGCTCACGCGTGGCGGCGCGGATCTCGTCCGGATCGTCGCGCGCCACGGTGGTGGCGCCGCGCACCGCCAGCAGCCGCCGCTCAGCCATCCGACTCTCCTGATCCGGTCGAACGGATGAAGACACCCATCGACGTCGGCGCGCTCAGGCTCATCGCCATCACGGATGACCTGCGGGATGGAGTGGAGGGGTTGGTGGCGCGCGCCGCGGCGGCCGCGCGCGGCGGCGCGACCATGGTGCAGCTCCGGCTCAAAGATGCCGACGCCCGAACGATGGTGGAAGTGGCGCGCGCCATGGTGCGCGCGCTCCCCGTCCCGGTGGTGGTGAACGATCGCGTGGACGTGGCCATCGCCGCGGGGGCGGCCGGCGTGCACGTGGGTCACGAGGACCTCCCGGTGGCCGCGGTCCGGCGCATCGTGCCCGCGGGCTTCATCATCGGCGGGTCGGTGGGCGGCGACGAAGATGTGTCGAACGCGAGCGACGCCGACTACGTCGGCATCGGTCCGGTGTTCGACACCACCTCGAAGCTCGACGCGGGCGCGCCGATCGGACTCGGCGAGCTCACGCGCCTCGCGCGCATCTGCCAGCGTCCGGCGGTGGCGATCGGCGGGATCGACGCGCGGAACGCGGGCGAGGTGATGGCGGCCGGCGCGGCCGGTGTGGCCGTCATCCGGGCGGTGATGAGCGCTCCTGACCCGGAGCGTGCCGCACGGCAGATCCGCTCCGCCACCGGAACGTGATGTCGGGTGGGCGCTCCTCGGGCCCGCGCGAGCGGCGCTGTCCGGCGACGCGCGGCCGTCGTGCCTGACGAGCCTCGCGGCACACGCGGTCGATGACCGGCTTGCTCACGAAGATGTTGGCCAGCCACGGATCGAACTGCGTTCCGGCGCCGGCGCGGATGACGCGGACGGCGTCGGTGACGGTTCTCCCTTCGCGGTAGCGACGGGTGTGGGTGACGGCGTCGAAGGTGTCGGCGATGGCGACGATGCGCGCGTTGAGCGGAATCTCCTCCTCGCGGAGGCCGAGGGGGTATCCGCTCCCGTCCCACCGTTCGTGATGGGCGACGACGCCGGCGGCGAGGTCGGGATAGAACTCGGCGAGCGGCCTGAGCACTTCGGCGCCGCGCACCGGATGCGCGGTGATGCGCACGCGCTCTCCCGGCGAGAGCTCGTCCGGGTCGCGTACCAGGTCGAAGATGGCGGCGTGGATCTTTCCGATGTCGTGAAAGAGCGCGACGCGCTCGACGCTGCGCACCGTGTGCTCATCGAGCCCGGCCGCCTCGGCGAGCGAGATGCCGTACGAGGCGACGCGCCGCACGTGGGCACCGGTCTGCGGGTCGTTGGCGTCGATGGCGTTGAGGAGCGACTCGAGCGCCGCCGCCGCGAGCCTCTCCCGCACGCGCCGCTCGCGTCTGTTCTGTCCGTAGAGGACGGTGAGTGCGAGGGCGGTGAGAACGTGGGGAAACATGCGGTGGGAGGGAGGCAAGAAGCGTGACGGAGCGGGGAGCGGGGAGCGGTCGCACTCACGCTTCGGCGCTTCGGGGTCGGGTGATGAGATGCCGGGGCCGAGACGCGGATGCCTCGTGCCGGACGCCGGATGCCGCGCTGTTCGAGGTGCTAGAAAAACACGACGCCCCAGCCTGTGAAGACAGACTGGGGCGTGTGGTGGTGCGTGGTGGTGCGTGGAGGTGCCGGCGACGGCCTACTCTCCCGCGTCCTCTCGGACGGAGTACCATCGGCGCTGTAGGGCTTAACGATCGTGTTCGGGATGGGAACGAGTGTGGCCCCTACGCTCTGGTCGCCAGCGATCGGT
>DATFFZ010000167.1:0-30258 GCA_035249845.1 Gemmatimonadaceae bacterium
GGCGATGGCGCGCGGCGCGGTCGAGCTGGCCGAGCAGCGGCCGGCCGAGGCGGCGGGACACTTGCGCCGCGCCTGGCGGCTGTGGAAGGAGATCGACCTCCCGTACGAGGCGGCTCGCGCCCGGGTGCTGCTGGGCCAGGCGTACCAGGCGCTTGGGAACAGAGACGACGCCGCGCTGGAGTTCAACGCCGCGGCCATGAACTTCGAGCGCCTCGGCGCGCTCGCCGACGCGCGGCAGATCGCGTCGCTGCTGGCGAGCTGACATGGAGTTCGACATCGAGAAGGGGATCGCGGTCCTGGAGCGTACGCCGGCCACGCTGCGCTCGTTGCTGAACGGACTGCCTGACGAGTGGACGTCGGCGCGGGAAGGTCCGGAGACCTGGAGCCCGAAGGAAGTGGTGGCGCACCTGATCTTCGGCGAGCGGACCGACTGGATTCCCCGGGCGCGCATCATCCTGGCCCGCGGCCCGAGCATCCGCTTCGTCCCGTTCGATCGCGCCGGTCACTTCGCGGAGAGCAGGACGAAGACGCTCCGGGAGCTGCTCGACGAGCTGGAGCGTCTGCGCGCGGAGAACGTGGCGACGCTGCGCGCGTGGAAGCTGAGCGTCGAGGAGTTGGCGCTTCCTGGGGAGCATCCGGAGCTCGGCCCGGTGACGCTGAGCCAGCTCCTGGCCACCTGGGTGGCGCACGACCTCGATCACGTGGTGCAGATCGCTCGGACGATGGCGAAGCAGTACAAGGAAGCGACGGGTCCGTGGCCGGCGTACATCCGGGTGCTGCGCGACTGAGGCGGCACACGGTCGCGTGATCGCATCGGCTGGGCAGGTTCCCGCAGCCACGTCCCAAGACGTCACCTCTGCTCCCCATAGGGTGTCTTTACAGTCCACCCAGGCGGGCTGATCGTCCATCGGCTCTTCCCCGGCGGGTGGACGCTCGATGCGGATCGCTCGGACGCTCTGGTGTGGCGCGACGCTGCTGCTGGCGCCGTTGGCACGGCTCGGTGCGCAGGACGACGACGCTCCTCGCACCCCCCGGGTTCCCGTGGACCGGTACAGCGGCGCGCTGGGCACGGCGCTGCCGTTCGACGAGCGGTTCATGCTGGTGGGGGATGCGGCGCGATCGCTGCTCCGGTTGGAGCTGACCTATGCCCGGGCCGAGGTCCTTCCCGTCTCCCGCTGCGAATCGATCGGCGTCATGCGAGCTCCGCCTGACGATTCGCTCCGTCGATCGAGCTGGCGCCGGACCGCGGCGGCGGCGGACAGCTTCTGGCTGCCGGTCGAGCCCCTCCAGCCGAACGTGGAGTACACGTTCTGCTTCGCCTCCATGGAGACGCTCTCCGCCGCCGACAGCGCCGCCTTTCAACAGCGCTCGGTGGCGGCGCTCCGGGCGGTGCTGCGGCGGCCGATGGGCGAGCGGGGCAACACGCCGGTCACCGAGGCAGGGCTCCGCGCCTTTCGCCGAGCGCTGATCGAGGCGCTGCCGCGCGCCGAGCACCTCGAGGTCACGCCCGGGTCGATCTTCGACAGCGCGGCGACCTCGGAGACGGTGCAGCAGGTTTTCCTGGATTTCGCCACGCACGACGACGCGCGGCAGGACGCGGCGCGCGAGTTCGACGCGCAACGGGATCCGGACGTGTCCAATACATTAGCGAACTTCATTGTCAGGCTGGGCGCCGATTCCGCGTTCTGGCGACTGCCGGCGGTGTCGGCCGAACGGCTGGCGCCATCGGCGGCGGAGCGGACGCGACTGACCCTCGGCGCGTCGCTCGGACGAACGCTGTGGAGGGTGTCGCCCACCAACGCGGCCACCATCGCCGGCGGACAGACCGCCATCACGCTGCCACGACCGCCCATCGAGGGGAACGCGAACGTGACGCGCCGCTGGTCGCCGGCGGAGGTGCTGCCGTGGGAGGAGAACCTCGACACGACGCTGGCACGCCTGCGCGACCTCGGCGACCTCCTGGCGGCACTCCACGGCGAGCCCGCCGCGCACACCAGAGCCGGAATCACGCGCGAGCAGCTGGAGCGCATCCAGGCGCTGGTCGATGGCCTGCGCATCGCGGCCGCCGCGCAGCGCTCCTCGCTGCGGCAGCTCGTCGACGCCGTCACCGGGATGGACTCGGCGGTGGTACTGGTGGTCCGCACCGTGGTCGCGCGCGAGCTCGAGCACGTGGGGCTGTGGACGAGCACCGCCGCCAGCTACCAGGCGCGTGCCCGATGGTACGTGAGCCAGGACCTCGGCGTGCTCTACGGCACGAGAGGAGATGATCGCGAGGTGAGCCCGTATTTCGGGCTGAATTTCTACCTGCGACCGGTGAACAAGCGGGCCCCGCTGCGCGGTCTCTCCCTCTCGCGACGACTCGCGCTCACCCTTGGTGTGACGACGCAAAACCTCAAGGAGGAGGACGAGTACTCCGGTGTGATCTCGGGGAAGGCGTTCGTGGTCGGCGCCGGCGTGCGCGTCGCCGACTTCTTCCGTGTATCATACGCGGCGCCGCTTGTCTATACGTTCTCGGGCCCCGACGACGACCGCCAGCGGCGCGTGGCCGCGTTCCATGCGCTGTCGCTCTCCATAGACGCCGATCTGCGCGAGGTCATCAGCGGCCTCGCCAACGCCATCTTCCCGAGGTAGCCGGACCCGGAGCCGTCATGCCGATCACGTGCAACTCGCCAATGCGCGCCGACCCATCGACGATCCCGATTCCCGGCGCGTGCAGGCTCTCGTTCGATGCGGTGGCCAACCCGGCCACGACCGACGCCGACGTGGTGTACTCCATCCTGCCGGGGAGCGTGGGGATCTGCTTCGGCAACGGCACGAAGCACGATCGGCGGCGGCAGCGCGTGAGCGCGGCGGGGACGACGATCGTGCACGACGCGCGCTTTCTCGCCTGCGCCGGCGTGCCGCCTGCCGCGTTCGAGGTGCGCGCCGAGGTGAGCGAGGGCGGCGTCGTGCAGTGTGCGCGCACGGCGACGATCGGAGTCCGCATTGTCGCCGGGTCGCCGTCGTTCGAGATGATCGACGTGAGTGCGCCGGCAGCGGTTCCGCGCTCGCGCAAGGCGCCGCGGAAGGCGCCGCGGAAGGCGCCGCGCACGAGAGCAGCCGAGAAGCCGGTGAGGAAACGCGCACGAAGGGCCACCCGGTCCGCCCGAAAGAAGCCCAAGCGCCCGACGCGGCGGGCGACGCGCCGCAAGCGGTCGCGTCGCCCATGAACCGGCGTGCGGCCGCGTTGACCCTCGCGCTCCTGGCTGCCGCTTTTTCCTCGAGTGCGCACCCGCAGCGACGGCCGCCCCCGCCGCGCCCGCCGCCCCCGCGGGGCGACAGCACCACCAGGATCGGCTTCAAGGAACGGGCACCGCTGCTTCTCTCGGCGCGCGCGTTGCTGGCGCGGCGAGGCGGCTACCAGGATGTGGTGCTCGCCAACCCGACGACCGGCGCGCGCGACGTGGTGCTGCACCTCCGGTGGTCGGGCGCCGACAGCGCGTCACACCGTGCTCCCCTCCTGTTCGACAACGGTGCGCTGGTGGACACCGTGCGCGTCCCCGCGCGGGGCGAGGCAGTGGCGCGTCTCCGGGCCAACCGGTTGGCGCTGCCTGACGAGGGCCGCGCCCGCGAGGGCGTCCTGACGTCGACCGATGCCGGATTCGTCGTCGAGCGGCAGATCGTGTTGGACCCGAGCCGCGCACGGAGCGACTCACTGCTCTCCCCGATCGCCGCAATCTCGTACCACGCCGTACGACGCTGGCCCTTCCCGTTCAGCGACGACTCGCCGGTGACGATCGCCGGGCGCGGATTCCTCCTTCCCGTGTTCGCGGCCTGGGACAGCGCCGTCGCCGGCGGCGCGGAGCTGGCGCTGTCGAGCGTGCTCCAGGGTCCTCGCGGTGAAACGGCCGTGCTCGAGTCCACGAAGCAGATCTTCCCCCTCGGTGACGAGCTGCACGGGGTGCGCCTGCGCGTGAGCGGCCTCACGCGCCCGGGGGAGTACGTGGGGACGCTCTCGCAGGCGCCGCTCTCGGGCACCGTGCAGGTGAAGGTCTCACTGGCCGATCACTGGCTGTGGGCGGTGATCGCCATTCTGTTCGGCGTCCTCCTCGGCTACAAGCTCGAGCGATACACCGGAGTGGAGCGCGCCGACTGGCTCCTCCGCGCCCGGCTGGCGCGGATCACATCCAGGTGGGCAACCGCTCAGGCGGCGTTTGCGAAAACGCTCGGGCCGCTGGGCGAGGCTGCGAGGCGGGTTGCCTACGCGATGGGCACCGACGTCGAGCGCCAGCGAAAGGCGCGCGAGGAGGAGCTTCGCGCTCTCGCGCGGCATACGTTCTTGCCGGACGACCACGTGCGCACGAAGTTCGCCGCGCTGGCCACCGCCGTGGAAGAGCTGGAGAAGCAGATCGCCCAATGGCCCGGCTTGGCCGTCGCCCTCGTCACCCTGCACAGGGCAAGAGCGGATTCTCAGGCGGTGTTCGACACGCTACGCGCACCAGGCGGGTCGCCGGGAAAATCGATCGCCATCGACGAGGTGGCGAACCGGGCGTTCATCGGCAGGGAGATCGACGTGAGCGAGCTGAAGGGAGCCATCAAGACGGCGGCTGACGTCACCGGCACCATCGACCTGTGGAGGCTCATGTGCGAGGATGTGCAGGAATGCTACTCGTGGCTGGCGGAGGCCAAGGTCAAGGGCGTCGCTTCCACCGAGCTCCGAGCGGTGGAGAAGCAGCTCATCGGCGTGCACCACGATCTCTGGACTGCCACCTCGGAGGCGGAGCTGGAGACCCGACAGACGAGGACGACCCTGGTCGCGGCGCAGCGAGAGCTGCTGGCGCAACTGGCGCAGGTGGGCACACCGGTGCCGCCGAGCGCTCCGGGAAAGGGAGTCAGCGGCGCGCCTCCTCGCGTCGCTCCGAAACGGGATACGACCTACGTTCCGCCCGATGAGAGAGCGGGCGCCTGGGAGCGGATCGTCCGCGCGCACGACTGGGCGCTCTTCGCGCTCATCATGGCCGTGGCCCTGGCGAGCGGCTTCAAGCTGGTGTACTCCGACACCTTCGGAACGCTTCCCGACTACCTGACCGCGCTGCTCTGGGGATTCGGGAGCAAGACGGGCGTGGAAGCGCTGGCCACCACGCTCAGCAAGTTCTTCGGTCGTTAGGCGGCGTCGGGATGACGATGATTCACCACCGGCACGCGTCCGCCTCCGAGGCGTTTCACGAGGTCGCCGCCGCGGTGTTGGCGGCGCTTCCACCCGGAATCAGCCGGCAGCTCACGGCGTGTCGCGTGAGCGTGGTGACGACGGGTCGTACGCTGGACGCCCGCCCGGATCTGCGCGGGAGTCTGCCGTCCGTGGAGCCGTTGGCGGGACTCTACGATCGCGGGCTTCGCCAGGCCGTGCTTCCGGAGTGGATCGTCGATCTGGACGGGGAACGCCCCGCGTTCATTCCGGATGGCGTGCTGCGACACGAGCTCGGGCACGCGCTGGATCATTGCCTGGGCAACATGTCGCAGACCAGACGCATGCGGAGCGCGTATGCGCGGGGAGCGGAGTTCGCGGCCGACCTCGATGCGGCCGGCGAGCTGGGCTACTATCTTCACGAAGGGGTCGAGGGGCGCCGGGAGGCGTTCGCCGAGGCGGTGGCGGTAGCACTCGGGGGCGGCGCGGAGGTGGCACATCCGGAGCTGTTTCAGGCGTGCTTCCGCGAGCTGATCGACCTCGTGACCGAGTTGGTGAGGTGAGCGCGTGAAAGTTCACGTCGGCATGACGCCTGACAAGATGATCATCCTGCGCGGGAGCTCGACGGATGAGAGCGGCCGACTGCGCGGGGAGTTCATCCGGCAGGTGCCCATCGGCAGCCGGTGCTACGGCGTCCCCTACGAGCAGTGGATGCTCTTCGTCAACCGGGTGGTCGATCTCGAGGAGCTGACGGGGGGCGGCGGGTTGATGTTCGATCCGTCGGAGAGAACGGCCCGGTAGGTCGCTCCCATACGCGCCACGCTTGACGACGGCGGCCGCGGGCGAAACATTCTCACCGTCGTCACCGCTCCAGGTCCCTCGTAGTTAGGCATTCCGGCAGCCGTCTGGCCCCCGTCCCCGAGACCGGCGCTCACGTGCTCGTCGCCGCGCTCCTTCGCGATCCCGAGGCTCGCGCCCGCGTCACCGACGCGCTGCGCGGGCAGGCCGAGGTTTACTGCTGCCGCTTCGTGCACGATCTCGACGCCCGGATTCGCACGCGGCCGCCCCCGCCCGATGCGCTCGTCCTCACGCCGTGGGACGGAGCGGGTGCCGATGTCACGCCGCTGGTTCGCGCGTTACGACGCGACTACCCGGAGATGCCGATGGCCGTCCTGACGCCGCTCACGCCCCGTGCGACGCGGCAGGTGGTGGCGCTGGCGCGGGCGGGGATCGACGAGGTGATTTTGCGCGAGCACGACGACGTGGGAGTGAGCCTGCGCGCGCTGCTCCGCCGGGCGGCAGGCAGGACCGAGGTGGCCGAAGCGCTGCGGGTGTTGGAGCGGATGACGCCCGGGCCGGCGCATGCGATTCTGGCGTACTGTCTGGAGAATGCGCGGGAGGCGCTCACCGTGGATGAGCTGGCCAGGGCGCTCGGCGTCGATCGCAAGACGCTGCTCAATCGCCTGACGGCGGGCGCGCTTCCGCCGCCGAGCGTGCTGATCTCGTGGTGTCGGTTGTTCGTCGCCGCCCGCTTGTTGGAGGACGAGGTGCGCACGGTGGAGCAGGTGGCGACGGCGCTGGGCTTCGGCTCGGGGACCGCGCTCCGCAACATGTTCAGGAGGTACACCGGATTGCGCCCCGCGGACGTTCGCCGCCGCGGTGGACTGCGCTGCGTGGCGGCGCTCTTCCCGCGAGGCGCCCGGCGCGACCTGCCCACCACGATGCTCCGGCCGCGTTCATCGCTCCACTGACCGCCAACCCGAGGATGCAGACGCCATGAGATCATGCACCGTGCTGGGGGGCGCGCTGGCCGCGTCACTGCTGGGTTGCGCGACGCCGGCCACGCGGTCCTCGCCGCAGGATGCGTTCTGGAGCTCGCTCCAGTCGCTCTGCGGCAAGGCGTACGCGGGGACGGTGACGGAGGGGAACGCGTCGGACAGCTCCTTCCGACGCTCGGCGCTCGTCATGCACGCGCGCGACTGCTCGCCGTCGGAGATCCGGATTCCCTTTCACGTGGGAGAGAATCGCTCGCGCAGCTGGGTGATCACGCGCACCGAGTCCGGTCTCCGGCTGAAGCACGATCATCGCCACGAGGACGGCAGCGTGGACTCGATCACGCAGTACGGAGGCGATACTCGGGACGGAGGCACGCCCTCGCGCCAGGAGTTCCACGCCGACGAGCACACGGCGGCGCTCATTCCGGCGGCGCGCACGAACGTTTGGACCGTCGAGGTCGTGCCGGGCGAGAGAGCCACCTACGCGCTCCGGCGGGAAGGCACCGATCGGCGCTTCCGCGTGGAGTTCGACCTGACCAAGACCGTCGAGGCGCCGCCACCGCCCTGGGGATCCTAGGCGGTCCCAAGGCCGGCGCCGCGGCGGAGCGCGATTGCCCTCGTCGCGCGGGGGTGGCACTTTGTCGCCGTGATGGCGACTCTCTCCCGCCCGACCGCCCCGACGACCCTCTTCGAGGCGTTCGTTCCCTCCGAATCGCAGCGTGCCGCCATCGAGGCCGTGCCGGGTCCGTGGCTCGTTCTGGCCGGCCCCGGCGCCGGGAAGACCTTCTGCCTCATCGAGCGCATCCGCCATCTCATCCATCGCCGAGGATTCGATCCCGCTCGCATCTGCGCCTTCACCTTCACCAACAAGGCGGCGGGAGAGATCGCCGAGCGGCTGACGCGCTCGTTAGGTGAGCACGCCGCCCTGGTGAAGACCGGGACGATCCACTCGTTGTGCGCCGAGCTGCTCCGCGAGATGGGCGCTCGGGCGACGCTGAAGCCGGGGTTCGGCATCGCCGACGAGATCTATCAGCGTACCGTGCTGCGCCGGCTCGGGGTACAGCCGCAATGGCACAACGGCACGTTCAACCGCTTCGCCGCGCACCGGTTCCGCGGCGAGCGGCTGCAGGCGAAGGACGCCGACGTCTTCACGCGCTACGAGAAGTTCCTGGCGGAGCGAAACGTTCTCGACTTCGACATGCTGCTCATCAGGGCGGCGTCGCTGCTCGAGGACCCGGAGGCGGCCGACGCCATCCGCGCGCGATGGGACTGCGTGCTGGTGGACGAGTTCCAGGACCTCAACCCGGTGCAGTACGCCATCGTCAAGGCACTGGGACAGGGGCACCGGAACATCTTCGCCGTGGGAGATGACGAGCAGTCGATCTATTCCTGGGCCGGCGCCGACCCGAGCGTCTTCCTCACGTTCACGAACGACTTCCAGATCGCGACGAAGCTCCAGCTCCTCGACAACCGGCGCTGCCCGCGGCAGGTGATGGCGCTGGCGCGGAAGCTGGTGGAGATCAACCCACCGATCTTCACCGACCGGAAAGTGAACGAGGTGCTGCGCGACTCGTCCTTCCCGGTGTGCGCGCTCTCCTTCCCCACGGAAGACGCCGAGATCGCCTGGGTCGTCGACGACCTGCGGCGCGATCGTGAGGAGAACGGACTGGTCTGGGGGGACTTCGCGCTCCTGTATCGGCAGCACAAGGTTGGCGACGCGGCGGAGGCGGGGTTCCTCACGGCGGGGCTTCCGTGCCGGCTGGCGCAGGGACGCGCGCTCGGTGAGGACCCGGCGTGCGCGTACGTGATCGCGGCGGTCAACGTCATCGCCAGCCCCGATGAGATCCATCAGGAGGGATTCTTCGAGGTGGTGCTTCCGAAGCCGCTGACGCAACAGGCACGCGCCAAGGCCGATGAGCACAAGCGCACCTTCCTCGACCAGCTCGACCACATGGCGCGGGAGCTGCCGAAGGAGGATGGGGACGGCCGCAAGATCCGCCGCGGATTCTCCGCGCTGAAGAACCTCCCCGCGCTCGGCGTGAGGCACCGGACGCTCACCTCGCTGGTGGAGGAGCTGCTCTCGCAGCGTGTGGGAGAGTACCGCACCTCCCTCGAGGAGCATCACGATGAGCTCTCCGATCCGCTCGGACACGACGAGGTGGTGGCATTGGCGGCGCGGCTCGAGCGTGCCCTCGCGGATCGGAGCGCGGTATGGATCCCCCGGGTGGGCGGGTTGGAGATCGCGCTCAAGGGGATGCTGACCGGGATCGGCATCGGTCCGGTGCTGCTGGGGGGAGCGCGGCCGTCGGACGCCGTGGCGCTCGCGCCGTCGGACGCACCGGTGTTAGGCATCGGGCTGGCGCTCTTCAAGGCGGCGCAGCTCGCGCGCAGCCGGGGCTTCACCAACGCCTTCCGGGATTTCACGGCCATCGACGTGGAGACCACCGATCGCGATGACGCGTGCGAGATCGTCGAGATGGGCGCCGCCCGGGTGCGGGACGGGAAGATCGTGGCCGAGCTTCGACGGCTGGTTCGCCCCCGCGTTCCGATCGCTCCGGGGGCGACGGACATCCACCGGATCGGCGAGTCGGATGTCGCGGGCGCGCCGTATTTCGAGACAGTGTGGCCGGAGTTCCGGGCGTTCTGCGGCGACGACATCGTGGTGGCGCACAACGGCTATCGGTTCGACTTCCAGATCCTGCGGCGCATGACCGCGTCGCTCCCCGATGGCTTCGAGATGTCGACCTACGACACGCTGCCGCTGGCGCGCGACGTCCAGAGCGGAAGCGCGCGTCTCCAGGACCTGGCGCGTCGCTACGGCGTAGACCCGGGACGCTCGCACAGCGCGCTCGACGATGCGCGCGCGCTGGCGGGCGTCTTCCTGGCGCTGGGCGAGGCGAAGGTCGTACGAGCGCGCAAGACGGCGCTGGTCAACCTCCTCGATCATCTCGGTCTGGCGTTGGCGCTCTCCGACGACGATGGGCTCACGCCGGAGACGGAGCTGCTGCGCCGCCTCTGCCGTGTTTACGCGCTGGGGCGGTACAGCGACTGCCTGGAGATGTATCGCCTGGAGCGCGATCGGTGCGACGATGCCCGCCTTCCCACCGTGGCCGACGTCATCGAGCGACTCGGCGGCGAGACGCTGATGCGGAGGATCAGAGCGGAGCGGAGCGCTGACGATCGGTACCCGAGTGCCATGGCGCGGCTCCGGCGATTGCTCGAGCAGTGCACCGGCGACACGCTGCAGGAGCAGATGTCGCGATTCCTGGAGCGCGTTGCGCTCTCGCGCGCGGATGGCGTGGATCCGGAGCGCGAGCGGGTGAATCTGCTGACGCTGCACTCCACCAAGGGGCTCGAGTTCTCGCGCGTGTACGTGCTTGGCGTCGAGGATGCGCAGCTCATCGGTGGCTCGTTCAACAAGCCGGCGACGAAGAGCGAGGTCGAAGAGGCACGGCGGCTGCTGTACGTGGGAATGACGCGGGCCAAGGAGCGGCTGGTGCTCACTCGCGTGGAGGCGCGCGGCGGGAAGCCGACCGGCGGACACACGTTCTTGGACGAGATGGGACTCTCGCCGCGGAACGTGACGTGACCGAGTGGCGCGTGAGGGTGGGCGCCGCGGAGGTAAGCGCCGAGCTCGACCGCTCGTCGAGCGGCGAGTCCCGCGGCGTGTTCGTGTGCGCGCACGGCGCGGGCGGCAACAAGTCGGATCGCGGCATGTTGACGACGTCGGCGACGATGCGAGCGCGCGGGCTCGATGTGGTGCGATTCAACTTCCCGTACACCGAGGCGCGGAGCCGCCGTCCCGACCCCATGCCCCGCCTGACGGAGGCAGTGACCGCGGTGGTGGCGCGCGCACGGGAGGAGCTGCGGCCCTCGCGCCTGCTGATCGGTGGGCGATCGATGGGAGGGCGCGCCGCATCGATGCTGGCCGCCGAGGGGTTCACCGCCGACGGGCTCATCC
Source organism: Gemmatimonadaceae bacterium (assembly GCA_035249845.1). Taxonomy (GTDB): domain Bacteria; phylum Gemmatimonadota; class Gemmatimonadetes; order Gemmatimonadales; family Gemmatimonadaceae; genus DATFBY01. Next base: position 10,901 of record DATFFZ010000167.1, read on the forward strand.
TGCTCGCCTACCCGCTCCATCCGGCCGGCCGGCCGGAGCAGCTGCGCTCGGCGCATCTGCCGCGCATCACGATGCCGGTGTTGGCGTTCAGCGGCACGCGGGACCCGCTCTGCACGCGCGAGCTCATGGAGAAGGCGCTGGAGACGGTGACGGCGCCCTGGGAGATGCACTGGATCGACGGCGCGGATCACGGCTTCCACGTGCTCAAGCGCTCCGGGCGGAGCGACGCCGAGGTGATGCAGGAGATCGGCGCCGCCACCGGGGCGTGGCTGTCGGGGCGCCCCGTGTGACGCGTCAGGCGGGCTGACCCGCCTGGCCGCAGGCTCGTACGAAGGCGTCCACCGCCGGCGGGCCCGAGCCCACACCCTCGTCGTGCTTGAAGAAGACGTACGCATCGCTCCACCCCTGCGCGTTCACCACCTTCGCCCACTCGGTGAGGGCACCCTCGTCGTAGTCGAGCTTGTGGAGTCGCAGGTACCCCCACGAGGCCGTGCGGAGAAGCGGGCACGTGAAGTCATCCTGCTCGGCGATGCACATGGCCACGTCGCGCTCGCGCAGGATGGCGGCGATGTCGTCGTCGAACCAGCTCTCGTGGCGGAACTCGATCACGAAGCGGCGATCGGGGGGGAGCAGGCCGAGGAATCCGCGCAGCCGATCGGCGTCCTTCTTGAGGTTGGGCGGGAGCTGGAAGAGGATGGGGCCGAGCCGCGTGCCTAACGTGGCGGTGGTGCGGAGCAGGTAGTCCACCAGGTCGGCGGACTCCTGCTTGAGCCGCGCGTGGTGCGTGATGCGCTGGCTGGCCTTGATGGCGAAGGTGAACTGCTCCGGCACCTGGGCCGCCCACTCGCGCAACACGCTCTCCTTGGGGAGCCGGTAGAACGTGTTGTTGATCTCCACCGCGGGGAAGCGCGTCGCGTAGAAGCCGAGCCACCCTTCGTCCTTCAGCTCCTTCGGATAGAACGACCCCTTCCACTCCTTGAACGCGTAGCCGCTCGTGCCCGCCAGCAGATTCATGAGACCTTGGTGACGGCGTCGGCGTCCGTGCCGCGGGCGAGACTGGCCTTGAGCGCTTCCATGAGGTCGAGGATCTTGCCGCTGGAGTCGGGCTGCACGTCGGAGGTGATGTCCTGCCCATCCACCTTGCGCTGGATGGCATCCATCACGCGCTCGCGCACCGTGTCCTTGTACTTGGAGGGGTCGAACACCTCGGTGGCGGTCTGCGCGATGAGCTGCTTGGCGAGGGCGAGCTCGGCGGGCTTCACGTCGCCTTGCGGCACCGGGACTTCGGCCACGCTTCGCACCTCGTCCGCGTACTTGAGCTGGTCCATGACGATGGCGCCCTTGGACGCGCGCAACAGGACGAGCGACTGCGACCCGCGCGCGGAGTATTGGCCGAGGGCGGCCAGTCCGGTCTCCTTGAGCGCCTCGCAGAGGAGGCGGTAGGCGCGGTCTCCTCCCTTGTCGGGCCCCAGATAGTAGACTTTGTCGAGGTACTCGCGGTCGACCGTCGCCAGTGGGACGAATTCGACGACGTCGATCATCTGCGTCGCCTTCTCGTCGAGTGCCTTCAGCTCCTCCGCGGTGAACACCACGTACTGGTCCTTGGCGAACTCGTAGCCCTTCACCGTATCCTCGCGTCCCACGATCTCGTTGTCCTTGGGACACGTGTACTGCTGCTTGAGCCGCGTGTGGCACTTCTTGTGGAGCATGTTGAACGACACGCTCGACTTCGACTCCGATGCGGAGTAGAGGTTGACCGGAACCGAAACGAGACCGAACGAGATCGTGGCGGTGGCGATTGAGCGGGGGGCCATAAAAAAGCGGGGAGAGGGGAGCGGGAAGCGAAAGCGAACGGCGGACGGCGGACGGCGGACAGCAGACAGCGGACAGCGCACTACCACCTGCGCACTGCGAACTGCAAGACGGCGGGACAACACTACTCACTCGGGACGCGCATGGCCGCAAGAGGTGAGGGGCCGGACCCTACGAAAGACGCGCCAAGCGGGGCGGAGGACAATCTCGCCAAGTATCGCGCGAAGCGGTCACCGGACACCACCACGGAGCCGATGGGGTCGGTGTCGAGCGTCCCCGGACATCTCTTCGTCGTGCACAAGCATGCCGCGCGTCAGCTCCACTTCGACTTGCGCCTCGAGATGGACGGCGTGCTGCGCTCGTGGGCGGTTCCCAAGGGGCCGTCGTACGACACGAACGACAAGCGGCTGGCGGTGAAGGTGGAGGACCATCCACTCGAATACGGCGACTTCGAGGGGATGATCCCGAAGGGGAACTACGGGGCTGGGGCGGTGATCGTGTGGGATCGCGGCGAGTGGGTGCCGCTGGAGGATTGGCGCGAAGGGCTGGAGAAGGGGAAGCTGCTCTTCGAGCTGAAGGGCTACAAGCTCCACGGCAAGTGGACGCTGGTGAAGATCAAGAAGAGCGACAAGGACTGGCTGCTCATCAAGGAGCGCGACAGCTGGGTGAAGAGTCCGGGCGACCAGTTTCCCGAGGAGTCGGTGCTGTCGGGGCTGACGGTGGAGGAGCTGAAGGCCGGCGAGTCTCCCATGGCACGACTGCGCCGCGCGGTGGAGGAGGCGGGGGCGATTCGCGCGCACGTCGATGCCACGGCGGTGCAGCCGATGCTCGCCGAGCCGGTGGAGCACGCGTTCACGAGGGACGGGTGGCTCTTCGAGCTCAAGCTCGACGGCTACCGGCTGATCGCGGCCAAGTCGCGGGGCGAGGCGCTGCTGCTCACGCGAAACGGCAACGACTATACGGAGGTGTTTCCGGAGATCGCGCGCGCGATCAAGGCGCTTCCGGCGGACGAGATCATCATCGACGGCGAAGTGGTGGTGCTGGACGACACGGGCGTGCCGAGCTTCGCCCGGTTGCAGCAGCGCGGACGTCTCCAGTCGGCGCTCGACATCAAGCGCGCGGCGGTGGAGTTGCCGGCGACGTTCTACGTCTTCGACTTCATCGCCTTCGAGGGCTTCGATCTCCGGCCGCTTCCGCTCGTCAGGCGGAAGGAGCTGCTGGCGGACGCGGTGCCGAAGCTCGGTCCCGTGCGGCTGCTCGATCACATCGCGCGCGAGGGCGAGGCGTTCCTCGAGCAGGTGAAGCAGATCGGGCTGGAGGGGATCATCGCCAAGAAGAGCGATGCGCCATACCGCGGCGGACGATTCGGACTCTGGCTCAAGATCAAGGCGGAGCGCACGGGTGACTTCGTGATCGTCGGCTTCACCTCGCCGAAGGGCTCGCGCAATCACTTCGGCGCGCTCCAGCTCGCCGACTACGTGGATGACCGTCTCGTGTACGCCGGGCGCGTCGGCACCGGCTTCGACGAGGCGCTCCTCGGCGAGCTGGGAGCGCTGCTCTCGCCGATCGTGCGACCCGACCCGCCCTGCGAGGGTCCGGTGGTGTCACCCGGCGCCAAGCGCCTGACGAGCGGCGCGATTCCGGACACCAGGACCACCACCTGGGTGGAGCCGGTGAACGTGTGCGAGGTACAGTTCCGCGAATGGACGCCGGACGGGCTGCTGCGCCACGCGGCGTTCCTCCGCCTGCGCGGCGACAAGCCGCCCGCCGACTGCGTGCGGCAGCACTGGAGCGTGGAGCCGTCCGAAGCGCCGGCGGAGCGAAGTCCCGCGCCGGCCGCCGCGCCGAAGGCCCCGGCCGCCAGGACGATCACCTTCTCCAACCTGAACAAGGTCTACTGGCCGGCGGAGAAGTACACCAAGGGCGACCTCATCGAATACTATCGCGCGGTGTCGCGCTGGATCCTGCCCTATCTCAGAAACCGCCCGGTGGTGATGACGCGCTATCCCGACGGGATCGACGGCAAGATGTTCTACCAGAAGGACGCGCCCGAGTTCGCCCCCGAGTGGATCCGCACGGTGAAGATCTGGAGCGAGGACACGCAGCGCGAGATCCGGTACTTCGTGTGCGACGACGAGGAGACGCTGCTCTACATCGCCAACCTCGGCTCCATCCCGCTCCACATGTGGGCCAGCCGGGTGGGATCGCTGGAGCTGTGCGACTGGTGCGTGATCGATCTCGATCCCAAGGAAGCACCCTTCTCCGACGTGATCCGCTCCGCGCAGGTGCTCAGGCGTCTGTGCGAGTCGGTGGGCATCCCGAGCTACGTGAAGACGACGGGAAAGACGGGGCTGCACGTGCTCCTTCCGCTAGCGCGGCAGTGCACCTACGCGCAGTCACGGACGCTCGGAGAATTGCTGGCGCGCATGGTGCTGCGCGAGCTGTCGGACGTCGCCACCATCACGCGGCACGTCACCAAGCGTGGCGACAAGGTGTATCTCGACTATCTCCAGAATCGGCACGGGCAGACGATCGTGGCGCCGTTCAGCGTGCGGCCGCTCCCGGGCGCCACGGTATCGATGCCGCTCCTCTGGGACGAGGTGAACGAGTCGCTCGACCCCAAGGAGTTCACGATCAAGAACGCGGTGCAGCGGATGGAGCGCCTGACGAGTGATCCGGTGGCGGCGGTGCTCGAGCAGAAGCCGGACCTCCAGCAGGTGCTCGACCGGCTGGCGGAGGCGCTGAGCGGCTAGACGCCATGGAGGGTCACGGAATCGCCCCTCGATCGTCCCTCCAACGGCCCTCGTTCCCGGACCGACACATGCACGCCCTCCGTACGACGCTGGCGCTGAGTCTCGTGCTGGCGCTGCCGTTGGACGCCCAGCAGCGTCCCGACACCGTCTCCCTCCGCTTCAACTGGCCGGTGGGGATGACGGCGATCGTCGAGCAGGAATTCACGCGCGTGAACCAGACCTCCACGCGCAACGACAGCATCACCGTCACGTCGAGCTACCGCCTGCGCGTGCTGAAGCACCCACGCGGTCGGCTGGTGGTCGCCGACTCGTTCCGAATGGGAACGGTGGCCGGCGTTCCGGTGGAAGGTGCCGCGGCGGGCAACAGCGATGCGCAGCGAATGCTCTCCCTGGTGGGGAATCTGCAGCCGAGCTTCGTGGTGAGTCCGGACGGGGCCTTCCTGGAAGTGGCGCGGATCGACAACCTCAAGTCGTCGCTGGACTCGATGATGCGCATGCTCACCAGGGAGATGTCGGGGGGCGCGCCGCCCGAGCTGCGCGCCTTTCTCGATCGGGCCACATCGCCCGAGGTGCTCAACGCCGGCGCCGCCGAACAGTGGAACGCGGTAGCCGGGACGTGGGTGGGCGCCGATTGGGAGCTGGGCGAGTCCTACGTCACCAGCATCGAGGAGCCGATCCCGATGTTCCCCGGATTCAACATGCCCATGGAGTACGAGTTCTCGGCCAGCGAGCGGATTCCGTGCACGAAGAAGAGCGGAGGGAAGACCTGCGTGCGCCTGGAGATGTACAGCGCGCCCGACACGGCGCAGCTGCGCAAGGTCGTCGGTGAGGTCATGAAGCAGCTGGCTCCCGAGCTCAAGGACGCGGCCTCGGTACTTCAGAACATGAGGATGTTGAACGAGATTGAGCTCGTCGCCGAGCCCGGCACGCTGCGCCCGCACAGCATCACGCGCATCAAGCGCGTGATCGTGAACACGGCGGAGAAGGGGAAGGCGCCCGAGGTGAACCGACGGGTGGACGTCCGCACCGCGCGCTACCGCTACGATCCGTGACGTAGCCGCCGCGGCGCCCCGATTCTTGCGATGCGGGAGCGCGTGAAGCGACAACGAGACACCGGATTCGCCTCGCTGGGCCTCGATGAGACGATCATCGGCACATTGGCCGAGCTCGGCTACGAGGAGCCGACGCCCATCCAGCGAGAAGCGATCCCCGCGCTCCTCGGCGGGCGCGACCTCCTCGGTCAGGCGGCCACCGGCACGGGGAAGACCGCCGCCTTCGCGCTCCCGATCGTGACGCAGGTGGCGTCGCTCGAGCGTGCGGCGCGGAAGACGCCGAGCGCGCTGGTGCTGGTGCCCACGCGCGAGCTGGCGATGCAGGTGGCGGAGGCGCTGCACCGCTACGGGCGGTCGGCCGGGGTGAGCGTGCTCCCCATCTACGGCGGTCAGGCGATGCAGCAGCAGCTCCGCGCGCTGCGCCGCGGCGTCGACGCGGTGGTCGCCACCCCGGGTCGCGTGCTGGACCACATCCGACGCCGGAGCATCGACCTCGACAAGGTGCGGACGGTCATTCTCGACGAGGCCGACGAGATGCTCGACATGGGCTTCGCCGAGGACCTCGACGCGATCCTCGCCGCGCTGCCGCGGGAGCGCCAGACGGCGCTCTTCTCGGCCACCATCCCGCCGCGCATCGCCGCGATCGCGCAGTCGCACCTGCGCGACCCCGTTCGCGTCACCATCGGGCGCGAGGTGACGGGGGGTGGGGAGAAGCCGCGGGTGCGCGAGGTGGCGTACGTCGTGTCGCGCCAGCACAAGATCGAGGCGCTGGGGCGCGTGCTGGACATGGAGACGCCGACGTCGGCACTGGTGTTCGCTCGCACGCGCACGGAGGTGGACGAGCTCACCGAGGTTCTCGGTGCCCGCGGGTACGGCGCGGAGGCGCTGCACGGCGGGATGTCGCAGGAACAGCGCGACCGGGTGATGCGGAGATTCCGCGAGGGGACGACCGAACTGCTCATCGCCACCGACGTGGCGGCCCGCGGTCTCGACATCCAGCAGCTGTCACACGTGGTGAACTACGACATTCCCTCGTCGCCCGATGCGTACGTGCATCGCATCGGTCGCACCGGGCGCGCCGGGCGCGAGGGAGTGGCGATCACGCTGCTGGAGCCGCGGGAGATGCGGCTGCTCAGAAGCATCGAGCAGGTGGGGAAGCGGAAGGTGTCGATCGAGAGCGTGCCGACGGTGCTCGATCTCCGGGCGCGCCGGCTGGAGCTGACCAGTGCGGCGCTCCGCGAGGTGCTGGAGGAGGGGGATTACGGCTCGTACTGCGTGGTGGTGGAGACGCTGGCCGGGGAGTACGAGCTGTTGGACGTCGCGGCGGCGGCGGTGAAGCTGGCACAGGAGGCGAGCGCGCCGGACGTGGAAGATGTGGAGATCACGTCGCCGCCCGTCCGAGAGGGGCGCGCGCGGGGCGCGCGGGCTGAGCGCGGCGAGCGTGGTGCGCGTGGTGGACGGGAGACCCGGAAGGGCGCGGGGCGCACGCGGCCCGACGGCGAGGGGAGCGGCGATGGCGAGGACGTCGTGCGGATCTTCGTTCCGCTCGGCAAGCGCGCGCGGATGCGGCCGGCGGACCTGGTAGGGGCGATCGCCAACGAGGCGCGGGTGAATCCGCGGACGATCGGCGCCATCGACATTGCGGACAACTTCAGCCTGGTGGAGGTTCGTGAGCGCGACGCCGACGCCATCGTGGAGGCGTTGCGCAAGACGACGATCCGTGGGAAGCAGGTGAAGGTGAGGAGACATCACGACTAGGGAATAGGGAATCGGGAATAGGGGATCGCGGGCGGATTCGGCGTCATCGGGTATGCCGCCGCTTCCTTCTTCCCTCTTCCCAAGGGTGTCGTCGCGCCCTACTATATCGGCAGGCGATATATCAACCTCCGATCGAGACCCGGCCAGCCATGCCCCGGACGACGCGCGATCCTGGTGCGCTCCTGCCGCTCCCGCTCTCCGAGTTCCACATCCTCCTGGCCCTCGCCGACGGCGATCGGCACGGCTACGCCATCATGCGCGAGGTGGCGACGCGCAGCGGTGGGGAGGTGGAGCTCGGGCCGGGGACGCTCTACGGATCCATCAAGCGGATGCTCGCCGACGGGCTCATCGCCAAGAGCGATGAGCGCCCGGACCCGGCGCTCGACGACGAGCGCCGTCGCTACTACCGGATCACCGCCTTCGGCCGCGAGGTGGCGGGTGCCGAAGCGCGCCGTCTGGAGGCGCTGGTGGCCCATGCGCGGCGGAAGCGCGTGCTCGGCAAGCTGAAGCCGGCATGAGCACGCCGAGCAGTCGCCTCTTCCGCGCGATGCTGCGGCTCCTGCCGCGGGAGCTTCGGGAGCACCATGGCGTGGAGATGGAGCAGGTCTTCCGGACGTGGCGGCGCGAGGAGCGAGCACGCGGTGGCATTGCCGGCGTGCTGCGGGTCTGGCGGTTGACGATGATCGACATGGTCGCGGCCGCCTGGCGGGAGGACGTGGCCGCGCCCGGCAGGGACGTGGAGCATCCCCCGATCACGAGCGGCGAAGGAGATTCCATGAGCTCGGTGTTGCAGGACATCCGATATGCCCTCCGCACGCTCCGGCGCAGTCCCGGATTCGTCGCGGTGGTGGTGCTGTCGCTGGCGCTCGGGATGGGCGCCAACTCGCTCATCTATTCGGTGGTGGATGGCGTCGTCTTCCGACCCTTCGCGTATCCGGGTCCCGACCGGTTGGTGATGCTCGGCGCGACGTATCCCAAGCTCGACGGCGAGCGCACCTTCGTGGAGACGTTCGCGCCGGCCGACTACACCGACGTCCTCCGGGAGAGCACCACCCTCGAGCGCGTGTTCGCCTTCGACCTGGGGAACCGGAACCTGTCAGGGGGGGACCGCCCCGAGCGCGTGTTCACGGCGTTCGTGTGGGGCGATCCGATCGCCTCCATCGGATTCCGGCCGGTGCTGGGGCGGGGCTTCACCGCCGATGAATCGTCAGGCAGGGCGGAGCGCGCGGCCATCCTCAGCCATCGCATCTGGCGCTCGCGCTTCGGAGGCGATTCGTCGATCATCGGGCGAGCCATCCAGGTGAACGGCGAGCCGGTGCCGGTGGTGGGGATCATGCCGCCCGAGCTTCTCCTCCTCGGCACGGATCTCTGGCTGCCGATGGGGGTGGAGCCGTCGGTAATACCGCGCGAGGTACGAAACTGGTCGATCGTGGCGCGCCTGAAGGACGGCGCGACGATGGACCGGGTGAACGCCGAGCTGGCGACGATCGCGCGGCGGACGGAGCAATCGTTCGGCAAGGAGCGCGAGGAGTACACCGGGTGGCGCCTGGAGGCGGCGCCGATGGCCGAGGCGCTGGTGGGAGAGTTTCGGCCTGCCGCGGTGGTGCTGCTCGGGGCGGTGGCGTTGGTGCTGCTCATCGCCTGCGCCAACATCGCCAGCCTGATGCTGGCGCGCGCGGCCACGCGTCAGCGCGAGCTGGCGGTACGACGCGCGCTCGGCGCGGGGCGCCTGCGCATCGCGCGGCAGCTGCTCACCGAGAGTCTGCTGCTGGCGATGGCCGGTGGGGCGCTCGGTCTCGTGATCGCCTACGGACTGCTCGGTCCCACGCTCTCGCTGTTTCCGTCGCAGATCCGGAGCGCGGGCGTATCCGCGTCGATCAACGGAGCGGTGATCGCGTACACCTTCGTGCTGGCGGCGCTCTCCGGTCTGGTGTTCGGCGTCGCGCCCGCGGTGCAGGGGAGCCGCAGCGGGGCGGCGACGTGGCTCACGGCCGAAGGGACGCGGCACACCGTGGGCGCGCGCGGGCGTCGCCTGCGGCACGCGTTCGTGGTGGCGGAGCTGGCGCTGGCGCTGATGCTGCTGGCGGGGGCGGGGTTGCTCGGGCGGAGCTTCGCCAAGCTGCAGCAGGTGGACGCCGGTTTCGACCCGCGAAACGTGCTGACGATGCGCCTCTCGCTCCCGCAGGAGACGTATTCGCGCCAGCGCGTGGCGACGTTCTTCGAGGTGTTGTCGGAGCAGATGCTCGCGCTCCCGGGCGTGCGCGGCGCGGCCGCGTCCACGCAGTTCGCGCCGCTCAATGCCTTCACCACGCGGGTGGGATTGGAGGAGGACGCCGGCGGCGAGCGCGAAGCGATCCGCACCGCCGACGTCACCAACGTGACCACCGGCTTCTTCCGCACGATGGGGTACACGCTCCGTGCCGGCCGCGATTTCGGCGCGCAGGACGTGGACAGCGCACCGCCGGTGGTGGCGATCAACGAAACCGCGGCGCGCCGTTTCTTCGCGGGTCGAGGCGCCATCGGCCGGCGCATCGAGGTGGGGGAGGGAGAGAACGCGCGCTGGCTGGAGGTGATCGCGGTGGTGGGCGACGTACGCAATCGCGGGCTGGACGCGCCCACGTCACCCGAGCTGTTCGTTCCCGTCAGGCAGCAGGCGGCGGGTTACAACAACCAGCTCTTCCTTCTGGTGCGGACGTCGAGCGCTCCCGAGGCGATGCTTCCCGCGATCCGCGGCGCCATCGCCCAGCTCGATGCCGACCAGCCGGTGTACGCCATCCGATCGCTGGAGGGCGCGCTGGCAGAATCGGTGTCGCAGCGCCGCATGGCGATGCTGCTGATCACCATCTTCGCTGGTGTAGCGCTGGTGCTGGCGTCGGTCGGCGTCTATGGAATCATGAGCTACATGGTGAGCGAGCGGACGCACGAGATCGGCATCCGCATGTCACTCGGTGCGCGTGGCGCCGATGTGCTGCGCATGGTGGTGCGCGAGTCGGTGATGCTGGCGGGGTTGGGGCTGGTGCTGGGCCTGGTTGGCGCGGTCGCGCTGTCACGCCTGCTCACGAGTCTCATGTTCGGAGTGAGTCCCACCGATCCGGTGACTCTGATCGCGGTCACCGTGCTGTTGCTGGCGGTGGCGGCGCTGGCGACGCTGGTGCCGGCGTGGAGGGCGAGTCGAGTGAGTCCGATGGAGGCGATGAGAGGATAGGAGAGGGAGGAGGGAGGAGGGAGGAGGGAGGAGTCCCGGCGGTGAGATTTCGTCGCGGGAGCCGAATGCGCAAAGTCGCGTCCCTACTCCGCTCTCAGCGCGGCCATCGGATCGGCCCGACTCGCTTTGTTCGCCGGGATCCACGCGGCGGCCAGGCCGGTGAGCGCGAGGATGGAGGCCACGACGGTGAACGTGGTGGGGTCCCAGGAAGACCCCGAGACGGGAAAGCTGCCGGGCGCGCCGGAGGCCCTCGTGGGCAGCATCGTCGCCCGGGGTGAGGCGCCCTCCGCCCCGCTTTGCTACATTCGCCCCGATGCCTCGCGCCCGTCGTTTCGCCCGTTCCGTGCTCGACTCGGTCCGGAAGGACCTGGTGATCGGAGTGCGCGCCGGTACCGCGGCGCACCGCACTATCGGCATCTGGGGCGTGGTGGCCGAGGGACGCGTCTTCGTGCGGTCGTGGAGCCTCAAGCCGCGAAGCTGGTACCGCACCTTCCTCGAAGAGCCGCGCGGCGTGATGACGGTGAAGGGGAAGGAGATCCCGGTGCGCGCGGTGCGCACCAGGAGCGAGCGCCTCAAGAGCGCGGTGGACCGTGCCTACCACGAGAAGTATCACACGCCGGCCTCGCTCCGGTACGTGAAGGATCTCTGTGGCGCGAGGTCGCGCGACACGACCACCGAGCTGGTTCCGCGATGATGGCCGGCGTACTCGTCAGGTGGAGATGGCTGGTGCTGGTCGGCGGCCTGCCGCTCGCCGCGCCCCTGGCTCCGGCGGATGGGCAGGCGCCCAGCCGCATCCTCCGCGAGCGCGCCCGCACGATGCTCCATCAGCTGCGCAAGGATCTCGAGTCTCACTACTACGACCCGACGTACCGCGGTGTCGACCTCGACGCGACGTTCGCCGAGGCCGAGACGCGCGTCGGGAACGCCGGCAGCGTGGACGAGCTGATGGCGGTCATCGCGCAGACGTCGCTCCAGCTCGGCGATTCGCACACCTACTTCGTTCCTCCGCTCCGCACCGTGGTGGTGGACTACGGCTGGGAGATGCGGATGATCGGCGACACGTGCGTCGTCACCGAGGTGCGCGCCAGGAGCGACGCCGAGAAGCAGGGGCTGCGACCCGGCGACATGGTCGTGTCCGTGAACGGCTATCGTCCGACCAGGGAGAATCTCTGGCAGCTCGCCTACGTCTTTCACGCGCTACGGCCGCAGCCGGGGCTCCGGGTGGTGGCTCGGACGGCGGGCGCCGAGCCGCGGCAGCTGGATCTCGCGGCCAGGGTGCGGCAGCGCCGTCGCGTGCTCGACCTCACCGCCAAGGATGGCGGGCGCGACATCTGGGATCTGCTCGACGAAGCGAGGTCGGAGGCGGCAAAGCTTCGGTCGAAGCACGCCGAGCTGGATTCCGGGACGCTGGTGTGGCGGCTGGAGGAATTCAGCGAGAATCTCGAGGATGCGCGCGCGCTGGTGAGGAGGGCGCGCGAGAGGACGACGCTGGTCCTCGATCTTCGGGGCAATCCGGGGGGCGCCGAGGAGACGCTGCTCTGGCTGCTGGGGCATCTGTACGAGGGCGACGTGCCGGTGGCAACCATCGTGTCCCGCGCCGCTACCGATACGCTCGTGGCCAGGGGTCGCGGCGGCGAGGCCTTCGGCGGTCGTCTGGTGGTGCTGGTGGACAGCAAGTCCGGCTCGGCGTCGGAGATCTTCGCGCGCACCGTGCAGCTCACCGGGCGCGGGATCGTGATCGGCGACCGAACGTCGGGCTCCGTGATGCGGAGCCGCCATCATCCGCACCGTTCGGGGGCGGAGACCGTCGTCACGTACGGGGTGAGCGTGACGACCGCCGACGTGGTAATGCCCGACGGCGGGCGGCTCGAGGGCCGGGGCGTCGTCCCCGATGAGGTGGTGTTGCCGACCACCGCCGACATCGCCGCCGGGCGCGATCCGGTGTTGGCGCGCGCGCTGAAGCTCGCGGGCGTCACCATCTCGCCCGGTGCGGCGGGATCGCTCAACCTCTATCGCTGAATCCGGCGTCGCGCATGGGCGAGGCGACGTCGCGCGTCATTCTGGAAGCGAGCGATACCAGGCGGCGCCTCGTGCAGCAGCTCGTCCCACTCGCCGGCGCCGCGTTGCTCATCGGCGGCGTCCTTCTCGCGGCCATGGGCGAAGGAGCGATACGCGTCGCGGGCTTCCTGCTCGTGGCGGCCAGCATCGCCTCGTTCGCCATCATGCCGCGCGCGCGGCTCGACTGGGAAGTGTCGTACAAGGGGCACGTGATCCGGTTCGAGAATCACCCCGTCTTCGGTGAGCGACTGTTCATCGACGATCGGCGCATCAGCAGCGGGGCCTTCGGCTACCGAAAGACGTTGGAGGGGACGATCAGGGGCGGCGAGGGCGACGGCGATCGCATCGTCGCGGAGTCTCGCGCGGGAGTTCTGGCCTTCGACGTGCGGCTGAGCGCGGAGGAACAGTCCGCGCGCTGAGCGTGCAACCCTTCGCGGTCGTGGCCTCACTCACCAGGAGAGCGTTCCCGCTCGCAACGCGCCTGGAGGCGATCACGACATGCTCCGTGCCGCACAGATCATCCTGGTGGGGTCCGCGATCTCATCGGCGGCAGCACAGACGAGTGCAGCGCGCGCCGGCGCGCGTCCACTCCTGCCGCCGGCGCAGGAGATTCCCCTGGCGCGCAGCGCGGCGCCGGCCAGCATCTCCGCCGGCGCCCGCGTGCTGGTCCTCACCGACACGGGTTTCGTGGTGGCCGACTCGGGGAAGAACGGAGTGACGTGCGTGGTGCACCGCAGCTGGCCGGGAAGCGTCGAGCCGCACTGCTACGACGCGGAGGGCGCGCGGACGGTGCTCCCCATCGAGATGCACCGCACCATGCAACGGCATCGCGGCCGACCCGAGGCGGAGATCGACCGCGAGATCGCGGACGGGATCGCGTCGGGCAAGTATCGCCATCCCACGCGGCCGGCGATGACGTACATGATGTCGAGCGCGCAGGTACTGTACGATGACGATGGCGAGCACGTGGGTCGCTGGCGACCGCATCTCATGATCTACTATCCGTATCTGAGCGGCACGGCGCTGGGCCTCGGCGCCACGCCGGACATGCGTGTGGGGATGGTGTCGGGGGAGGGGACGCCGGGCTCCTGCCTCATCCTCATCATGCCGGGCTTCGTGGATCCGACCCCGACGGCCGCGCGGTGACGTCGGAAGACGCCGCCGGCGCGCCGGACCGCGCGCTGGCGGAGCGCGTGATGGCTGACCGCGATCCGGCCGCCTTCCGCGAGCTGTACCGCCGGCACACGCCATCGTTGATGGCCGTGGCCGTGCGCCTCACCGGCGTCCGGGAGGACGCCGAGGACGCGGTGCACGACGCCTGGGTGCGCGGCGTGGAGCACCTGGCGCGCTTCGCCTGGCGATCGAGTCTCCGCACGTGGCTCACCGGGATCCTGATCAACTGCGTGCGCGAGCAACGGTGGCATGCTCGGCCCGAGATCGCGCTCGACGAGCAGATCGCGGGCGAGGAGATCCCACCGCTCCCCGGGAACATCGACCGCATCGATCTCGAGCGCGCCGTCGGCTCGTTGCCCGAAGGGTACCGGCAGGTGCTGGCGCTGCACGACCTGGAGGGGTTCACGCACGAGGAGATCGCCGGCATGCTTGGCATCGAGCCGGGTACGTCGAAGAGCCAGCTGGCGCGCGCCCGCCGCTCGCTGCTGCGCTCGCTCAGGATGGACTAGGAGGACACGTGGACGCCGAACGACACTCCACGCCGCTCGAGGAGCGCGTGGTACGGACGCTGGAGGAGCGTGGCCTGCTACGGCAGCGCCGCCACTCGTCAGGCAGCGGGCGAGGATGGCGCGCCCCGGCACGGCTCGCCGCGGCGGCCGCGCTGCTGCTGCTGGGCGGAGCCATGGGGGCGCTGATTCGACCGACCCTCGAGGAGCAGACGGCCGCGCCGGCGGACGACGCGCCGCGCTTCGCGCTGTTGCTCTATGACGTGGCGGCCGGGGCCGGGGTGCGCGAGATGTCGCTGTGGGCGCGCGAGCTCCAGCAGCGCGGCCACTACATCACCGGCGAGAAGCTGGCGCCGGATCGCGTGGTGGTGAGTCCGAGCGGGGAAGACGTCGGCGGCGGGGCGATGACCGGCTTCTTCGTGGTGAGCGCGGCCGACGTGCGCGAGGCGGAGTCCATCGCGCGGTCATCGCCGCACGTCCGCCACGGAGGCCGCATCGTCGTGAGGCCCATCGAGCACCTCGAGCGGAGGGTCACGTCCGTAGAAAAAACTCGCGCGCATCACGAATCGTGATGCGCGCGAGTTGTCTGGATCGACGTTCGCCGCGCCGGATGCGTCAGTTCGACTGCGGCTGCGGCTGCGGAACGCTCTTGGGACGACCGCGATTGTACACGCGCGGCTCGGCCCGACGGGCGAGGAGATGGTCGTAGAAGGCCACGATGCGCTCCTGCACCCCCGCCGCCGTGTCGCCCTTGGCGGCACGGAACGGAGCATAGCGCTGGCGGTCATCGGTCGACACCCGGAACCACCACCACCGCTCCGACGTGAGGTGTTGCTTTTCGACCGCGCACGTGAAGGTGCGTCCGCCGTCCACGAACGTCAGGGAATCCATCGCTGCGTCTCCTCGTGAGTGTACGTGAAATCTAATCGGTGAGCGCCCGAAATGGGGCTGGCGCCGATGAAATCACGGTTGTGAGGCTCCAGCGGCGGTCTACGCCTCGACGAGCGGTGCTGCTAGATTTACGCATGCCGAACGACGACGTAGCGTCGCGCACCGCCGCGCTGGAGCCGGCTCTCGATCCGGACGGCGAGAGCATGGAAGAGTTCCTGGCCGACGTGGAGAGCGACGAGGCGCTCCGCACCGTGCTCGAAGAGGTGCGAGGCCGGATGCAGCTCGACCCGGCGCACGACCTCGCGCACCTGCTGCGCGTCGCCCACTGGACGGTGCGACTGGCGGGCGACGGCGTGGATCGTCGATTGGCGATCGCCGCCGCGCTCCTCCACGACATCGTCAACATCCCGAAGATGAGCCCCGAGCGACCGAGGGCCAGCGAGCACTCGGCGGCGTTCGCGCGGCAGCTCTTGCCGAGACTCGGCTTCGACCACGACGAGGTGGAGCTCGCCGCCGGCGCGATCCGCGACCACAGCTTCACGCGAGGCGCCGTTCCCGAGACGCGCCTCGGCCGCGCGCTCCAGGACGCCGATCGCCTCGACGCGCTCGGCGTGATCGGCACGTTTCGCAGCATTGCCATGGGCGCGCATCTGGGACTCGCGTTCGTGCACCCCACCGATCCCTGGGCCGCGGGGCGCGTGCTCGACGACGCCAGCTACTCGGTGGACCATTTCTTCACGAAGCTGCTCCGCCTTCCGGAGACGTTTCAGACCGACCGTGGCCGCCTCGAGGCCGCGCGTCGGGCCGCGGTCATGCGCGGATTGCTGGCGGAGCTGGGTCGGGAGCTCGGAGCTCCGGCGCCGTGGGCCGACCGTCGCGACGCGGGCGCCAACCGATCGTCTACCTAGAGACCACCATCCGTGAGGTCGTGATGGACCCCAAGCAGCTGGCCAAGTTGATTCGCAAGAACGCGGCGAAGGCGCAGAAGGTGGCCAACGCGCGCGATGGCAAGGCGTACGACGAGACGCTGGCCATCACCAAGAAGCCCTCCGCGGAAGATGACGAGAGCATCGAGCGCGAGCATTTCTTCAAGGAAATGAAGCGCCGCGAGTTCTAGCGCGCCGCGCTCCCCTCATTGACCCATCCGGGCAGCGTCCGCATCATGCGGGCGATGTCACGGAATCCTCTCCCGCGGCTCCGCAAGATCTGTCTGGCGCTCCCCGAGGCGCACGAGGTCGAGGCCTGGGCAGAGCCCACCTTTCGGGTCCGCAACAAGCTCTTCGCCATGTACGCCAGCGCCGAGACGCACCATGGAAACGGCCGCCCCGCCGTGTGGTGCAAGGCGACGCACGTGGACCAGGATCTGCTCGTGCGCGGCGATCCGCAGCGCTTCTTCGTCCCGCCCTACGTCGGGCCCTCGGGGTGGGTGGGCGTGTGGCTGGATGGCGACGTGGACTGGGCGGCGCTCACCGTCATGCTGCGCGACGGATACCGCCTGGTGGCTCCCAAGCGACTCGTCAGGCAGCTCGACCTGGCCGAGCGGAGCGACTAGTGCCTGGGGCGACGCGCGCCGCCGCTACTCGGATCGCCCCGCCCCCCTGAGACGCTCGAGGATGGAGTGAAAGCCCGGCTGGCGCCGCAGCGGGGCGAGCATCTGATCGCGCTCCAGCTGCGACGCCGTCATGATGCCCTTCCGCACCACGCAGTCCAACGACTCGATGGCCCGTGCCGGGTCCGCCGCCGCCGCGTACGCCCGCGCCAGCATCAGGCACACCGGAGCAGCGTCGGGCTTGATGTGCCGGGCGCCCTGGAGCAGCGCGATCGCGCGCGCGTACTGCCGCGACTCGAGGTACTCGCGCGGCTCGTAGAACGAGAGATACACGAAGGCGCGCTCGAGCATGACCTGAGCGGCGCGCGCTCGTGTCGGGTCCCGCTCGACACGGGTCTCGCGCAACAGCGCGTCGAGATCCAGTGCCTGGCGCAGCGCGGAAAGCGTGGGCGGATGCTGACTGGACCGGACGGTGCGCAGATAGCGCACGCTTCGCAGGACATACGCGGAGTCGCGCGAGGCGAGCCGCCGGTGCGCCTCCAGCGCCTGCTTCGCGCGCTTCGTCTCGCCGAGCGATGCCACCTTCGACTCGGCGTCGGCCGTGGAGCGCAGCCCCTGGAAGTCGTCTCTCAACCTGACGTAGGCGCGCCAGCTCTCCAGCGGGTCGCTCTCCTCCTTCGCCGCGGCGCGAGCGTGCCAGAGATCGTAGAGGGAATCGATGAGTCCCGCGTCGCGCGGGCGAAGTCCGGCACGCATGGCCTGGAGCTCCATCCACTCGACGGCGCGTGTCGCGGTGGCTTCCGGTGGCCATTGATGCACGCCGTCGAAGAACTCGAAGTGATGCGGCAGGGCGACGGCGTCGAGCGTGTCGTCCAGTCCCCGCACCTCCCAATAGTTGTAGTCCGTGAATCCGGCGGTGCCGAAGTAGGCGAAAGGCGACGCGCCCAACCGCCTCACGGCCGGCAGCGCCGAGTCGCTGGGAAAGCCCGCGCCGACCCCGATCACTCCGGCCACGTGCCCGTGCAGCTCGACGGCGAATTCCCACGACATGCGCGCCGTGCCCGAGAATCCGGCCAGATAGAAACGCCGCTCGTCCAGCGCGAAGCGATCCTGCGCCTCGGCGAGCATCGCGTCGAGGGCGCGTACGTTCGGCTCTCTGGCGCCATCGCTCAGCGTGTTGTACGAGCTGATGACGATGTAGCCATAGCGCTCCGCCGCGACCCGGAACTTGCTCATCGGGTTCATCGCGCCGCCGCGTGGATCCATCAGGAAGAGCACCGGCCACCGACGTTCCGGCGTGTAGGCGGTGGGGATGTAGATCGCCATCGACTGCGTGGAATCCGAGCGCGCGCGCACACGCTCCATGAGCGTGCCGGGTGCGGCGGTCGACGCCTGCGTCAGCGCCGTGCTCGGGGCCAGTGCCCAGAGCAGGAGCGCGACGGTGAGGGGTCGGCGGGCGCGGAGTCCTCGCGGGTGGAGCGTCACTCGAGGAACTCCGGCGGCAGGCGGTCGTCCGGCCGCTCGTGCTTCCAGGTCACCGCCGTGATCCACCAGCGGTTCTCCAGGTGGACGAGGTGGAGGAGGTTGAGACCGCGGACGATCGCCGCACCGTCCGGCTGTCGCCGCCCCTCGTAGGCACTGGCGATCAGCGCCAGCGACGACCACCGCTGCTCTCGACGCGCGATCTCCACCTCGTAGAAATCGTTGGCGGCGAAATACGGCCCCCGGCTCGCTGCGTACTCGGCCAGCGACATGGACTCCAGGCGCGGCTCGCCGTCGTTCCACGACATGGCGTTGAGCCGCCCACCCGGGACGAACAGCGACCGCTGCAGCTCCCAATCGCGCTCCCCCGCCGGCCCGGAGATGCTGGCGTAGAACGCGGTCATGAGGTCGTCGATCGTCGCGCCGGCGTCGATGGTCGGGTCGGGGCGGGGGTCAGTGCGGCTCACCAGGCGGTGCTCCTGAAGGTGTTCGCGTGCGCCCTCCGCGGGTGAGCGTAGGATCGGGGCGCTCGGCGGGACAGGGCCAGTTCGGTGCCGGATGGCCGGTCCACCGCCTCGGGAGGCGAAGGGCAAGACTCGACGTCGCGCGGCCGTGCGCCGGCCGCTTCGTCAGGCAGGCCGGCGATGAGCGAGGCGGCTAGCTGCCGGTGTCTCCCCGCGCGCTGTCGGGAGGTGTGCCCGCGGGTGTCGCGCCGGGCGGCGTGCGCGCGATCCGCGGCGCGAGCGCGCCCATGATCGCGCCGGTGAGGTCGTCCTGCATTGCCAGCGCATCGCGCCCCGTGCGGTCGAACGTCTGCGACCAGAGGAGGGAATCGCTGACCGCTCGGAGCAGCCGAACCGTCACCCGCACGCGCTGTCCCTGGCGCTGCACGGTGCCCTCCAGCAGGTGCGACACGTTGAGTCGCTGTCCCATCACCACCGGCGGCGCGGGCTGCACGCTGGCGGCGCTGGAGGCAGTGAGCGAAGCCACCCGAATTCCCTGCACGCGCGACAGCGCATCGATGAGCGACGAGGTGAGTCCGCGCGCCACGATCGAATCGGCACGATCGGCGCCGAGATTCACGAGGGGAAGCACCGCCAGCGACATCGGTGCCGTGGT
>DATFFZ010000168.1:0-5049 GCA_035249845.1 Gemmatimonadaceae bacterium
ATCCGCTCGTCGCGCTCGCGCACGCCGGACACCACCTCGTCGATCGCGTCCGCCAGGCTCGCCGCGTCGCCCACCGGCACGATCCAGCCGGCGGCGCCGCGACCATCGCGCGCGGCCAGCGCGTCGCGCGTCCCGTGCACATCGCTGGCGATCACCGGAATCCCCGCGCCCATGGCCTCGAGCATCGCCACGGCCATCCCCTCGCGCCGGCTGCTCAACACGTACAGATCGCTGGCCGAGAGCACCGCGGGCACGTCACTCCGGAATCCGAGGAAGTGCACGCGACCGCCCAGCCCGAGACGCGCCACCTGGGCGCGGAGGGCCGCCTCGTCGGGACCCGTCCCCGCCAACACCAGGTGCGCGCGGGGGTCGCGAAGGCGCGAGAGCGCATCGAGCAGCACGTCGAAGCCCTTGCGCGGCTCGAGTCCCCCCGCCGCCGCGATGAGGCGTACGTCGTCGCCGAGGGCGAGCTCCGAGCGCAGCGGCGCCGGCTCCGCCGGAGTCGCCTCGATCCCGTTAACGATCACGTGCAGACGATGCGGCTCCAGCCAGGGCGCTCGCGCGCGCAGCTGGTCGGCCAGCCCGCTGGAGTTGACGAAGACGGCGTCGGCCAGACCTCCGAGCACCCGGCGCGGTCCCCAGCTCCGCACGTTGCTCTGGGAGAGGCCGAGTCGAAGCACGGTTCGCGGCACGCGCGACAGCCGCGCGGCGAAGAGGGTGCTGTACGCGCGCTTCCACGAGGTTTCCAGCACGACGTCGGGTCGCTCGCGCCGCAGCCAGCCGGCGAACAGGAGCGTGCTCACCAGGTCGAGCGTGCCGCGCGGGCGGATGGCCGTCGCGCGAGCGCCGGCCCGCGTGCTGGCCGCGAACACGGGGCCGCCGCCGCGGCAGGAGACCACCACCTGGTGCCCGCGCCTGACGAGTCCGTGGATGAGCATCAGGACCTGCCGCTCGCTCCCGCGAATGGCGGCGCCAGGGGCGTGGACGACGATCTTCACCGTGTCGCGGCCACCCGCTCCGGCGGCTCGGCGCGACTCAGGCGGTGCCCGCGTCCAGCGCGGCCACCGCGGCTTCGTCGGCTTCGTGGAACTGCATGCGATACAACCGCCGATACGTCCCGCCCTCGGCCAGCAGCTCCTCGTGCGTCCCGCGTTGGACGATGCGCCCCCCTTCCAGCACCACGATCTGGGTGGCGCGCCGCACGGTGGAGAGACGGTGCGCGATCACCACCACCGTCCGGTCGCGCATCAGCTCGTCGATGGCCCGCTGCACGGCCCGCTCGCTCTCGGTGTCGAGCGCGCTGGTGGCCTCATCGAGGATGAGCACCGGCGGGTTCCGCAGGAGGGCGCGGGCGATCGCGATGCGCTGCCGCTGGCCGCCTGACAAGCGCACGCCGCGCTCGCCCAGCACCGTGTCGTAGCCGGCCGGAAGCTCGGCGATGAACTCGTGCGCGTTGGCCGCGCGCGCCGCCGCTTCGATGTCGGCGAGCGGCGCGTCGGGGCGCCCGTAGGCGATGTTCGAGCGCACCGTGTCGTGAAAGAGGATCGTCTCCTGCGTCACGATGCCGAAGAGCTTCCGCAACTCGGCCAGCTTGAGATCGCGCACGTCGACGCCGTCCACCGCGATGCGACCGGTGGTGGCATCGTGGAAGCGAGGAAGGAGGTCGGCCAGCGTGCTCTTCCCCCCGCCGCTGGGTCCCACCAGCGCCACCACCTCGCCGGGCCTGATCTCCAGATCGATGTCGTGCAGCACCGGGGTGCCCGGCGTGTAGCAGAAGGTCACGCCCTCCACGGTGACGCCGTCGCGGAAGCCGGCCACCTCGCGCGCGTGGGGGCGGTCCGTGATCTCGAGGGGCGCGTCGAGAAGCGCGAAGGCGCGCTCCGCCGCCGCCAACCCCGGCTGCACGGTGGACGGATATTGCGCGATGAACTTCACCGGAGCCATGAGCTTGCCGGCGAGCATGAGCGCGGTGATGAACTCGCTGGCCGCCAGCGATCGCTCCTGGAGCACCAGATAGGTGCCGTACCAGAGGAGAGCGAGGATCGACGTGGCGGTGATCATTTCGGTGGCGGGAGGGAAGAACTTCCGCCAGCGCTCGTTCTTGATGAGCGCGCGGTAGTGGCGTTGCGTCAGCTCACGAAAGCGCCGCTCCTCCCACTCCTCCGCGCCGGACGCCTTGACCAGGCGGATGCCGCTCACCGTCTCCTGGAGCTGCGAGGCGACCTCGCCGACGGCGTCGAGCACCCGCAGGATCCCCTTGTGCAGCCGCTTCCTGAAGCGCGCCCAGAGCCCGAGCATGGGCGGGAGGAAGACGATCGCCACCAGCGTGAGCTTCCACGACAGCAGGAAGAGCGCGACCACGAAGAAGATCGCCTGCAGCACCGACGAGAGCAGCTTCGACAGATTGTTCGTGACCATGGCGCGCATCTGGTCCACGTCCATGGTCACGCGCGAGATGATCTGTCCGGTGCGCGTCCGCTGGAAGAAGGGGAGCCCCAGCCGGAGGAGGTGCGCGTAGATGCCGTTGCGGATGTCGCGGGTGACCCGCCCTTCCACCATCGACGTGGTGATGCTCTGCACGTAGAGGGCGACGTTCTTCACGAAGAACACCGCGAAGAGGAGAAGGACGACGTTGCGAAGCGCCACCATGGGCGGTACGCCGCGAACGAGGTCGCCCACCGCCCAATCGAGAAGGCGACCGATGGCGCTCCCACCCTGGAAGAGCGTGGTGGCTCCACCGGTGCCGGCTTCCCCCTGGAACAGCACGTCGAGGAAGGGGATGAGCAGCGTGAAGCTGAACGCGTCGAGCGCGGCGAAGATCGTCATCGCCGCGATCGACACGATGAACAGTCCGACGTGCGGCCGGAGGTACCGCAGAATGCGGAGGTAGAGCTTCATCGCTCAGAGCAGCGTGGCAATCCAATCTCCCACGTAGTAGCCGACGATGGCGACGCCCAGCCCCACCACGAACATGTCGAACCCGGAGCGGAAGATGCCACGGCCGGTGAACACCGACCGCGCCGCGCCCACCAGAAAGTGCGACAGCATGGCGATGACGAACGCCACGACGATCGCCGTACGCCCGTCGAGGACGATGAAGGGGAACACCGGGATCAGCGCGCCCACGGCGGTGGCGAGTCCGGTGATCCACCCTTCGCGCAGCGGCGACGTCGTCTGCTCGCCGATCCCCAGCTCCTCCTGCACCTGCTCGTCGAGCATGCGCTTGGGGTCGGCCATCACTTCGGTGGCGAGCGCGTGCGCGGAGTCGGCGTGCATGCCCTTCGCCTCGTAGATGAGCGCCAGCTCGTCGCGCTCCACCTCGGGCATGAGCTCGATCTCCTGTCGCTCCATGGCGATCTCGTGCGCGTAGACCTCCTGCTCGCTCTTGGCGGCCAGGTATCCGCTCGAACCCATGGACAACGCGTCGGCGATCACGCCGGCGACGCCGGCCACGATCACGAACTCGTGCTGCTCGGCGACCGACGCGCCGATGACGCCGGCCACCAGACCAAAGTTGGCCGTCAGACCGTCGTTGAAGCCGTACACCACGTTCCGGAGGAAGCCGCCCGATTCGGTGCGATGCCACGGCTCACCGACCCGTCCGGCCATCTTGCCTAACGTGGACGCATGCTCCGCCGATTCGCGCGCCAGCACCAGCGCCTCGTCGCGACCGTCGGCGCCCTTCGGCGTGTCCCGATAGAGACCGAGGTACCCCTTGACCTCGCGACCCTCCTCCGCGAGCAGGAGCGGGAGCAACGCCCTCGGTCCGACCACGCGGCCGAGCCAGGCGAGCAACCGCGCGCGCGCGCTGGGCCGGAACTCTCCCGGCGGGCGCCCGTTCCGCGCGAGAAGCTCCCCCCAGATCTCGACGTGTCTGTCCTCGACGGCGGCCAGACGGGAGTACAGATCCTTCTTCCGCGCATCCGGCTCGGCGTTCGCCAGAATCCTGTACAGGAAGGCCGCGTCAGCCTCGTCCTGCCAGTGCTCCTGAAAGACGCCGAGATCGGGGGATGAGGAAGAGCGGGAAGAGGAGGAAGGAGCCATTCATACAAATATAAGGCATCGGGAATCGGGAATCGGGAATCGGGAAATCGGGCGGCCTCCTCACTCCCGATCCCCGATTCCCGATTCCCGATTCCCGACGCCCAACCCCACGGCCTCGGCGAGCCCCAGCGCTTGCCGCATCGCGCGATCGGCCGCGGCGGTGTCGCCCATCTGCCCGAGGGCGTTCGCCAGGCGAGCACCGCTGTCGATGTAGGTGAAGGGGAGGTTGATGGACGGACGGTCCACCCAGCGGCCGCGCTCGGTCATCACCCGATGGCCAGTGTACACCGAGTCGAAGAGCGCGCGGGTGCGAGGGACGTCCAGGTAGCCGTCGCCGGGGGAGAGCACGATCCCCGGGCGACCCGCGGCGGGAGCGCGCAGCAGCTTGCGGGCGAGACCCTGCGTCACGAGATAAGGGCCGAGCCCGATGCGGAAGGGGTAGTCGCCCGCGCCGCGGCTGAAGTAGATCGGGCGCTCGCCTGACGAGTCGCGGATGGCGCGCAACACCAGAAGCTGGTCGCGCGTCAACACGCCGGGCTCGATCTCCGCCACCACCGAATCGTGCACGAAGCGCTGCGGCTCGCGGAGCATCACGTAGTCGGGGACGGAGTCCGCCTCGCCCATCGTCATCGACAGCACCGGGCGCGTGGGCGGCGTCCACGAGCCCGCCCGGTAGATACCCGGACCGCGCGAGGCGTCGTATGGCCGCACCCGCTGGCGGATGAGCTGCCGCGCGTACCAGTCGAGTCCCAGGTACGACGTGACCAGCACGGTCACGTCGCGACGCACCCCCTCCACCTCCTGCATGTACCAGAGGGGGAAGGTGTCGTTGTCCCCACCGGTGAAGATCACGCCGTACGGCTCCACCGAATTGAGGAGGTCGCGCGCGTACTCGCGCACGGTGTGGTCGCCCCGCCGGTCGGCCGCGGTGAAGTTGCCGGCCAGCGGCACGAACGCCAGCGCCAGCACGGGAGCGGCCAACGCCCACCGCGCGCTCGTCAGGCG
>DATFFZ010000169.1:0-37152 GCA_035249845.1 Gemmatimonadaceae bacterium
GGCCGCGGCTCTGGCCCCACCGTGTCGCGGCTGCCGCGTCGCCCATTCTGGCCTTCGCGCGCGCGGTGAGAGCCGGCCTTCACCCGATCACGAGACCGGGATGACGGCGCGCTCCGGTGGAGTCGGCGTCCTCTCGCTCGTGCACCCGGACTTCCTTCCGGCATTGTACGCGACGGCGGAGCTGCTGGTGGAAGCGGGGTGCGAAGTGGACATCTTCTCGGCGGCGTCGCCTGCTCCCGGGCGAGTGACATTACCGGATGCAGTTCGCGTGCACGACTGTGGACCGCCCTCGGGCGGGCTCGGGGCGCGACTGTCGACGCGTCGTGGCATTCGCCGAGCGGTGAGCGAATGGGCGTCGCGCACCCCGCCGCGAGCGCTGATCGCCTGCTGCCCGTTCAGCTACCTGGAGGCGCTGCGCCTCTCGGGTGGTCGCATTCCGGTCGTCTACTGGGCGTTCGAGCTGTACGAGACGGGATGGCGAAGCTTCGCCCGCTCGCCACTCACGATTCTGCGGAACCGTCGTGCACTGCGCAGAATGGGCCAGTGCGACCTCGTGTGCGCTCCCACCGCCGAGCGCGCGGGATGGCTACTGCGCGCCGGCGCGCTCGACAGGCTGCCTGCAGTCGTGCTCAACTGTCCCCTGCCGCGTGCCGAGCAGGGGTCCTTCGATGCCTGGCCGGAGTGGCTCCCTTCACACTTCCGCGAGGGCCCGATCGTCCTCAACACCGGAAACATCGGCCCCACGCACTGCGTCCCCGACCTCATCGCGACACTCCCCGAGTGGCCCGCCGAGTCGCGCCTCGTCATCACCAACGTCGGGGACTCTCCGCACGGCCGCGTGCTGCGCGAGCTGGCCGAGCGGAGTCCGAGAAGGGAAGACATCCTCCTCCTCCCCACCATCCCGCGCGCCGACATGCTCCTCCTCCAGCGGCTCTCACAGGTGGGCGTCTGCCTCATGCGCCGCACCGAGTCGCTGGAGACGATCATGCCGGCGCCTAACAAGGTGGCGGAGTACGTGCACGCCGGACTGGTGGTGCTCGCCTTCGCCAACAGCATCACGTCACGCCTCGAAGGCGAGGGCGTGGCGGTGATCATCGAGGAGCGGGAGCAGCCGCCCATCGCCGAGGGAGTGCGGCGAGCCCTGCGGCTGGCCTGCGACGGTGACGCGCGCTCGCGAGCGAAGCAGGTCGCCGGCGACTGGTACAACATGCGGAAACAGGGCGCACCGATACTCCACGCGGTGCTCGGGAGCGCGTGATGCCGGCGGTCGCGCCGCCGGGGTCAGCCCCCGGCGGCTCCTCGCAAAATCGCCAGCATCCGCTCGGCGGCGCCATCCCAGGTGAACGCGCTGGCGCGGTCGCGTCCGCGCTGGGAGAGACAGCGGCGAAGCTCCGCGTCCGACGTCACGCGCGTCAGCGCGTCGGCCACCGACCGCTCCGATCCGGCGTCGAAGTAGAGCGCGGCGTCGCCGCACACCTCGCGCGCCACCGCGCTCTCGCCGGCGACGACGGGGGTGCCGGTGCTCATCGCCTCCAACAGCGGCTGCCCGAACGTCTCCAGCCGCGAGGGGAACACGAAGGCCAGGGCGCGAGCATAGAGCGCGGGGAGCTCGTCGTACGGCACGCGCCCGGCGAATCGCACCGAGCCCTGAAGGCCGAGCGAGGCGCTCAGCGCCTGGACCGATTCACCATACGAGCTCTCGCCGCCACCGCCGGCGATGGTGAGCGGCGGCAGTGGACGCGCCGCGGCGTAGGCGCGGAGGAGCGTCTCGTAATTCTTGTGCGGCGCGATGGACGACACCGAGAGCAGGTGCCCGCCGTCGTCCGCCGCACCCGGCGGGGCGGCAACCGCGGCGAAGCGCGGATCGATCCCGTGATGCACGACGCTCGTTCGGTGCGCGTCGAGATGGAGCCGCTCGACGATCGCTCGCCGGTACGCGTCGGAGACGAAGGCGACGTGCGTGGCGCGACGGAGCGCGGCGCGGGCGATGGGCTCGCGCGTGAGCCGGTAGAGCGCGATTACGGCGCGCGCCGTGAGCGTGGGATAGAGCCCGAGCGGGGCGAAGATGCTGTAGTTGCGCGCCAGCATCACGTGCGGTCGCGTCGGACGGATGCAGCCCACCTCGTTCACGGTGAACAGCACGTCGTAGGCGCCATCCACCAGAAGGCTCGGCAGGTCGCGCCCCAGGAAGAGCAATCGGCGCGGCAGATTTCCGGCGCTCAACTCGACCGCAACCACCGTCGCGTACGATGACAGCTCGTCGATGAGCGTCTGCTGGTATCTGCTCGAGAGCAACACGTGATACTCGTGCTGCGGCGCCGCTCGGCGGAACGCGGGAAGGATCTGCCGGAGGTACGTGACGCCGCCGCCCTCGCGCGCGGTGAGCGCATCGATGAGGATCCTCACGCGGCGACCGGGCGCGAGAGCGCCGCCGCCAGGCGCTTCACGAAGTGCTCGTAGGTGTAGTGCTCGCGCACGCGCCGTCGTCCGGCCTCACCCATGCGGCGCGCCAGGTCGGAGTCGCCCAGCAGCCCACCGGCGAGCGAGGCGATGCCTTCGACGTCGTCGTGATCGGCGAGATAGCCAGTCTCGCCGTGCAGCACGATCTCGGGAGCGCCGCCGTGTCGTCCGCCGATGACGGGAACGCCGAAGGCCATGGCCTCCAGGTACACCACGCCGAGCCCTTCGCCGCGGCTCGGCATCACGAAGACGGTCGCCGTTCGATAGGCGCTCACCAGCTCGCCTTCGCTCACGCGCCCGAGGAAGCGCACGGCGCCGGCCACGCCGCAGTCGCGGGCCAGCTGCTCCAGCCGTGGACGATCATCGCCGTCGCCGACGACGACGTAGGTCGCCTCCGGATGCGCTCGGAGCAGCGCGGGAAGGGCGCGGATCACGGTGTCGACGCCTTTGTACTGCTCGCTGGCCGCCAGCCGCGCGACGCTGAGCAGCATCTTGCCGTTCGCCACGCGCGAGCCCGCGGCGCCGTTCGCCAGGCGCAGCAGCGCCGGGTCGATCGCGTTGGGCAGGACGCTCACGCGCTCGGGGCGGAGCCCCTGCGCCTCTATGGCGCGATCGGCGGTGAAGCGGCTGATGGCGAAGAATCCGGTGACGCGCTGAAGCAGCCATCGACGAATTGGCGGGAGAGGATCCCACGCCTCGATCCCATGCAGGTGCACCCAGGCGCGCGCACCCGGGCGGAGCGCCCGAATGGCGGCGCCCACGGGCGCGATGCCCAGATGATTGATGAACACGTCGGACGCACCGGCCGACCCGGCGATCGCGCGCAGCGTGAAGCGCGGCTTCGAGCGGCCGCACCCGGCGATGCGAATCGAACCGGTCTCGGAATCGTGCACGTGCTCGCCCCTGGCGTCGTTCAGGCTCAGGAAGCGGGTGCCCTCGCCCGTCGCGCGAGCGATCTCGTCGAGCGCGCCGGCGGTGTGCAGCGCCACGCGCTGAATGCCACCGGCGGTGAGTGCTTCGGAGAAGAGCCCGAGGATCATCGCGACGGGAGTGGCGTCACGACGCTCCGGAAAATCGCTTCAGCACGTCGAGCGCCCACGGTCGCGACCAATGCTCGTCTCCGCGCTGAAAGGCACGCCACGTCGGCGCGGTGCCCGGATCGCTCATCAGGCGCTCGCCGAGCCCGCCGGCGCCGGCGGCCAGCCAGGGAGCGAAAGGAAAGGTGAAGCCCTGCTTCCGGCGAAAGACGACCTTCTCCGGCAGGAGGTCGCGCGTCGCCAGCGTGAGCGCGGGCTTCGGCCACTTGGCGTCGCGCTGGAATGAAGCGGGAAGGCGCAACACACGCTCCGCCAGCACGTGATCGAGGAACGGAACACGAATCTCGAGGGAGTGCGCCATCCCGAACACGTCGCTGTCACGGAGCAGCTGATCGGGCAGATAGTGCTGGAACTCGAGCAGCTGCTGGAGCGTGCGAGCGTCGCGCGCGCCATCGCCCGATGCGACGTCACGCGCGAAATCCCACACCTCTCGCTCCGCGCAGCCGAGTATGGACGACACCTCCCGAGGGGAGAAGAGGCCACGTTGGGCGAGGTAGAGCGGCAGCGGTCCATCCCCGGCGAGGTAGTCGAGCTTGCGCGCGTAGCGGCGAGGGGCCACTCGCGCCGCCGCTCGCACCGCGAAGCCCGGCATCCGCTGGATGGCGTGCATCACCGGCGCGCGGCGGAGCGTCTCGTATCCCCCGAACACCTCGTCGCCGCCGAGGCCCGAGAGCACGACGGTGAGTCCGGCCTGCCGCGCCGCGTGCGCGACGAAGTACGTGTTCAGCCCGTCCACCGTCGGCTGATCCATGGCCGCGGCAAAGGCGGGCAGGGCATCGCTCATCTGCTCGGCGGTGACGCGGATCTCGTGATGCCGCGTTCCGAATCGCTCGCGCACGGCGTCCTGGTACGGCTTTTCCGAGAAGCGCTCGTCGTCGAAGACTATGGACACCGTGCGCAGCTCGGGCACCGCGCCGGCGGCGAGCCCCACCAGCGCCGAGGAGTCGATGCCCCCGCTCAGAAACACGCCGAGGGGAGCGTCGCTCAACAGGTGGATGCGGACCGTCTCCTCCAGCAGCTCGCGCATCGACGTGTCGCTGGTGGTGGTCGCCGGCGGAGTGGCGTGGAAGAGCGATGCGACGTCGTAATAGCGTTCGAGCGACGGAGCGGGCGCGAGCCTCAGGTAGTGACCGGGAGGGATGGCGCGGACGTGCTGGAGCGTGGTGAGCGGCGAAGGGACGCTGCCGAAGAGCAGGAAGCCGAGCGTCGCGCGCGGGTCGGTGGCGGTGTCCACCAGCGCGCCGGCGGCCAACGCACGAACCTCGGAAGCGAACGCGACGGCGCCGTTCTCCAGCCCGGCGTAGTAGAGCGGCTTGATCCCGAATCGGTCGCGCACCAGGTAGAAGTGCCCCAGCGCGCCGCCGGCGAGCGCCGACGGACGCGCGTCGTGGAGCGCGAAGGCGAACATGCCGCGCAGACGCTCGACCAGACCGCGCATCCCCCACTCTTCGTATCCGTGGATGAGGACCTCGGTGTCGCTGGTCGATCGAAAGTGGTGGCCCGCGGCGGCGAGCGTGCGGCGCAGCTCGGGGTAATTGTAGATCTCGCCGTTGTACACCACCCAGACGTCGCCCGTCTCGTTGCACATCGGCTGATGGCCGCACGGGCTCAGGTCGATGATGCTGAGTCGCTCGTGGGCGAGCACCGCGTGATCGCGGCGCAGACGTCCGGTGTCGTCGGGTCCCCGGTGAACCATCGAGCGCCCGGCAGCGTCGACGCCCGCCACGATGCGGTCGCTCAGGCCCACGCGCGCTCCGAAGGCTCCCGCGATGCCGCACATGCTCTATTCTTCAGCTCGGGTCAGAGAGGGCATGGTTCGGAGTGGTATTTACTGGGGCGCCGCCCCGCGCGCAATCGAGGTGAAGTGCCCGTCGTGAGACGACCGACGCACGAAGGAGTCGCCTAGCATGTGCGGCATCGCGGGGATTCTGCACGCGCCGCGCCACACCGAGAGCGCGATGGAATCGACGCTGGAGCGCATGATCGGCGTGCTCGGCCATCGCGGCCCGGACGACAGCGCGCTCTGGGCGGACGAGTGCATCGGCCTGGGCCACACGCGGCTCAGCATCATCGACCTCTCGGCCGCCGGACGTCAGCCGATGCACGACGACGAGGGGCGCTTCGTCATCGTGTACAACGGCGAGATCTACAACTACCGCGAGCTGAGACGGGAGCTGGAGGCGCGCGGTCACCGCTTCCGCACCGCCACCGACACCGAGGTGGTGCTCCACGCCTATCGCGAGTGGGGAGCGGAGGCGCTGGCGCGCTTCAACGGCATGTGGGCCTTCGTCATCTGGGATCGTGCAGCGCGCGAGATGTTCGCCGCTCGCGACCGGGTGGGGAAGAAGCCCTTCTACTTCGTTCGTGATGCCGATGGCACGCTCACCTTCGCCAGCGAGGTGAAGGCGCTGCTGGTGCTCGGCCGTCGCTTCCAGCTGAATCCGCAGGCGGCGTTCGATTTCGTCAGCCAGGGCACGTACGGCCACCTCGGCCGCGACAGCTTCTTCGCCGGCCTCGATCAGCTCCCCGCCGCGCACTACATGCGCCTCTCGCCGGGCGCCGCTCCCGACGTGAGGCGTTACTGGGATCTGCCGAGAGTCGCGTCGAGCGACAGAGTGCCGTACGACGAGGGGGCGCGCCGTCGCTTCCGCGAGCTCCTCACCAGCGCGGTGGAGCTTCGCCTCCGCGCCGACGTGCCGGTGGGCACCACGCTCTCCGGAGGAATCGACTCCTCGGCGATCACCTTGCTCATCGATCGCATCACCGGTGGCGCGCCGATGCACATCTTCACCAGCCAATTTCCCGGCTCGGTGATCGACGAGTCGCCGTACGTGCAGTCCGTGGTGGCGCGGCTCCGGCAACCGGTGCTGCACCACGCCACACCCGATCCCGAGGAGTGGCCGACCGAGCTGCTCCGCGTGCTCGATCATCAGGAGGAGCCCTTCGGGGACACGTCCATCGTGGCGCACTTCCGCCTGATGCAGGCGGCGCGAAAGGCGGGCGTGCCGGTGGTGCTCTCCGGCCAGGGCGCGGACGAGATGCTCTTCGGCTATCCGTCGATGGTCAACGCGTACCTCGGCGCGCTCGCCCTCCGCCATCCGGCGCGGTTCATCGGCGAGACCCGCGCCTGGGCGCGCAGCACCGGTCAACCGGCATCGGCCGTGCTGCGCGACGTCCTGCCGCACGCGCTGCCGTTGACCATTCGCGACCGCGTTCGGCAGCGTGGCCTTCGGTCGTTCGCCGCCGCGGTGGCTCCCGAGCTGCGCGAGCGCGTGTCGTGGCGTCGCTTCGCCGTGGAGAACGGGCGCAGCTCGCTCGACAGCTATCTGGCGCAGGTGTTCAAGCGCTTCGCGCTCCCGCACCTCACCCACTACGACGACAGGAACGCGATGGCCCACTCGGTGGAGGGACGCATGCCCTTCCTCGACTTCCGGCTGGTGGAGTTCCTGTCGACGCTGCGATACGAAGCGCTCTTCTCCGCCGGCCGCACGAAGCGCATTCTGCGTGAGAGCTTCGCCGACGTCCTGCCGGAAGACGTGGCACGCCGCACCGACAAGGTCGGCTTCTTCACTCCCATGGCGGCCTGGATGCGCGCGCACGCCTCCTGGATCCAGGAATTCATGAGCGACGAGCGGTTGCGCTCGCTCGGCGTGCTGGACGTGGCGCGCTTTCACCGACGCCTGGGGGAGTTTCTGCGCGGCGACACCGGGGCGCAGCTCGAGATCTGGCGCGGCTTCGTGCTTCATCTCTGGGCGGAGCGCTTCTCGATCTCCACCATGGCCGGCGACGCGGTGCCGGGCGCGCGCGAGCGCGCGCCAGCGCTCATCGCCGAGGAAGCGGTGCGGGCGCCGGCATGAGCACCACGCTGCGTTACGCGGCGAGCAGCAGACCCGCACCGCGAGCCAGAGGCTGGGCGCGTCACGCCGGCGCCGCGTCGGCGGTACTCCTGTGGGTGGGCGTCTCGATGTGCCTCGGCGGCCTCACCCTCGGCTCCCCGATCATGCTGGCCTGGACCGGGGCGCTCCTGGGAGCGGGGCTGGCGCTTCGAGATTTCGCACGAACGGACCGGGGCGCGATCTCGCCCATAACGCTCTACTCCGTGTCGGCCGCCGTGATCGGCGTGGCCAACGCGGTGGGCCTCGCCGCGGCCGAGACGGAGAAGCGCCCGCTGTATTTCCTGTACGCCATCGACGAGCACCTCTTCCTGGCAATGCAGATCATGCTGGCCGGCGGCGTCCTTCCCGTGCTCGCGTTCTGGGCGGTGAGCCGGTCCGATGGCGCCCGTGTCCTCGCCTCGCTACTCCCGCGCATTCAGGGGGAGGTGCGCGAGCGGAACCTGACCGCCAACGCGATCGCCCTGGCGGCGCTCGTCTTCGTGGTGCGATTCACCATTCCACTCGACGCGCTCGGCACGATCGGCTCGGTGTTCCTGCTCCTGCCGCACTTCATGGTGTTCATCCTCGCGCGCATCGGCGCGGAGCGCGGCCTCAGAAACATCACCGTCGTCGCCCTCGGCCTGGCCCTGGCCGAGGCGGTGCGGGCCAGCCTTTTCTCGTATCTGCGGAGCGAGATGCTCCTGCCGCTCCTCGCGTTCGTGTTCGGCACGCTGCTCGGGCGACGCTCGCTGGAGCCCCTTCGCTGGAAGGTCTTCTATCCGATCTACGGCGCGCTGGTGCTCTTCATCATCTACTTCGGTGCGTTTGGCCAGGTGCGAGGGGAGACGGCCGGAGGGCTCGAGCGCATTCAGGCGGTGCAGGAGTTCCAGGAGGTCGATGCGCCCGACCAGGCCCAGCCGCGCCAGGGGCAGACGGTCATGAGCCGCCTGAGCACCTTCAATCAACTGACGCAGATACGGCGCATCGTCGAGGAGGATGGATTTCTCGAGGGCGAGACCATGGAGTATCTCGCCTTCGCCTTCGTGCCTCGTGTCATCTGGCCGGAAAAGCCCGTGATCGCCAAGGGCCAGTGGTTCGCCGGCCGGATCGGACAGGGATTCCCGACCGCCGACGGCGGATTCAGCAACTCGATCAACATGACGATCCAGGGCGAGCTGTACCTCAACTTTGGCTGGCTCGGCGTCGTGGTCGGCTGCGTCCTCTTCGGCGTGCTGCTGGCGCTGCTGTGGATGCGCGCGGAGTTCTGGTCGAGCTCCTCCAACGGTCTCGGCGGGGCGTTCGGCTTCTACCTGCTGTGGGTCGGTTTCGGGATGGGGGCGGACTTCCAGATCCTGGTGACGATCATCGCGGTGTACGGCGTCTTCCTCCTCGCAACCTGGGGGTTGCGGCTGGCGGGCGGCACATCCAACCACGCGCATGCGAGACGTCCGCTTCCGCCGCGCGACACGGTCACGTCATGAGCGGCGCGAGCGTCGGTGCGCTGGAGACGCCGGTGTCCGAAGAGGGCGGCGCCGGTGATCGAGCGAACCGCACAGCGCTCGTCACCTGCGAGCAGTGGCTCGGCTCCAACGGGTACGCCGGATTTCGGGCGCTCCGCCGCGCCGGCTGGATGGCGCACCTCGTGCCCGAGCGCGAGTTCGTTCCGCTGCGCTGGCGCTCAACGCCCATGCGCGCCGCGGCTCGACTGCTCCGCCACCGGAGCGTCGCCGAATTCAATCGTGAGCTCGTTCGTCAGGCGACGCTCCAGCGTCCGAGCTTCTTCCTCGCCTTCAAGGGCGCGTTCGTCACCGCCAACACGCTGCGCGCGATGCGAGCAGCGGGCATACGCACCTATTGCTTCTTTCCGGACGTGTCCTTCCAGGCGCACGGCCGGTACCTCCCCCACGCGCTCCGCTCCTACGACTGGGTGTTCATCACCAAGAGCTTCGGCCTCACCGATCTCGAGCAGGCGCTCGGCGTCACGCGCGCCAGCCTCCTCCTCCACGGTTTCGACCCCGAGGTGCATCGCCCCGTGGAGCTCACGGCGAGCGAGCGCGACGTGTACGAGTGCGACGTCTCCTTCATCGGCACCTGGTCGCCGAAGAAGGAGGAGGCCCTGCTCGCGCTGGCTCGCCAGCGTCCCCACCTGCGATTGAAGGTGTGGGGTGAGCAGTGGGAGGGCGCCAGGCGGCACCCGGAGCTGTCGCGCGCCATTGCGGGGCGCGAGGTGACGGGCGACGAGTACGCCAGGGCCATCGTGGGCTCGACGATCAACCTGGCGCTGCTCAGCGAGCGCCGCGCCGGCGCCTCGCGCGGCGACCAGATCACGAGCCGCACCTTTCACATTCCGGCGTGCGGCGCCTTCATGCTGCACGAGCGAACGGCCGAGCTGCTGGAGCGGTTCGAGGAAGGCTCCACAGTCGCCTGCTTCGACGGGACGGACGAGCTCGTCAGGCGCGTGGACGAGTATCTGCGCGATGGCGAAGCTCGCCGCCGGATCGCCGAGCGCGCTCGTGCTCTGGTGTGGGGACGCGACAGCTGGGATCACCGCATCCGCGTCATCCTCGACCATCACCTCGAGGAGCGCGCGCGCTCGTGAGGCGGTGTCGGCTCGGCGTACTCGCCTCGCACCCGATCCAGTACTTCACGCCGCTCTACCAGCGACTGGCGGCGACGCCGGCGGTGGATCTGGAGGTGCTGTACTACAGCGACTACGGCGTCGTCCCGAGGCACGACCGGGAGTTCGGGCAGGCGATTCAGTGGGACGTGGACCAGCTGTCGGACTACCGGCACCGCTTCCTCCGGAACCTGAGCCCGGTGCGCGACACCTTCAACCCGCTCCACGCCTTCAATCCGGGTGTCTTCGCCGAGGTGCTTCGCTCGTTCGACGCGATCTGGCTCAACGGCTACACGTATCCGAGCAACTGGCTCGCATTGGCGGCGGCTCGGCTCGGCCGCACGCCGATTCTCTTCCGAAGCGAGCTGCGTCTCGCGCGCTCGCGACTCACGGGATTGGCAGCCGCGCTGCGCGAGCGCGTCATCAGGGAGTGGGTGCGACGGAGCGACGCGCTGCTCTACATCGGCGAGGAGAACCGCCGCGCGTATCTGGCCTATGGCGCGTCGGAGGAGAAGCTCTTCTTCACGCCGTACAGCGTCGATGTGGAGCGTATCGAGCAGGCGGCCTCGGCAGGGAAGGAGGCGTTGCGCCAGGCCTGGGAGGTGCCGCTCGACGCCAGGGTCCTGCTCTACGCCGGGAAGCTGACGCCGCGGAAGCATCCCGAGATGCTGCTCGAGGTCGTGGCGCGACTCCGCGAGATTTCGAGCGTGTGCGCGCTGGTCGTCGGGAGCGGCCCGCTCGAGCAGGAGCTGAGACGAATCGCGTCCGAGCAACAGCTATCGAACGTTCGATTCACCGGCTTCGTGAATCAGCGCCGGCTTCCCGAGCTGTACGCGCTGAGCGACGTATTCGTGATGCCCTCGGAGGATGAGCCGTGGGGGCTGGTGCTGAATGAAGCGATGGCGGCCGGCGCGGTGCCGGTGGTGTCCTCTCACGTCGGAGCGGCGGCCGACCTGATCATCGATGGCGAGACCGGATTCGTCCTCCCTCCGGGGGAAGGAGAGCGATTCACCGAGCGCGTGCGCGAGCTGGTGACCGATGACGCCAGGCGGGCGGCGATGAGCGCGGCGGCCCGCCGTCGCGCCGGCGCGTACAGCTACGACGCCACCGTGGGCGGCATCCTCCGCGCCCTCGAATCCCTCGGCCTGATCCACGCGTCACATCCCGCTCCGGCCATGGCCGCCGGCGCGCACCCGTGATCTCGATCGTCAGGCACCATGTGCGGCATTAGCGGCGTCCTTCGCGCCGGTCCCCGCACGCTCGACGTCGTCCGCGACGAGCGGCAGCGGCACCGCGGCCCGGACGACGCCGGCACCTACGCCGATCCCGGCGGCCGCGCGCTGCTCAGCTTCCGGCGGCTCTCCATCCTGGACCTCAGCGAAGCCGGCCACCAGCCGATGCCTAACGAGGACGGCACCGTCTGGCTCGTCTTCAACGGCGAGATCTACAATCACCGGGAGCTGCGCGCCGACCTCGAGCGGCGCGGCCACGCCTTCCGCTCGCGCACCGATTCCGAGGTGCTCGTGCACCTCTGGGAGGACGAAGGACGCGACATGCTGCGGCGGCTCAACGGGATGTTCGCCTTCTGCATCTGGGATTCGCGCACCGGCGAGGCGCTGCTGGCGCGTGATCACGCCGGGATCAAGCCGCTCTACGTCGCGCCGTCGGCCGAAGGACTCGCCTTCGCCAGCGAGGCCAAGGTGCTCCTCGCCCTGCGCGGCATCGATCGCACCATCGACCCGGTGGCGCTCCAGCACTTCTTGACCTTCCTCTGGGTGCCCGGCGAGCGCACGATGTGGCGCGGCGTGCGCAAGCTGCGCGCCGGAGGGTGGCTCTCCTGGCGCCAGGGGCGGATCGAGGAGGGGAGCTGGTGGGACTGGGATCAGTCGAGCAAGGACGCGCGGAGCGACGCGGAATGGATCGAGGCCACGCGTGCCACGCTCGCCGAGACCGTCGAGCGCCAGCTCATGAGCGACGTCCCGCTCGGCGCGCTGCTGAGCGGCGGACTCGACTCCTCGGCGATCGTGGGCGCCATGCACGCCGTCCGCCCGGCCGAGCGCATACGCGCCTACACCGCCAACAGCTCCGGCAGCGAACGCGACGGATTCGCCAGCGATCTGCCGTACGCCCGGGAGATGGCGGCGCTCGTGGGCGCGCGACTGGTGGAGGAGGAGCTTTCCCCGGGCATCACCGACGTCCTCCCGCGGCTGGTCTGGCACTCCGACGAGCCGCTGGCCGACCCGGCGATCGTCGCATCCTATCTGCTCTGCCGGCGTGCGCGCCAGGACGGGACCATCGTGCTCCTGTCGGGGCAGGGCGCCGACGAGCTGTACCACGGCTATCGAAGCCACCGCGCCGTCGCGCTGGCGCGCCGCTTGTCAGGCATCCCATCGCCGATGGTGCGCGGCGCCAGTGCGCTGCTGGCGGCGGCCGTCGAGCGCGGTGGCATGGCGGCCCAGGCGGCCCCCCGCCGCGCGCTCAAGATGCTCCGCTTCATCGGCGCGTCGAACGCCAGCCGCATCCTCCAGCTGGCCGACTGGGGATCGCCGGCGATTCGCCGCGAGATCCTCTCCGCCGGCGTCCTCCGCGACACGCCGCCCGACGCCTACGCCGACTACCTCGCGCTCTTCGAGCAGTCGCGCGCTCCCACCGACGAGGAGCGCTGGACCTACGTGCTCTTCAAGACGTTCATGCCGTCGCTCAACCTCACCTACGGCGACCGCACCTCGATGGCCACCTCGGTGGAGCTGCGCGTGCCGTATCTCGACCGAGCGCTCGTCGAGCAGGCCGGACGGATGCCGGTGAGCGTGAAGCAGCGACACGGCGTGCAGAAATGGATCCTCCAGGAGGCGGCGCGCCCATGGCTGCCGCCGAGCATCCTGTCGCGCTCCAAGACCGGCTTCGGCGCACCGATACGCGAATGGCTCTCCGGCGCGCTGCTGCGCGACATGCACGCGTCGCTGGAGAGCGAGCGCTTCCGCTCGCGCGGTCTGTTCGACGCCGCCGGCGTGCGCGGCCTCCTGGCCGATCTAGTGAGCGGGCGGCGCGACGTGGCGTACATCGTCTGGGCGCTCTACACCTTCGAGCTCTGGGCGCGAACGTTCATCGATGCGGATGGCGGCGCCCCCATCGACATCGCCGCGTGACCGCACCTCCCGTGCGACGCCCGCGTCTGCTCTGGGTGAACCACTTCGCGGTGACGCGCGACATGGGGGGCGGCACCCGGCACGTGGAGCTCGGACGCGAGCTCACGCTGCGGGGATGGGACGTCACCCTCGCGGCGAGCGACTTTCACCTGCATCACCGCGAGTACATGCGGCGCACCGGTGCCACCGACCGTGCCCCCGTCCGCGAGACGGTGGACGCCGTGCACATCGAATGGCTCTGGGCGGCGCCGTACGAGCGAAACGACCTTCGCCGCGTCTGGAACTGGCTCTCCTTCGGACGCTCGCTCCTCGCCGACGACCTCCGTGGCGAGGCGCCCGACGTCGTCATCGGCTCCACGCCGCACCTCTTCGCCGCCGAAGCGGCGCGCCGTCTCGCCCGGCGG
Source organism: Gemmatimonadaceae bacterium (assembly GCA_035249845.1). GTDB lineage: Bacteria > Gemmatimonadota > Gemmatimonadetes > Gemmatimonadales > Gemmatimonadaceae > DATFBY01. The sequence continues at coordinate 13,600 of DATFFZ010000169.1, forward strand.
CACGCCGTCCCCTTCATCCTGGAAGTGCGCGATCTCTGGCCCGAGAGTCTGGCGGTGGGTGGGCGCATTCACGGACCGGGGTACTGGTCGCTCTGGATGCTGGCGCGCGCGCTCTATCGCTCGGCGCACCACATCATCGTCCTCGCGCGCGGCGTGGAGGAGCATCTTCGTCGCATCGGAGTCGCCGCGTCGCGCATCACGGTCGTCCCCAACGGGGTGGACGTGTCCGCCTACAACGGCACGCGCTCTCCGCCGCGCGATCGACTGCGCCTCGTCTACGCCGGCGCTCACGGTCCCGCCAACGGGCTCGACACGGTGCTCGACGCGGCGAAGCTGCTCCGCGATGAGCCGCGCGTCTCGTTCCTCTTCATCGGCGACGGGCCGTCGAAGGAAGCGCTGCGACAGCGCGCGCGGAATCTCGGGCTCGAGCGCGTCGAGTTCGCCGAGCCCGTGTCGAAGTCCGGGATGCCGCGCGTGCTCGCCGACTGTGACGCCGGTCTCATGGTGCTCAAGGATGTTCCGTTATTCTCGTACGGCGTGAGTCCCAACAAGCTCTTCGACTACTGGGGCGCGGCTCTGCCGGTGCTCAACAACGTGCCGGGCGAGGTGGCCGGCTGGGTGCGGTCGGCCGCCGGTGGGATCCAGGCGGCCGCCACCGCCGACGCGCTCGCCGACGGCATCCGTCGTCTCCTGGCCGTGCCGCCTGACGAGCGCCGAGCCATGGGCGAGCGCGGCCGCGCCTGGGTGGAGCGGGAGCACGATCGTCCCGTGCTGGCGGCACGACTGGACGCCGCGCTGCGACCATTCCTTCCCGGCTCGCTGCGGTGAGCTTCGACGGTCTCACCCGCGGTGCGGCGTCGATCTGGCGGACGTTCGGTGGCACCGGGCTCCGCTATCGCGCGACGTTCGAGGTCCGCCGCCGCCTCGGCGCCTTCCGACTCGCGCCGAGCGACGTCCCCGAGGCCGCGCTGGCCAGCGAGCCGCCCGATGGCTGGTTCTTCGCCCCCGACACATCCGCCATCGTGAACGCCACGGATCGGGCCGAGGCGATGGAGCGCGCCGAGCGAGTGGCGCGCGGCGAGTACCAGGCGTACCGGTGCACGTGGCACGACCGGCCGGCCCGCGGCGAATGGAACACGCATCCCGGCACGCTTTACGTCTACGACACGACCACTCCGTGGTATCGCGTCCCGCACCTGCGCCGTGAGGCCGGAGACATCAAGGACCTCTGGGAGCCGGCGCGCTTCGGCTGGAGCTACGACCTCGGTCGCGGCTACCTGCTCACCGGCGACGACCGCTTCGCCGACGCGTTCTGGCGCGCGCTCGAGGGGTTCGTGGAGGACTGTCCGCCTTTCCTCGGCGCGCACTGGTCGTGCGGCCAGGAAACGGCCATCCGCGCGGCCGCGCTCCTGTGGATGGAAGGCGTGTTGCACGAGGCCGCCTCCAGCACGCCCGAGCGCATGCGGCTGCTCCGCCGGACGATGATGATCTCCGGCGAACGCATCGCCGACGCGCTCGGCTACGCCATCTCCCAGCGCAACAACCACGGGATCTCCGAGGCCGCCGGGCTCGTCATGCTCGGCGCCCGCTTTCGCCAGAGCACTCCCCTCGCCACCTGGTGGCTGTCGGCCGGGCACCGCTGGCTCGAGGCGCTGGTGTACGATCAGTTCGCCGAGGATGGCTGGTACATCCAGCACTCGTTCAACTACACGCGGTTGGCGCTCGATCAGCTCGTGCTCGCCGAGCGCGCGCTCCGCAACGCCGGGCGCCAGCTTTCCGCGCGCTCCACGGCGCGCATCCAGGCGGCGACGCGACTCCTGGCCACCTGCATCGATGATCGTGGCGAGCTGCCCAACCACGGTGCCAACGATGGCGCCTACGTGCTCCCGCTCACCACGCGCCGCTACCGCGACTATCGTCCGTCGCTCACCGCCGCCGCATCCACGTTCGACGTGGCTCTGGCACCGGAGATCGAGCTCGACCGCGAGACGATGGCCTGGCTCAGCGTTCCCCCGCCGGCGCGGCTGGACTCGAGCGACCGCCTTCGCGTGAGCAGTGGGCCGTCCGGCTGGGCGGACCTTCGCGTCGGAAGCACGCGCGTCTTCACTCGCGCGGCCAGCTACCACTCCCGGCCGGGGCACATCGATCCGCTCCACGTCGACGTCTGGCTGGAAGGGAGGCGCATCGCTCTCGACGCCGGCACGTACCGCTACAACGGCGAGCCGCCCTGGGTGAACGCGCTCGCCGATGTGGCCGTCCACAACACGCTCACCATCGATGACCACCCGCCGGCACTGCGCGGACCGCGCTTCCTGTGGCTCACGTGGCCGGAAGCGCGTCTCGTAGATGCGCGGATCGCGCCCGACGGCTCGGTGCGCTGCGAGATGGTGAACGACTCCTGGCGCCGCCTGGGCATACTCCATCGGCGCGTCTGCGAAGTGTACGAATCCGGCGTGCTGGTGCTCGACGTCGTCACCTGTCCCCACACCATGAGCGATCCCATTCACGTGCACTGGCTGGTGGATGGAACCCTCGCCGACATCGCCGTCGTGTCGACCGGGGCGACGAGCATCGAAGGCGTGAGCGGCGACGGCGGGAGCACGTTCGGCTGGGTGTCCGACTGCTACGCGGTGAAGCGACCCGCCACGTCGGTTCGCATCACCGGACTCGCCGAGCGCGGCTACTTCGCGCTGGCGACCGGCTTCGGCGATCGTCGCTCCCCCGACCTGCTGGCCACCGCGCTCCGGCGCCGCACCACGCCCACGCCACCCATCGTCATTCGATGATTCACCTCGTTGGCGCGGGAGGACACGCCTCGGTGGTGGCCGACGTGGCCAAGCGGCTCGGGGCCACGGAGATCACGCTGTGGAGCGAGAGCGAGCCCACGCCCGGTCGCTTTCCGGCGATCGCCGTGTGGAAGAGCCTCGCGGAGCTTCCCGAGCGCACGCCGGTGATCCTGGCCGTCGGCGATCTCGCGCGCCGCGCCGAGCTGCGCCGGAGATTTCCGGTGGTGGCCGATGCCCTGGTCGACCCGAGTGCCATCGTGGGCTCGGGCGTGCGCATCGCCGGCGGGACGGTCGTCATGCCCGGCTGCATCATCAACGCCAACGCCACCATCGAGGAGGACGCCATCCTGAACAGCGGGTGCATCGTGGAGCACGATTGCGTGGTGGGCCGGAACGCCCACATCGCGCCGGCCGTGTCGTTAGGCGGCGCCGCCCGGGTGGGAGCAGGCACGCTGGTGGGCACGGGCGCCATCGTGCTGCCCTGCGTCTCGATCGGCAGTGGAGCGACCATAGGCGCCGGCGCGGTGGTGAACGAGCCGGTGCGCGATGGAGCCACGGTCGTCGGCGTTCCCGCGCGCGAGGTCAGTCGGTGAGCCGGATCTACCTCTCCGTCCCGCACATGTCGGGAGAGGAGCAACGCTTCGTGGCCGAGGCCTTCCGCACCAACTGGCTCACCACCCTCGGCCCCAACGTCGACGCCTTCGAGCGCGAGATGGCGGCGCGGCTCGGCGGCGGCGTGCACGCACTGGCGGTGGGGAGCGGGACCGCGGCGCTCCACCTCGTGCTGCGCTACGTCGGCGTCGCGGCCGGCGATCGCGTGGCGGTGTCCACCCTGACCTTCGCCGGCTCGGTGTACCCCATTCTCTACCAGGGCGCCACGCCGGTGTTGATCGACAGCGAGACCGTCTCGGGGAACATCGACGCGTCACTGGTGCGCGAGTACCTGCGCGGCGCCGCCACGAAAGGCGAGCTCCCCAGGGCGCTGGTGGCGGTGCACCTCTACGGCCAGCACGCCGACCTCGACGCCATCCGGGCCGCCTGCGACGAGCACGGCGTGGCGCTGGTCGAGGACGCGGCCGAATCGCTCGGCGCCACGTACAAGGAGCGGCAGACCGGCACCACGGCCGACTACGCCATCCTCAGCTTCAACGGGAACAAGATCATCACCACCACCGGCGGGGGGATGGTGCTGGCCAGGGATCCCGACGCGATCGCGCGCATGCGCAAGTGGGCGACGCAGTCACGCGAGCCCGCGGTCGAATATCTGCACCGCGAGCTCGGCTACAACTACCGCATGAGCAACGTGCTGGCGGGGATCGGTCGCGGCCAGCTCCAGGTGCTCGCCGAGCGCGTGAGCGCGCGCCGGCGCGTGGCCGAGCGCTATCGTCAGGCGGTGGCGGACCTTCCGGGCGTCGCGCTCCAGGGCGAGGCGCCCTGGGGGACGCACACGCGGTGGCTCACCGTGCTGTACCTCGACCCCGGCGAGTGCGCCGCCTCGCCGCGCGAGGTGATGCGCGCCCTCGAGGAGGAGGACATCGAGAGCCGGCCGGTGTGGCGTCCGATGCACACCCAGCCGCTCTTCCATGACGCGCCGCGCGTCGGCGGCGAGGTCGCCGAGCGACTGTACGACACGGGGATCTGCCTGCCGTCGTCGTCGAGCCTGAGCGAGGGTGACCAGGACCGCGTGATCTCACGCCTTCGCCGCGCGCTGGGCGCCGAGTCGGGCGCGGCGCCCCGGAGCCTCAGTCGTACCCCGTGAACTCCGGCATCGTGGCCTCTCCCTGGGCGCTGATCCCCTCGCGCCTGACGACGGCGCGCACCGTCCGCCAGAGGATCGCCAGGTCGAGCCCGAGCGAGCACCGGTCCACGTACTCCACATCGCGGTCGAACTTCTGCGACCAGGAGATCGCGTTGCGACCCGACACCTGCGCCAACCCGGTGATCCCGGGGCGGACATCGTGACGGCGGCGATGCGCCTCCGAGTAGCGCGGCAGGTAGTGCGTGAGCAGAGGGCGCGGACCCACCAGACTCATCTCCCCCCTGAGCACGTTGATCAGCTCGGGTAGCTCGTCGAGCGAGGTGGAGCGGAGGAAGCGACCGAACGACGAGAGCCGCTGGTCGTCGGGAAGGAGCGTCCCGTCGCGGGCGCGCTGGTCGGTCATCGTGCGTAGCTTGATGAGGGTGAACGGCTCCCCATCGCGACCGGGGCGCGTCTGCGTGAAGAGCACCGGCGCGCCCAGCCGAATTCGCACCAGCCCCGCCAGCACCGCCAGCACGGGGAGCCAGAGCGGCGCCGCGGCCAGCACCAGCGAGAGATCGAGCAGTCGCTTTCCCCGGTATTCAGGCACAGATTGTGGCTTCAGTGAGAGACATGCACGCGCGGCGCCGCTGGATGGTCGAGCGCTCCCGCCGTCGCGTCAATCCCCGCGCATGATCGGCCAGTGATTCACCTCCTCCAATCGCTCTCCGACGGCACCACCCAGCTGGTGGAGGTGCCGGTGCCCACCGCCAGCGGGCCGCAGCTGGTGGTGCAGAGTCATGCGACCGTGGTCTCGTCGGGGACCGAGCGCATGCTCGTGGAGTTCGGTCGCGCCAACCTCATCGAGAAGGCTCGCCGGCAGCCCGAGAAGGTGCGGCAGGTGATCGACAAGGTGCGCACCGATGGTCTGTCGCCGACGCTCGCCGCCGTGCGCGCCAAGCTCGACGCGCCCATCCCACTCGGCTATTGCCAGGCGGGTGTGGTGGTCGAGGTCGGCTCGCGTGTCGAGCGCTTCGCGGTGGGAGACCGCGTCGTCACCAACGGCCCGCACGCCGAGTACGTGCGGGTGCCGCACACGTTGGCGGCGCGCATTCCCGACGGCGTGTCCTTCGACGCCGCCGCGTTCACGCCGTTGGCCGCCATCGGGCTCCAGGGGCTTCGGCTGGCCAACCCGACGCTGGGCGAGACCGTGGTGGTGTACGGGCTCGGACTGATCGGGCTGCTCACCGTGCAGCTGGCGCGCGCAGCCGGTTGCCGGGTGATCGGGATCGATCGAGATCCGGCGCGGGCGAAGATCGCGCAGGGGTTCGGCGCGGAGGTGGTGGTGGCCACCGAAGATGGCGACGCGGCGTACGCCGTGCAGGAGCACACCGGCGGCGACGGCGCCGACGCCGTGCTCCTCACGCTGGCCACCGACAGCCACGACGCGGTTCACGCCGCCGCCACCATGTCGCGCCAGCGCGGACGCATCGTGCTCATCGGCGTCGCCGGTCTCAACCTCAAGCGCGAGGATTTTTATCGGAAGGAGCTCACCTTCCAGGTGTCGTGCAGCTACGGGCCGGGGCGCCATGACGCGCAGCACGAGGAGAAGGGGAACGATTACCCGCATGGCCTCGTCAGGTGGACGGAAGGGCGCAACTTCGCGGCCGTGCTCGACCTCATGGCCGACGGCCGGCTCGACCCCACGCCGCTCATCTCGCACCGCTTCCCGATCGAGCAGGCGGCGCGTGCCTACGAGGTGGTCTCCGGCGCCGCCCCCAGCCTGGGCATCGTGCTGACCTATCCCTCCCGGCCGCTGGGGAGCGACGGCGCGACCCGCACCGTGTCGCTGCGCGCGGGGCCGGCGCCCGCCGGGAGGGGGATCGTCGGCTGGATCGGCGCCGGCAACTTCGCCTCACGAGTGCTGATCCCGGCCTTCGCCGCGGCGGGCGCGACGCTCGATGCGCTGGCGTCGAGCGGAGGCGTGTCGGCGGCGACCGTCGGATCGCGGGCGGGCTTCCGCCGGGCGACCACCGACGCCACGTCGCTGCTCGCGGATCCGGCCATCGACACCGTGGTGGTGACGACGCGCCACGACTCGCACGCCGACTGGACCGTGCGCGCGCTCGAGGCGGGGAAGCACGTCTTCGTCGAAAAGCCGCTGGCGCTCACCATGGAGCAGCTCGACGCCGTCTCCAGCGCGCTGGCCGCGTCGCGCGCCCTCCTCTGCGTCGGGTTCAACCGTCGCTTCGCGCCACTCGTCAGGCGCGCTCGCCAGGCGGTGGCCGGCCGCGGCGGCCCGCTGGCGGCCAGCATCATGGTCAACGCCGGGAGCATTCCGCGAGAGCACTGGACGCAGGATGCGGAGAGCGGCGGCGGGCGCATCGTCGGCGAGGCGTGCCATTTCATCGACCTGGCGCGCTTCCTGGTGGGCGCGCCGATCACGCGCCTCCAGGTGACCACCGCCGCCGCGGCCGGCGCGCCGCTCGAGGACGTGGCGCTCATGCAGCTGGCGTTCGCCGACGGCTCCGTGGCCACCATCCAGTATCTCTCCACCGGCGCGCGCGACTTTCCCAAGGAGCGCATCGAGATCGTGGCCGGCGGCCGGATCGTGCGCGTCGACAATTTCCGCCGCCTGGGGGCCTGGGGGGTCGAGGGCGTCGCCACCCGCTGGCCGGCGGCGCAGGACAAGGGACATGCCGCGCTGGCCGCCGCCTTCGTGAAGGCGGTGCGCGGCGAAGGCGCCCCACCGATCCCGCCTGACGAGCTGCTGGAAACGAGCGCCTGGTCCATCCGCGCCGCGGAGCTGGCGCGGCGGGGAGGGGGAGAGATCACCGCGTGAAGATCACTCACGTGGTGGGAGCCCGGCCGAACTTCATGAAGCTGGCCCCCTGCGAGCGCGCCCTGGCGACGCACGGCGGCGTGGCGCAGCGCATCGTCCACACCGGACAGCATTACGACGACGCGATGTCGGACGCCTTCTTCCGCGAGCTCGGCATCCCCGAGCCCGACGTCAACCTGGAAGTGGGCTCCGCGTCGCACGCCGCGCAGACCGGTCGCATCATGGAGCGGCTAGAGCCGGTGGTGCTCGACGAGCGTCCCGACTGGGTGGTCGTCTACGGCGACGTGAACTCCACCGCGGCGGCGGCACTGGTGTGCGCCAAGCTTGGCGTGCGTCTGGCGCACGTGGAGGCCGGCCTCCGGAGCTTCGACCGCACCATGCCCGAGGAGATCAATCGTCTGGTCACCGACCGGCTGGCCGACCTGCTGCTCACCCCGTCACGCGATGCGGACGAGAACCTGCGGCGCGAGGGGATCGAGCCGGAGAAGATCGTCTTCGTCGGCAACGTGATGGTCGACTCGCTCTTCCACGCGCTCGAATCGGCGCGGGCGGGCGGCCATCGCCAACGGTTGGGGCTTGCGAGCGGCGCCTACGCGGTCGTCACCCTCCATCGTCCATCCAACGTGGACGTTCCCGAGCGCCTGACGAGCGTCTGCCGCGCGCTGGGCGCGATCGCGGCCGAGATGCCGGTGGTCTTCCCGGTGCACCCGAGAACGCGCGCGGCGCTCACCCCCGCCGATCGTCGGGCGCTGGGGGCGGTCACCTGCCTCGAGCCCATCCCCTATCACGAGATGCTGGCGCTGACCGCGGACGCGCGCGTCGCCATCACCGATTCGGGGGGCGTGCAGGAGGAGACCACGGCGCTCGGCGTCCCCTGTCTCACGCTGCGCGACAACACCGAGCGACCGATCACCATCACCGAGGGAACGAATCGCCTGGTGCGCGATCCCGGCGATCTGCTCGCGCTGGCGCGCGCCAGCCGGCGCAATGGGATGGAAAAACGGCCCGACGGTTGGGACGGTCGGGCCGGCGAACGTGTGGCCAAAGCGCTGCTGGAGCGCGCCTGACGAGCCTGGGACATGGTCGCGCAGGGACTCGAACCCCGGACCTCTGGTATGTGAGACCAGCGCTCTAACCAGCTGAGCTACGCGACCTTGGGTGGAATTATGAAAGTTAACGGCGCCGGGCTTCGAATGGAAGCGTGGCGCCGCGTCGACTGGAGATGGGCCCAGCAGGGATCGAACCTGCGACCGTCGGATTATGAGTCCGCTGCTCTAACCGGCTGAGCTATGGGCCCGGCAGCACGAAAGCTAGCATCCTCCCGAGGTCACTTCAAAGGCGATCGCGACCCGTAGGCGTCGTACGCCTCCAGCACCTCCGCCGCGCGCACCGTCGCCGCGCCGAGCTTCCCGACTTCGACTCCGGCCGCGAAGTTGGCGATCACCGCCGCCTCGCGCGCGGTGGCGCCGGCCGCCAGCATCGCCGCCAGATACGCCGTCACCGTGTCGCCCGCGCCCACCACGTCGTACACCTCGCGCGCGGTCGTCGGAACGCGCACCACATCGCCGGTGGCGGACACCAGCACCATCCCGCGCTCGCCGAGCGTGAGCAGCAGGTGCTCCACCTCGAGCCGGGCCACCGTCGCCGGGAGCGTTTCCGGATGCTCGACGTCCATCGCCGCGCCGAGCGCCGCTTCCAGCTCGCGGCGGTTGGGCTTGAACACGGTGGCGCCGCGATACGAGAAGAAGTTGCGATACTTGGGATCCACCACGATCGGGATCCGCTTCACGCGCGCCAGCGCGATGGCGCGCTCGATCACGTCGAGCACGAGCACGCCCTTGTTGTAGTCCTCGAGCACCAGCGCGTCGGCCTGCGACACGGCGCGCTCGGTGGCCTCCAGCAGGCGCGTCACCTCCTCGCCGGAGATGTCGGCGTCGTCCTCCTCGTCGAAGCGGACCACCTGCTGCACGCGGGCGAGGATGCGCGTCTTGGTGGTGGTGGGCCGTCGTCCTCGCACCAGCGACTCGGCCGGCGCGCCGATGCGGTCGAGCATCGTGCAGAGCGTTCGCCCCGCCTCGTCGTTGCCGATGATCCCCACCAGATCGACGCCGACGCCGAGCGCCGCGGCGTTCTGCGCGACGTTGGCGGCGCCGCCCAGGGCGACCGTGCGCTCTCGCACGCGCACCACCGGCACGGGCGCTTCGGGGGAGATGCGATCGACGTCGCCGCGGAGGTACACGTCGAGCATCGCGTCGCCGACGATCGCGATGCGGTGGCTCGCCGCGGCGGCGAGGAGGGCGGCGAGGCGCTCGCGAGACAGCGAGTTGGGCATGGCGCGCGAAAAGTACGGGCACGGCGGGGACGGGTCAACGCGCTCGGGTGCTGCACGGTGACCGCTCCCCCCGGCGTCGCGTGCCGCATAGCTTTACCGGCCGACAGCGCCGCAACCGACGCGTCTTCGCCGCGACGCAGCGGGCACAGCCCTTGCCTTCTCGGCCAGCGTTTTTTGTCGCACTCCGAACCACCGGTCCCCGCAGCGCATCGCAGGCGCACTCCAGATCCCGACGATTGTCAACGTTCCTTCAGCGGCTCGACCGCGCGGCGAAGGCCAAGGTTCTCGCCGTCCAGGGCTACTTCACCCTGGCGTGGAATGCCATTCGCTTCATCTTCGCGCGCCCCTTCTACGGCGGCGATCTCATCCAGCAGATGGATGCGATCGGCGTGCAGTCGCTCGGGATCGTGCTCATCACCGGCTTCTTCACCGGCATGGTGCTGGCACTCCAATCGTCGGTCCAGATGCAGCAGTTCGGCGCCACCATGTACGTCGGTCGCCTCATCACGGCGTCGATGATCCGCGAGCTCGGCCCCGTGCTGGCCGGGCTCATGGTGGCCGGCCGGGTGGGGTCGGGGATCGCGGCGCAGCTCGGCTCCATGCGCGTGACCGAGCAGATCGACGCCCTCAACACCCTCGGCACCGACCCCATCAAGAAGCTGGTGACGCCGCGCGTGCTGGCGGCGCTGATCATGCTCCCGGTGCTGACCGTCATCAACGACTTCGTGGGCATCCTCGGCGGCAACGTCATCGCCACGCTCTACCTGAATCTCTCCAGCGAGGTCTACTGGAGAACCGTGTGGGAGCAGATCGCCCTCGGTGGCTTCACGCTCCGCTACATCCCGAACGACTTCATCCAGGGGTTGAGCAAGCCGTTCGTGTTCGGCGGCATCATCGCCATCACCGGGTGCTACTTCGGGCTGAACACCAAGGGCGGCACCGAGGGCGTCGGCATCGCCACCACCCGCACGGTGGTGACGGCGAGCATCATGATCCTGATCATCGACTACTTCATGACGCAGGTGATCCTCTACTTCTTCACCGCCGCATGAGCGACGATCGGCGCGGGGAGGGTCGGCGCTCCGAGGACAAGATGGCCGCCGTGCGCAGCGCCATCCGGCGAGAGCTGGCCACCGATGCGCCGGACGCGCTCACCCGGCTGGCCGAGCGCGAGGAGAGCGGGCACTTTCGCTCCGTCATCGAGCTGCAGGAGGTGTCGCTCGCCTTCGACGAGCCGATCCTGGAAGACATCTCCTTCGTCGCGCACGAGGGCGAGACGATCGTCATCGCCGGCGAGTCGGGGACGGGGAAGTCGACCATCCTCAAGCTCATCCTGCGTCTCCTGCAGCCCGACAGCGGACGCGTCCTCATCGACGGCGAGGACATCAACCCGTTATCCTTCGAGGAAGCGCTCCGCGTCAGGCAGAAGATGGGCATGGTCTTCCAGGGCGCCGCGCTCTTCGACTCGATGACGGTGTTCGAGAACGTGGCCTACCCGCTCCGCGAGCACACCGACCTCGGCGAGGACGAGATCGAGGGGCGGGTGCGCGAGAAGCTCGAGTTCGTGGACCTCGAGCCCGACAAGGTGCTGGAGCAGCTGCCGGCCGAGCTGTCGGGCGGGATGCGCAAGCGCGTCGGCATCGCCCGGGGGATGGCCAACAATCCGGAGATCATGCTGTACGATGAGCCGACCTCCGGGCTCGACCCGCTCACCACCGGCACCATCACCAGGCTCATCATGAAGCTCCAGCGCGAGCTCGGCGTCACCAGCGTGGTAGTGTCGCACGACATTCGATCGTCCTTTCGGATGGCGACGCGCGTGGCGCTGCTGGCCGATCGCCACATCAAGTTCTTCGGCACGCCGGAAGAGATGACCGCCAGCGACGATTCGTACATCCGCGACTTCCTAGGTGGGTTCTGACATGCTCAGCCGCCGCAGCGAGAGACCCGTATGAGACGCTCCACCGCCATCACCTGGGACCAGCTCAAGGTCGGACTCATGATCCTGGTCGCGCTCACGATCATGATCTTCGCCATCTTCAAGCTCGGACAGGCGGCCAACCTCTTCGAGGAGCGCTACGAGCTGGTGGCCTTCGTGCCAAACGCCAGCGGGCTGGTGGAAGGAGGTCAGGTGACCGTGGCCGGCCAGCTGGCTGGCGGCATCAAGAAGATCGAGTTCCTCCCCCCCGATGCCGACACGATGCGCAACCTCAAGCTCACGCTGGAGCTGAGCCAGCGCCTCCAGCCGCAGGTGCGCGAGAACTCGTACGCCAAGATCCGCACGCTGGGACTGCTCGGCAACAAGGTGCTCGACATCTCCGTGGGCACGCCGCAGGTGGCGGCGCTGGAGCCGGGTGACACCGTGCGCGTCTCGGAGTCGCTCGACTACGAGGCGGTGATCGCCCAGGCGAGCGGCGCGGTGGGCGACCTGGTGGAGCTCACGCACGACATGCGCGAGATCACCGGCGGCATCGTACGCGGGGAGGGAACCGTCGGGCAGCTCCTCACCAGCCGGACGCTCTACGATCAGCTCACCTCGACGCTCACCGAGACCAGCACGCTGCTGCGGCGCATGCAGCAGCCGAACGGCACCTTCGGTCGCATGCTCGACGATCCGGCGCTCTATCATCGCATGGTGAGCGTCACCGCGTCGCTCGACACCGTGCTCAAGCAGATGAACAACCAGCAGGGGACGATCGGCAAGCTGCTGGCCGACGACTCGCTGTACACCCGCATGGTGAGCGTCACCGCGTCCGCCGACACGATGATGAAGCTCATGACGCAGGGGAACGGATTCGCCGCGCGGATGCTCTCCGACCAGGAGATGTACGACCGGCTCAACAAGACGTTGACCGACCTGAACAGCATCCTCGAGGACGTGCGGAAGAATCCGCAGAAGTACACCAAGGGGATGATCAAGGTCTTCTGACCGTCCCGCCCGCAGCGCCCCGCGAGGGGGCGTCGCGCGCCGGGCTGGTGCTGGCGCTGGCGCTGCTCGGCATCTCCACCGCCGGGCCGCTGGTCCGTCTCTCGGCGGCACATCCGGTCGCCATCGCCGCCTGGCGCGTCGGCTTCTCCCTGGTCGTCATCGCCGCCGCGCTGGCGCTGACCGGCGGCTGGCGTCAGTGGCGGCGCCTCGACCGCCCCTCGCTGGGGCTCGCCGTCGGCGCCGGCGTCATGCTGGCATTACACTTCTGGTCGTGGAACGCGTCCATCTCCCTCACCACCATCGCGGCGTCGGCGGTGCTGGTCAATCTGCATCCCGTCATCGTCGCGGTGATCTCATCTCTCTGGTTGCACGAGCGACCGACCCGGCGTCAATGGCTGGGGATCGCGGTGGCGATGATGGGCGCGCTGATAGTGGGAGCGGCCGACCTCGGCGCCCTGCGCGCCTCGGCCAGCGGCATGGCGCTCCTCGGCGACGGTCTCGCGCTCATCGGCGCCATCACCGTCGCCATCTACTACCTGATCGGGCGGCGGATCCGGCAGACGCTGGATCTGTGGCCCTACGTGGCGCTCGTCTATTTCACGTGCTTCGTGACGCTGATCGTGATCGCCGTCGCCGCGCAGGTGCCGCTCTACCCGCAGCCGCGGCGCGAGCTCCTCATCTTCGGGGCGCTGGCGCTGGGCCCGATGCTCCTCGGCCACACGGGAATGAACTGGGCGCTCCGATACCTTCCGGCCTACGTGGTGACGCTCACGGTGCTCGGCGAGCCGGTGGGTGCCACGCTGCTGGCGGCGCTGCTCCCGGGGATTCGTGAGGTGCCGCCGCTGCTCACCCTGGTGGGGGGCGCGCTGGTGTTGGGCGGCATCCTCCTCGCCCTGTCGCGCGCCTCGCGCGCGCCAGCCGCTGCCTGAAGAGTGACGCGCCAGCTCGAGCTCGACGTCGCCGTCCGTCGCGGACCGATCACCGAATCGGTGCACCGCGTGCACGCCGCCATCGTCGATGGCGCGGGCGCGCTGCGCGGCGCGGCGCGCGACAGCGCCCGCCTCACCTCCTGGAGATCGTGCGCCAAGCCTTTCCAGGTGATGCCGCTCCTGCGCTCGGGACACTTCGACGCGCTGGGGTGGGGGACCGCCGAGCTGGCCCTCGCCTGCGCGTCGCACGGCGGCGAGCCGGAGCACGTGGCGTTGGCCAGGGCGATGCTGGAGCGCCTCGGTCTCGAGGAGGGCGACCTGGCCTGCGGGCCGCACGAGCCCCTGTCGCGCCGTGGCGCGAGAGCGCTCCAGCAGAGCGGCGATCGCCCGAGCCGTCTGCACAACAACTGCTCGGGAAAGCACGCGGCCATGCTGGCGCTGGCCAAGGGGTGCAACTGGCCCGTGCGCGGCTACGAGGCGGCGATGCATCCGGTGCAGCAGCGCGTCCTCGAGTGCGTGTCGCAGTGGAGCGGCGTACCGGTGGCGGACATTCCGCTGATGGTGGACGGCTGCGGCGTGGTGGCCTTCGGGCTCCCCCTCGACGCGATGGCGCGTGCGTTCGCGCGCTGGGGTGAGGCGGCGGAGCGGGGTGAAGAGCCGGCGGCGCGCATCATCGCCGCCATGCGCGAGCGCGCGTTCGTCGTCGGCGGCACCGACCGGTTCGACACGGTGGTCATCGAGGAGACGCACGGCGCGGTGGTGACCAAGGTGGGAGCGGAAGGCGTGCACTGCGGCGTGATCCCGAGCGAGGGAGTGGCCTTCTCGGTGAAGGTGGAGGACGGCGCGCAGCGCGCGCAGTACGCGGCGGTGGTACGGCTGCTCCAGCACCTGGAGGCACTCCCCGATCCGCTCCCCGAGCGCCTGGAGTCGTTCCTCCATGCGCCGGTGCTCAACACGCGCGGCGAGCGGGTCGGAGAGGTGACTCCGCTCTCGTGAGCCGCCGCAGGTCGCTCCGGCTCACAATCGATCGATGACGGCTCTCTCGGGCGAAACCGCGAGAGTGACGCCACTCGACGACCCTACTCGGGAGCTCATCCGGCTGGCCATCGCCGTATCCGCCGGGCGCGAGCGGGAGCTGCGCGATGCCATGGCGCGCTCGGTGTCGCTGTCGCTTCCCGCGGTGTGGGTCGAGGAGCTGGTGTTGCAGACGTATCTCTTCGCCGGTTTTCCGCGGACGCTGAACGCGGCCCGTGAGTGGCGGCGCGCCTCGGGGCAGGGGGCACCGGACGAGGACGACGGCGCGGATTATCGCCGGGTGGAGGAATGGCGGGAGGCGGGGGAGCGCACGTGCGCGGTGGTGTACGGGGACATGTACGAGCGGCTGCGCCGCAACATCCGCCAGCTGCATCCGGCTCTCGACGCGTGGATGGTGGTGGATGGGTATGGGAAGGTGCTGTCGCGTCCGGGTCTCGACCTCAGGCGGCGCGAGCTGTGCATCGTGGCGGTCTGCGCCGCGCTGGAGCAGGAGCGGCAGCTGCATTCACATCTTCACGGCGCACTGCACAGCGGGGCGGCGCCGGACGAGGTCGATGAGGCTCTTCGCCTGGCACTTCCGAGGCTTTCCGCCGAGGTCGCCGAGCGGTATCTGCACCTCTGGTCGCGCGTGAGACAGGGCTCGTGAGCTCGTTCATCGACAAGGCGGACATCCGCGTCGAAGCCGGGGATGGCGGCTCGGGAATCGTGTCGTTTCGGCGCGAGAAGTTCGTGCCGATGGGCGGCCCCGACGGTGGCGATGGAG
Organism: Gemmatimonadaceae bacterium; assembly: GCA_035249845.1. Taxonomy (GTDB): domain Bacteria; phylum Gemmatimonadota; class Gemmatimonadetes; order Gemmatimonadales; family Gemmatimonadaceae; genus DATFBY01. Next base: position 28,954 of record DATFFZ010000169.1, read on the forward strand.
GGCGAGGTGGCAGCGTCATCGTCCGCGGCGATGCCAACCTCTCCACCCTGCTCGACTACACGTACCGTTCGCGCTGGAAGGCCGAGGATGGCGAGCACGGCTCCGGCTCCAACAAGACGGGGCGCTCGGGGGAGGACGTCATCCTTCCGGTTCCGCCGGGAACGATCGTGCGCGACGCCGACAGGGGCGAGGTGCTCGGCGAGGTGTTGGAGGAGGGGCACGAGATCGTGGTCGCCCGCGGCGGGCGCGGCGGGCACGGCAACAGCTGGTTCGCCACGTCCACTCGTCAGGCACCTCGGGAGTGGCAGCCGGGCGAGGATGGGGAGAAGCGGAACGTCCAGCTCGAGCTCAAGCTCATCGCCGACGTGGGGCTCGTCGGCCAGCCCAACGCCGGGAAGTCGACGCTCCTGTCGGTGATCTCGGCCGCGCATCCGAAAATCGCCGACTATCCCTTCACCACCCTCACGCCCAACCTCGGCGTCGTTCAGCTCAGCGACCACCGCACCTTCGTGGTCGCCGACATCCCCGGGATCATCGAGGGTGCGCACGAGGGGCGCGGGCTGGGTCTGCAATTTCTGCGGCACATCGAGCGCACGCGGATACTGGCCTTCCTGATCCCCATCGACTCCATGGACTGGCAGGCGGAGTACGACGGCTTGCGCGAGGAGGTGCACAGCTACTCCGCGGAGCTGGCCGGGAAGCCGCACGCCGTGGTTTTCACCAAGATGGACTTGTTGGGAGAGGAGGAGGCGCCGCCGATCGACGCGCCAAACGCCTTCGCCGTGCTGGCCATCAGCGCCGCGGCCCGGAAGGGGCTCGACGCGCTCCTCGCCGCGCTGTGGAGCAAGCTGTTGGAGCTGCGTACGGCGCGAACGCGGAGAGCCGAGGACGCTGCCCTCCCCTGAGCCAGACCCGCGCCTGTCGGCGCTGGCGCTGGCGCTGATCGACGGCGTCGGTCCGGTCTCATATCGGCAGCGTCTGGCGCGATTCGGCCACTCGGCGCGCGCGCTCGATGATGTTCTCGACGCCGGAGCCAAACGGCACGCGCTCGATCGCGCCGCGCTGGCGCTGCGCGATGCGGATGCCATCGGCGCAACGCTGATCACGCTCGAAGACGAGCGCTACCCCGAGCCGCTGCTCGATCTTCCCGACCCGCCCTCCTTCCTGTTCGCTCGTGGCTCCCTCGAATCGCTGCGCGACCCGGTGGTGGCGATCGTGGGAACGCGGGGCGCAAGCCCGTACGGCGAGCGCGTGGCGCGCGAGCTGTCCGGCGCACTGGCGCGGGCCGGCGCCTGCGTGATCAGCGGCATGGCGCGCGGCATCGACGCCGTGGCGCACCGCGCGGCCTTCGATGCGGGTGGGCGGAGTGCCGCGGTGCTCGGCACCGGTGTGGACGTGGTGTACCCGGCCGCCAACAAGGCTCTCTACGGCGATCTGGTGGCGCGTGGCGTGGTGCTGTCCGAGGAGCTGCCGGGCGAGCGCGCCGACGCCGGGTCTTTCCCGCGCCGCAATCGCATCATCGCGGCGTTGGCGCGGGCGACCATCGTGGTCGAGGCCGGCGTGCGGAGCGGGGCGCTCATCACCGCCACGCACGCGCTCGAGCTCGGCCGCACCGTGGCCGCCGTCCCGGGGCCGATCGATGCACCGCAGAGCGCGGGCACGAACGAGCTGCTGCGCGATGGGGCGGTGGTGATCGCCTCGGTGGCCGACGCGCTCGCGCTGGTCGGCGTCTCACCGCCGGGCCGGCGTGATCCGGCGCTCCGCTCGCCCGGGGAGCGGCTCGTGTGGGACGCGCTCTCGGCGGGAGCGCTCGATCTCGACACGTTGGCCACGCGCGCCGGCCTGCCGGCGTCGGAATGTCTTGCCGCCGTGACGACGCTGGAGCTGGCGGGTGCGATCGAGTGCGCGATGACCGGGGAGATCCGGCGGCGCTGAGCGAATTCTCGCCGTCAGCGCGTTCGAGGGTTCGCTCTAGTTCGGCAGCGCCAGGAAATCCCCATGCTTGGGCGAGACGCAGGTTACCGAGTAGTCCAGCTGCTCGAGGAGCGCGGTGGTGGCACCGTGCTCGCCGACGTGCGTCTCGATGAAGATGCAGGGACGGCTGGTCAGGATCGTCTCGCGTGCTCCTGTCAGAACGAGCGCGGCCGCCCCCTCGACGTCGATCTTCATCACGTTCGGTGGCGGGATCTCGCGCGCGGCGAGGAGCGCGTCGATGGTGACTGTCTCGACGATCAGCTCGCCCGATTCTGTGAAGTGTGCTTTGGCCTCGTTCGCGTCGCCACCGAAGGCGGCCCGGCCGCTCCGATCCGCGACGGCCTTGCCGACGACGAGAACGACCTGCCCGAGTCCATTCACGTCGACGTGCCGGCGCAGTGCATGAAGGGTCCTCGGCACGGGCTCGAAGGCAACGACGTGGCCCGCGCGCCCAACCAGCGCGGCGGCGGCCAGTGTGTAGTATCCCGCGTTGGCGCCGATGTCATAGACCGTCATTCCGGGTCGCACTCGCCGGGCAAACTCGGCCGCGGTCTCGCGCTCATAGGTACCGAGCCAGCAGCCATGTGTGCTGGCGCCGGCAACCCAGCGCATTCCGCGCGCCGGTCCGGAGAGGATCGGTACGACGGCGCGCCTCGGGATGGCGCGGAGTGGAAAGCGGAGCAGGCGCTGCGCGATGTTCATCTGTCTGGTCCGACCGCCAGGACTCGCGTCGGATGGAGCACTGTCTCAATGGCGCTGATGGTTTCGCCGTAGTCAAGTCCGAATTCCCTGACGCTCGTGGGCATGACGTGATGAAGTCGCGCGAGCCAGAGCCATTGCCGTGAGCTCCCGCCTGTGGGCATCGTTGACGGGACCGCTCTTCTCGAGCCGCCCTCATCCTTTTCATGTCCCTGACGTGAACGTCCGCGCCTGATGCGTGTCGGTGTCGCCATCCCCAGCTACCGCGGAGCGTCGCTCATCGAGGCGACGCTGCGGTCGCTCCTCACTCAGACGCATGCGGACTGGCTCTGCGTCGTCGTGAACGACGGCGACGAGGATGGCACCGCCGAGGTGGTCCGCCATCTCGGCGATCCGCGAATCCGCTACGTGTGCGATGGGAATCGTCGGGGTCAGTTGCGGAACTTCAACCGAGCGATACTCGAGGTGCTCGGCGAGCGGCCGGACATCGTGCGCCTCCTCTCGGCGGACGATGTTCTGTATCCCGATAATCTGGCCGACGTCATCCGCGTCTTCGAGCGCAACCCACGCGTCGGACTCGTCTCTTCGCACTTCGATGGCATCGACGCCGATGGCCGGCTGGTGTTCACGGTCGCCATGCAGGGACGGCCGGATGTGGTGATGACGGGGAGCGACTACCTCGTCAAGGGCGTCGCGGTGGGCAACACGATCGGTGGCCCGAGCTCCGTCGCTCTACGCGCCGAGGTGGTTGAGACCGGGTGTCTCTTCGACCCCAGCATCGATTTCTGCGGCGATTCCGATCTGTGGCACCGAATCGCCGCGCATTGGGATGTCGCCTGGGTGGGTGGGCGCGCGGGATTTCAATATCGCTTTCACGACGCTTCGGTCACCGGGCGCGACAAGCACGAGGTCGGACGGTTCGTGGACAAGATCCAGGCCGTGCGACGGGTAGCCGCGACGGTCCCGCTGCTCGGCGCGAGATGGTGGCTGTACCAGTACACGATCGGGTGGCTCCACGCGATCAACGTGCAGGTGATCGTGGCCATGGCGTCGAAGCGGCGCTGGAATGGCGTGCGAGCCGGACTGCGCGGATCGCTGCGCGAAGGCCTATTGTTCTATGTGCCGTTGTGGCTTCCGCGGATCGTCTGGCAGGCGGTGCGACAGCTGCTCGGCTTGCCACCCACGCGACGGACATTCTTCCGAAGGCTGCATGAGCGGTTGCAGCCACCGCGCACGCCGGTGCCATCCACGCCTGCGCAGGGCACCGAAGTACGGCAAGACACCCTAGCCCCGACGTCCCAGCTGTGAACCTCTCGTCGCCAGATGGCGATCTTCGCGCGCGAATCTACGGCTCGTACCGCTCGACGCACGTGGCACCCACCCGCGCGTCCGCCGAGGCGGAGCTCGCCTCCCGCGCGCCCTACCTCGCGGCGCTCGTCGACCGACACTTCCCCGAAAACCGCGACGCCGAGATCCTCGACCTCGGCTGTGGCGCGGGCCTGCTGCTGCACGTGGCGAGAGGACGCGGATACGCGCGAGTGTCGGGAGTGGATCGCTCCGCCGAGCAGGTCGCCGCCGCGGCGCAGCTCGGCGTCTCGAACATCGTGGAGGGCGATCTGCTGGAGACGCTCGCGTCGCTGCCCGACGACGCCAGAGACGTCGTGATCAGCTTCGACGTGATCGAGCACTTCACCGCGGAGGAGCTGCTGCGCTTCGTGGACGAGGTGCGCCGCGTCCTCCGCCCCGGCGGCCGCTGGATCATCCACACCATCAACGCGGAGTCGCCCTTCTTCGGACGCATCCGATACGGCGACTTCACGCACCAGCAGGCGTTCAGCGGCTCGTCCATGCGCCAGCTCCTGCGCGCCTCCGGCTTCAGCGCCGTCCACTGCTACGAGGACGCCCCCGTGGTGCACGGGGTGGCGAGCCTGGCGCGGCGGATCGCCTGGAGCGGCGTGCGGACGCTGCTTCGCGGCTACCTGGCCATCGAGACGGGCTCGCTCGACCGCGGCGTGATACTCTCCCAGAATTTCCTGACGGTCGCGGTCAAGTAGCTCCCATGGCTCCCCCAGTGCGCCACGCGTACGTGCACGTGCCCTTCTGCGCGCGCCGGTGCTCGTACTGCGATTTCGCCATCGCGGTACGGCGCGAGGTGCCGGTGGCGGCATACGTGGAGGCGCTCGGGCGAGAGCTGGCGCTGCGCTCGGGCGAGCTGGGTGGGGGAGCGCTCGACACGCTCTACCTCGGCGGCGGAACGCCTTCCCGCCTCGGCGCGGACGGGCTCGCGGCGACGCTCCACGCGATGGGCGAGCACGTCTCACTGCGCGCGGGCGCCGAGGTCACCATCGAGGCAAACCCCGACGACGTCTCGGCCGACGCGGGGGCCGCCTGGCGCGCGGCGGGGGTGAACCGCGTCTCGTTAGGCGCGCAGAGCTTCGACGACGCGGCGCTGGGATGGATGCACCGCCCGCACGACGCCGCCGCGATAGGCGCCGCCGTCCGCGCCCTCCGCGCCGCCGGGATCGAGAACATCTCCCTCGATCTCATCTTCGCGCTTCCGGACTCCCTCGGGCGCGACTGGTCGCGCGATCTCGACGCCGCCCTCGCGCTCGAGCCGGAGCACATCTCGCTCTACGGGCTGACGGTGGAGCCCCACACCCCGCTCGGCCGCTGGACCGCGCGGGGCACGGTCGCCGAAGCCCCCGAAGAGCGCTACGAGCGCGAGTTCCTCCTGGCGCACGAGCGCCTGTCCGCGGCCGGGCTGGAGCACTACGAGGTGTCTAACTTCGCCCGGCCCGGCTTTCGCTCGCGTCACAACGGCAGCTATTGGAGACGCGTCCCGTACGCGGGCTTCGGACCCTCCGCGCACTCGTTCGATGGTCAGCGGCGGCGCTGGAACGTGGGCGCCTATGCCGCCTGGGCCGCCGCGCTCGGTACGGGGCGTGACGCGCTCGAAGGCGAGGAGGTCCTCACGGAGGAGAACCAGGCGGCGGAGCGCGTGTACCTTGGCTTGCGCACCACCGACGGGCTGGAATTGACGCCCGCCGAATTGGCGCGTACCGAATCGTGGCGGCGTGCGGGGTGGGCTTGGCTGGAGGGGAGCAGGCTGCGCCTCACCCCCCTGGGCTGGCTCCGGCTCGATGCCCTCGCCGCCGACTTGACAGTGGTCGGAAGTCGTTACTATATTTAGACTTATGGCACATCCACAGCTCTCGGAGCGCGAGCGGCGCATCCTCGAGGCGGTGATCCAGTCGTACGTCGAGACGGCGGAGCCCGCGGGCTCCCGCACCATCTCGCGGCGTTTCGGGCTGGGTGTGTCTCCGGCCACCATCCGCAACACGATGAGCGACCTGGAGGAGAAGGGGTTTCTCTACCACCCGCACACCTCCGCCGGCCGCGTCCCCACCGACAAGGCGTACCGCGTGTACGTCGACGAGCTGATGCGGCTCGCGCCGATCGAGCCGACGGCGCGCCAGCAGCTCCGCTCGGAGCTCGACACCGGGAACACCGCCATCGAGGCGATCCTTCGCCGCGCGGCGCAGATGCTGGGGGTCCTCACGCAGGAGCTCGGCGTCGCCCTCGGCCCGCGGCTGGAAGAGGCGGTGCTCGAGCGTCTCGAGCTGCTCCGTCTCTCGGCGGAGCGCCTGCTGCTGGTGCTCAAGCTCGAGGGCGGTGCGGCGCGAACGATCTTCGTGGAGGTGCCGGGCGAGATCGCCGAGAAGGCGCTGGCGGCGGTCACCTTCGTGCTCAACGAGCGACTGAGCGGACTCTCGCTTCGACAGATTCGATCGTCGCTCCCGGCGCGGCTGCGCGACGCGGACGCCGATTCGGCGACGCGCGAGCTGCTCAACATCTTCATCCAGGAGGGAGACACGATCTTCGACGTCTCCCAACCGCTGGGCGAAGGGCGGGTGGTGCTCGGACAGACGGCGCTCCTGGCGGAGCAGCCCGAGTTCGCGTCGGGCGAGAAGATGCGTCAGCTCCTGGCCATCGCCGACCGGCCCGACGCCATCGGACAGCTCCTCCGGCAGCGCGGCACCAACGGCGGCATCTCGATCACCATCGGCAACGAGCACGACGACCGGACCTTCTCCGACTTCACGGTGGTGACGGCCGCGTATCGCGCCGGCACCCTCGGCGGCGTCATCGGCGTCATCGGTCCCACGCGCATGCCGTACGACAAGGTGATCTCGCTGGTGACGCACACCTCGCGACTCATCACCGATCTACTCGACTGACGTCCTCGACCACCCATATGGCAGACCTGTACGCGGTACTCGGCGTCGCGCGCGAAGCGTCCGACGACGACATCAAGATGGCGTATCGCAAGCTGGCGATGCGCTACCACCCCGACCGCAACAACGGCGCGAAGGACGCGGAGGAGCGTTTCAAGGAGATCACGGAGGCGTACGACGTGCTCCGCGATCCGCAGAAGCGCGCCATGTACGACCGCTTCGGCGAGGCGGGCCTTCGCGGCGGCGCGGGCGCCGGCTTCCATCACGTGGATCTGGCCGAGGCGCTCAGCATCTTCATGCGCGACTTCGGCGGATTCGGTGGGCTGGAGGAGATGCTCACCGGACGCGGCCGCGGCGGACCGCGTACCGGCGCCGACGTCAAGGTCACCATCCCGCTGACGCTGGCGGAGGTCGCCACCGGCGTGGAGAAGAAGTTCACCATCCGGCTGCTCGATCCGTGCGACCGCTGCGAGGCGTCGGGCGCGGAGCCGGGCACCTCCCCCCGCCGCTGTCCCACCTGCCACGGCTCCGGCGAGGTCCGGCGCGCGCAGCGCTCCTTCTTCGGACAGTTCGTGAGCGTGGCGCCGTGCCCCACCTGCGCGGGTCAGGGGAAGGTGGTGGAGCAGCCCTGCAAGAAGTGCAAGGGCGAGGGGCGGGTGCGCGTGGAGCGCACGGTCCCCGTGGCGGTGCCGGCGGGCGTGGCCACCGGGCAGTACATGACGCTGCGCGGCGCGGGGAGCGTGGGCCCCCTGGGCGGCCCGCGCGGCGACATCCTCGTGGTCTTCGAGGTGGAGGAGGACGACCGCTTCGAGCGCGAGGGAGCCGACCTGTTCACCGCGGTCCTGGTGTCGTACCCGCAGCTGGTGTTCGGCGCCGACGTGGAGGTGCCGACGGTGGGCGGCTCGGTGTCGCTCCGCATCCCGGCGGGGACGCAGAGCGGCCGGGTGTTCCACCTCCGTGGGCGCGGACTGCCGGTGGTGAACGCGAAAGGGACGGGCGACCTGCACATCAAGGTCCAGCTCTGGACTCCGCAGACGCTCACCCCGGAAGAGGAAGCCCTGGTGAAGGGGCTCTCCGAGCTGCGCACCGAGGTGCCGACGCATCAGGCCAAGGGCTTCTGGTCGCGGATGAAGGAAGCCTTCGGCGCCTGACGACACGCCTGACGAGCGCCGCGCGCGTGGAGTGGATCGCCGTCCGGGCGCGGGTGAGCGACGCGGCGCGGCGTGACCGGCTGGCGGCGGCGCTGATCGCCGCCAGCCTGGGCGTCGGCACCTGGAAGGTCGTGGAGGTC
>DATFFZ010000170.1:0-5848 GCA_035249845.1 Gemmatimonadaceae bacterium
GCGGAGTGGTGATCGGGGGATGGCTGCTCCAGGGGCGGCTGGCGGCGCGCGAGCGAACGCGCGATCCGGAGGTCGCCGCGCTCTACACGCGCGGCGTGCGCGCCTACGACCGTCGCACGCCGGCGGGCATCGTCGAGGCGATCGGCGCCCTGAGCGCGGCGGTGGAGCGCGACTCGGCGTTCACCGCCGCATGGACGGCGCTGGCCAGATCGTACATTCGCGCCAGCGAGCGAGCGTTCACGGTGCCGGGAATTCCCCAGGACAGTCTGCTCGGCCGCGCGGTGAATGCGGCGGATGGCGCGCTCCTGGCCGATCGGCGGAGCGCCGACGCCTGGCTCACGCAGGGTGTGGTGACGCGATCGGTGGATCCCACCGACGGCGGCCCGGCGCTCAGGTCGTTTCGTCGCGCGCTGGAGCTGGATTCGACGCTGGCGCCGGCGTGGCACATGATGGCCATCTCGTTGGCCGAGTCGGGCGACTTCGATGGCGCCATGAAGGCGTGGCGGCGCGGCGCGACGGTGGATCCTTCGTACTCGCAGGGGCTCGCCTTTCTCGCGCTCGGACATTACTGGCGCCACCAGTACGACAGCGCGGCGGCGTGGGCGGACAGCGCCATCGCGGTGGACCCGAATTACCTGCTGGGGCGGACCGTGGCCGGCCAGGTGGCCATCGAGCGCGGAGATTTCGCGCGAGCGGTGGCGTCGTTCGACGCGGCGCGCCGGTTGAGCACGGACGTGGAGGTGGTGAACACGCTCGCCGGCGAGGCGCTGGCCGAGGGTCGCGCCGGGCGGAAGGAGGCGGCCGTGGCGCTCGTCGCTCGAGCGGAGTCGCTGGCCACGGCGTATCGGCCGGCTCCGCTGCACACGGCGGTCTTTCTGAGCCAGGCCTACGCGGCGATCGGCGAGCCGGACAGCGCGATGAGCTGGCTCACGCGCTTCGCGCCGCGGCGGGACCTGCACTTCCAGCTCCACCTTCGCTGCGATCCGCCATTCGCGCCGCTGGCGCGCGACGCTCGCTTTGGCGCGCTGCTCACCGTGCCGCGGCCGGAGGAGGGGTGCTGACGCGTCCGGCGACACGCGACGGGAGCGCTCCGATGCGAGCGCTCCCGTCTTCTTCGTAACTACTGCCGGCGAACTACCGCACCGGCGGCCCCAGCAACGGATCGATCGGCGTCCTGAAGGCGAACTGCACGTTCACCGCGTACGCCGGATTCGACGGGAAGGTCAGCGCGGCGTCGAGCGTCCCGGTGATCTCGCCGTACACGTCGTCCGTCGGCGCCCGGTACGACGTCACGGTCACCGTTCCGGAGCTCAGAATGGCGTCGGTCATCGGCCCCGCCTGCCCGGCGCCGGAGCCGGGGCTGCTCCGGATGAACGGCGCGAACCAGGCCGTCCCAGACACCGGCGTCCCCGGCGCGATCGCGAAGGTCCCCACGGCCGGCTGCGCGAAGAGCACCTCGAGATGGTGTATGGTGGGAACCTCCACCTCGGGATCGATCAGCACCAGATACTCCATCTTCACGCCCGCGCTCGTCAGGCGCGCCTCGGCGCCGCCCAACAGGACGCCGACGTACGGCGTACCGGTCACGGTCCCGTTCAGCCTCGGCACGGGCACGCGATAGAGCTGCGAGTTGAACTCCATGTACAGGTTGACGGTGGTGTTGCCGATGGGCTCGATCACCATCCCCCCGCCCGGCGGGAAGCGGAGGCGAATGCCGGCCGCCTCGAACCACACGCGCCCCGACACGGATCCGGGCACGGTGCCGGCCGCGGAGGGCAGGGTGAGCGACGTGATCTCGAGCGCGCTGGTGGTCACGGCCACGTAGTAGCGCACGGATCCGTCGGGATCGAGGATGCGCAACAGAACGCCGGCATCTCCGATGAACGAGAGGTTCTCCTGGGCCTGCGTGCGGAAGGCGGGGAGGGTGCTCAGGCCTAACGAGAGCGCGCCGCGCGCGCGGATCATGAGCGCGGTGTCGCCGGCGAAGATGTCGTCGGTGGGGGAGCTGTTCCGTCCCGCCGTAGCGAAGATCATGCTCTCCTGCACCGTCGAGGGCGTCTCGAACTGGAGCGCCGCGCCGCCGAGCACGGTGCGCTGCTGCACGTCACCGGCGAGCCGGACACCCACGCTGTTGGGGCCGAGTCCGGTGAAGCGCACGGCGAGCCGGATCGAATCGGTGAAGGTGCCGACGCGCGCGATGGCGTAGGTGACGCCGGGCGCGATGCCGCGCGCGGTGGCGCCCTCCACGCCAAGGGTGGACGCATCGCGGCTGCTCCACTGCACGTCGCGCGCGTCCACGACCTTCCCATCCATCAACACCTGGAGGTCGGCGCTCTCTCCTTCGCGCAGCTCGGTGGTGGAGGCGCGCAGCACGAGCCGCTCGTCCCCGGGCCCGCTCAGTCTGTCGCCCGCACAGGCGAGCGCGCTCAGCGCGCCGGCGACCAGTGCGGCGACTCGTATGGTGTGACGCATGGCTGGTATATGGTAGAGGTGGGGCTGCGGCGCTGCCACTTCGGAACGGGCGACCCGCCTCGAGGCCGGTAGCTGCACGTCGCCAACCGTGTAACTCGGCCGGGCCCGTGGAGGGTCACAAGCCCAATGCCGGGGAGCGGGGAGCGGGGAGCGGGAATAGGGGGCGCCAGAGCGGGCATGTGACCAAATTCCCCGGACCGCGGGTTACAGGAGCGTATGGGACGAACCGATGATGAGATCGTCCAGCTGGTCCGATCGGGCGACGCTGATGCCTACGCGATGCTCCTGGACCGGCATTACCCGAAGTGCCTGCGGTACGGGATGCGAATGCTCGGCAACAAGCAGGATGCGGAAGAGGTGGTGCAGGACGCGTTCGTTCGCGCCTACCGCTACCTGCCGAAGTACGAGGCGCGCGACCGGTTCGAGGCGTGGCTCTTTCAGATTCTGGTGAACAGCTGCCGGACCCGGCTCCGGCACCAGCAGCAGATGTCGGCGCGCTTCGCGTCGTACGACGACGATCCGGATGGCGAGTGGTCGGCGGATGAGAGCGAGCCGGAGCGGCAGTTCGAGCTGGAGCAGGCGCTCAACCTCCTCTCCGAGGAGGACCGCGAGGCGCTCCTGCTCAAGTACCTGGACGACCGGACGTACGAGAGCATGTCGGAGATCACGGGCGTTGGAGTGTCGGCGTTGAAGATGCGGGTGAAGCGCGCGCGCGAGCGGCTGCGCCATTTGCTGGAGGGAGTGTACGATGCTTGACGACGAGCGCGATCAGGACCCGATGTGGCACCGCATCGTGAGCGACCTGCGGCGCGAGCCGGCGGTGGACCCGGCGGCCAAGGCGCGGGTGATGGAGGCGGTGCGCGGCCTTCCCGTTCCGTACGCGAAGACGGCGCGGTGGTGGCGGTCCGGGATGACGGCGCGCACGATCGCCATCTCGCCGCTCCAGGCGGTGGCGGCGGCGCTGGTGGTGGCGGCGATCGGGGCGGGGGTGGCGGGGTGGCGCCTTCGTGGCGACGGAGCCACCACGGCTCCGGTGGTGGCCAGCACCGAGCCGGCCGCCCCAATGCTCACCGGCGGCGACTCGGCGGGGGCGCGCCCGGTGCAGTTCGTGTTCGTGTCGAGCGAGGCGCGGGACGTGGCGCTGGTCGGGGACTTCAACGACTGGCGCCTGGGCGCGACGCCGATGCGCCGCGTCTCCCGAGACGGGCTGTGGTCGGTGGTCGTGCCGCTCGCTCCTGGGCGACACGTATATTCCTTCGTGGTCGACGGCCGCACCTGGGTGCCTGACGAGCGCGCGCCGCTGGCGCCGGAGTCGGAGTTCGGCGGCGAGAACTCGGTCATCCTCGTGGGCGCGGGAGCGGGGGGCACATGAGCAACCTCATCATGCTGCTGGCGGCGCTGGCCGCCCTGCAGGGAACGGAGCCCCGCTTCGAGGGGCGCTTCACCGGGGAGACGCGCGCCGCGCTGGAGGCGATCGTGCAGTCGGCGCGCGACGCGGGGCTTCCCACCGAGCCGCTGGTACAGCGGGCGCTGGAAGGCGCCAGCCGGCGGGCGGAGCCGGCGCGCATCGTGGCGGTCGTGCGCTCGTTAGGCGAGCGGCTGCGGAACGCCCGCTCGGCGCTGGGCCCGAACGCCTCCGAGGGGGAGCTGGTGGCGGGAGCGAGCGCGCTCTACGTGGGCGTGGACGCCGGCGCCCTCGAGCGGATGCGCCGGGCCCGGGCCGGAGGGAGCGTGGCGGTGCCGCTGGTGCTGCTGGTGGACATCATCGAGCGCGGAGTTCCGCGCGACACGGCGGCGGCGCTGATCACCTCGCTCAGCGACCCGCGGGTGCGCGACGCCGACTACATGACGCTCCGGCAATCGATCGTCTCCGACATCCAGTCGGGGGTGTCGCCCGCGGCGGCGGCGTCGGCCAGGGCGCGGGGGGTGCTGGTGACGCGGGGGCTCCCCGAGCCGCAGCTCCCCGCGGTGCGCACGCCGTAGGAGCGCGCCCCTCGACGCGCATGTCGCGCTCCCGCTCACTCGTCAGGCGCATCGCCCTGCGCGCCGGGCTCAGCCTGCTGAGTCCGGCGGTCGCGTCATCTCCCCTCGCGGCGCAGCTCCAGGTGAGCGTCGACCTGGGCGCCGCCGGCACCGATGGAGCGGCGCGCACGTCGTCGCCGGTGCTCTTTCAGGGAACGCTCTCCTGGCTCACCGAGCACCTGCGTCTCGAAGCGACGGCGCTGAGCGCGCCCGACTCGCCATCGCCGGGCGGTATCTACGGACTGGTGCAGGGCGAGGTGCGAACGGCGCCGGTGTGGCGCGGGTGGCGGCTGGGCGCCGACGTGCTGGCCGGACGCGGGCGCCGCCCGACGCTCTTCCGCGAGACGCGGCTGGACCTCGAGGGAGGCCCGGTGCTCCAGCGCCCCGGGTGGGAGATCTCCTCCCGCTACGGCGTGACGCAGTTCGACGACTTCGACCGCCGGCTCGTCAGGCGGGTGGAGCTGTTCGTCAGGCGAGAGTTCCGCCTCGGCTACGTGACGCTCGGCGGCCGCCGCGTGACCTTTCCCGACACCTTCTCCACCCAGTTCGACACCACCTACATCGTCGTCGGATTCCCCTTCCGGAGCTCGCGGCGCGTGTTCGACTTCCGCGACCGCTCGTACATCGACGCCGAGGCGGAGCTGGCGAGGGTGATCGGACCCGCGCTGGTGCAGCTGCGCGGCGGGACGCGCTTCCGCTCCACCGGCGAGTCGTCGCGCCCGTGGGGGAGCGTGCAGGTGGTGACACCGATCGGCCGCGGGATCGCCATCGTCGCCGCCACCGGGTGGACGCCTTCCTTCCCCGAGCAGCGCCGCGACCAGAGCTGGTTCGCCAGCGCCGGCTTTCGGGTGCTCGATCTGGCGGCGCTTATCAACCCGCGCTCGGCGGCGAGGAGCTCGATCCTGTCGGTGGTGCGAACGGCGGACGGCAGGCGGGTGCTGTATCTGACCGGCGTGCAGGCACAGCAGGTGGAGCTCCGCGCCGACTTCACCGACTGGGAGCCGATCGCCATGTCGCGGGGCACCAGCGGCCGGTGGGAGCGCGGAGTGCTCATCGCGCCCGGAGCGCACCGGGTGATGATGCGAGTGGATGGACGGGAGTGGCGCGCGCCACCGGGGCTGCCGGTGGTGCCTGACGAGTATGGGGGAGAGGTCGGAGTGCTGGTCGTAGACTGAGGGAGGAGGGAGGAGGGAGGAGGGAGGAGGAACTGCGAACAGCGCGGCATTGGGCATTCGGCATTGGGCATTCGGGCTCCCGCGACGGAATCTCTCCGCCGAGACCCGAATGCCCAATGCCGAATGCCTAATGCCGCCGTTGACGTTCGCTGTTCCTGCCTCCTCCCTCCTCCCTCCTC
>DATFFZ010000171.1:0-31354 GCA_035249845.1 Gemmatimonadaceae bacterium
CGCGCCGGTGCATCGGGGCCCGCGGGGGCGACGACACCCGCTCCAAGCGAGAGCAGCGCCGCCGATCACGGCTCCCTCCGCGTGCGCGCTCCGTCCACCGCGCTCATCTCGCTCAACGGCAGGCGCCTGGGAAAGGGAACGTTGCTCACCGACACGCTGACCGAAGGCCGGTACATGGTGTCGGCGCTCCTTCCCAGCATCGATGGCTGCCCGAGCGTTCGCGACAGCGCCCGCGTGACCGTGCGCGCCGCCGACACGGCAAACGTGACGCTCCGCCCCCGCCCGTGCGGCTGGCTCTCCCTCGACGGCCAACCCCGCGGCGCCCGCTTCGTGGTACGCACCACCGACGGCGCTCGTCAGGCACAAGGCTCCATCCCCAGCACCCATCCGCTCCCGATGCCGGTCGGCACCTATCAGCTGCTCATCTCGGCGCCGAACTGCGCGGACTTCATCGGGGACCTGACCATCAAGCCGGCGAGAATGAGCAGGGAGCGCATCAGGCTCATCTGCCGGTCGTGACCGCTACTGCGCCCCGATAATCAGCCCGGCAGCCGCGCCTAACAACAAGCCGCCCCAGAACGACCCGCGAGCGTACCAGGCGCGCGACGGTCGGTTGAGAATGGCGATCTGGCCGGGCTCGACGCGGGTCGTCTGGCCGGTCACCACGCCCGTGACTTCCACCGACGAGACGGTGACGACGCGGAAGCTGGCCACCAGGGCGTCGCGGCGCGCCGGGTCCACCACGATGCCGTCGATGCCCGGCCGGACCCACTTCGCGTGGCTGGGCGTCGGGAGCGCGAAGCTCATCATGCTGTCGGCCACGGCCGCGACCTCGAAGCGCACCGGCACCGTCTGCGCGCCGGCCGGCGCCGCCACGGCCGCGAGGAGCACCAGGAGCGACGCGATCCGGGCGCCGCGCGCGATCACAAACCGAACAGGTTCTTGATGTCGTTGAACATCACCAGCACCAGCAGCATGGCGATGGCCAACAGACCGAAACGCAGCGCGTATTCTCTGGTGCGCGCGCTGAGCGCCGAGCCCTTGATGGACTCGATGACGTTCAGGAGGATCTGACCGCCGTCCAGGATCGGGATCGGCAGCAGGTTGAACACGGCCAGGTTGATGCTGAGCAGCGCCACGAGGAGGAGCAGCGGCTCCATCCCCATCTGCGCGGCCTCGGCGGATGCGCGCGCGATCCCGATTGGTCCGCTCAGCTGCGACAAGGGCACCTCGCGCGTCACCAATCGTCGAAGGATGGTGACGACCGTCCCCGCCATCTCCCAGGTGCGCTCCCAGCCGAGGGCCACCGCCGGCCCCACACCGATCGGGCTTCGCTCGGTGTAGGGCTCGACACCGAGGAGACCGCGGTACTCCCGGCGCTGCGTCTCCGGATTCACGTCGCGCACCGAGTCGGGGCGCGCGTCGATCGTCAACGGCTGCCCGTCGCGCACGACCGCGAAGGTCAGGTCGCGCCCCGGCGAGCGGCGGATGTGCTCGACGAGCTGGTCCCACGTGCTCACGGCCACGCCGTTGACCGCCACCACGCTGTCCCCCTGGCGCAGGCCGGCGCGATCGGCCGCGCGGCCGGGCTGCACGTTCCCCAGCACCGGCCCGAACCGTGGGCGCAGTCCGAGCGGCAGCTCGTCCCGCGACGGCGCACCGCGCCCCTCCACGGTGATCCGCTGCTCGCCACGATTGGTGCGCAGCACCACCGGACTTCCCTCGCCCTCGCGGATCCGGTCGGCCACGTCGTTCCAGCTCTCCACCGTGTGACCGTCGACGGCGAGAATCGTGTCGCCCGGCGAAAGCTGTCCATCGAGCGACGGCGCCAGCGCCGGCGCCACCTCGTCGATCACCCGCGTGCGGAGCGTCACGTCCCCCGCGTTGAGCACCACGCCGGTGAGAATCACGAAGCCCAGCAGGATGTTCATCGTCACGCCGGCGAACATGATCACCAGGCGCTTGGCCAGCGGCTTCGACTCGAAGTGGCGCTCCGCCGGAACCGGCCGCGGTCCGAAGGGCGCCATCCCCTGCGGGTCCCAGTAGCGCGTCCGTTTCGGTCGGGTCGCCTCGTCAGGCAAGACCTGCGTGCCGCTCCCTCCCACGGTCTCCGGCTCGGGCACGGGCTGCTCCCCGCCACCCTCGATCAGTGCCATCGTCTCGTCTTCGCGCGACGCCATCCGCACGTAGCCGCCGAGCGGCACGGCCGCGAGGATGTACTCCGTCTCCCCCCACTTCCGGCTCCACAGCGCCGGGCCGAAGCCGATGGAGAAGCGCGGCGCGTACACGCCCGCCCATTTCGCGGCCAGGAAGTGCCCCAGCTCGTGCACGAAGATCACCAGGCCGAGCACGAAGATCGTGCCCGCGGTGCCGGTCAGCAGGTCACTCATGTCAGCATCTCGCGTACGTGTCGGCGTGCATCATGATCGGCGGCGAGCAGCGCGTCGCGCGTCCCCCCGTCTACCGCACCGAGCGCGTCGAGCGCGCCCGCGATCGCACGCGGAATGTCACCAAAGCTGATCCGCCCCTCAAGGAAGAGCGCCACCGCCTGCTCGTTCGCGGCGTTGTACACGGCCGGCGCCGCGCCGCCACGTCGTCCCGCCTCGAACCCCAACCGCAGCGCCGGAAAGTCGTCGGAGCGGACCCGCTCGAAGGTGAGCGGCGAAAGCGCCACCGGATCGAACGGTGGTACCCCGGTGTCGGCCACCCGTTCGGGATGCGTGAGCGCGTACAACACGGGAAGCTCCATGCTCGGAACGCCGAGCTGCGCCAGCACGCTCCCATCCACGAACTCCACCAGCGAGTGCACCACGCTCTGCGGATGCACCACCACCTCGATCCGGTCGTACGAGAGCCCGAACAGGAAGTGTGCCTCGATCACCTCCAGCGCCTTGTTGGCGAGCGTGGCGCTGTCGATGGTGATCTTTCGTCCCATCCGCCAGGTGGGATGCTGAAGCGCGTCGGCCAGCGTGGCGCGGCTCAGCCGTTCCTCCGGCCAGGAGCGAAAGGGTCCACCCGAGGCGGTCAGGATCAGCCGCCGGATCTCCGAGCTGTCGCGCCCCGAGATGCACTGGAGTATGGCGCTGTGCTCGCTGTCCACGGGGACGATCTCCCCGCCCCCGGCTTCACAGGCGGCCGCCACCAGCTCCCCGGCCATCACCAGCGTCTCCTTGTTCGCCAGCGCCACGCGCTTTCCGGCGCGCACCGCCGCCAGCGTGGCATCGAGACCGGCCGCGCCCACCACGGCGTTGAGCACGATGTCGACGTCGGCACGCTGCGCCGCCTCGATGAGACACTCCGGACCGAGGCGCCAGGCGTCGTGCGGCGACGAGCCGTTGGTGACGATTCCCGCGAACGCCGGGGCGAACTCGCGCACCTGCTCGCGGAGGAGCGCGGCGTTGGCGAAGGCGGTGAGCGCCGTCACGCGAAAGCGCTCGCGATGACGCGAGAGCACGCGCAGCGCCGTGGTGCCGATCGACCCGGTGCTCCCCAAAATCGCCACGCCGGCCGTCCCACGCGGCGTCATCGCGGCACCGGATAGACGCGCATCACCTCGAGCAGCCAGTAGGCAACGGGCAGCGCGAACAGCATCCCGTCGAGGCGGTCGAGCACACCGCCGTGCCCCGGCACCAGGTGCGAGCTGTCCTTCACCGCCACTTCGCGCTTCATGAGCGACTCCACCAGATCTCCGATCTGCACCGCCACGCTCACCCCGATGCCGAACAGCGCCGCCGACACGGGCGTGAGCGCGAGCTGCGCGTACGGTACGAGAACGTAGCGCATGTACACCCAGGCGACGATGGCGCACAGCACCAGCGCGCCCACGGCACCCTCGATCGTCTTCCCCGGGCTCACCGATGGAAGGAGCTTGTGCCGCCCGAACGACCGCCCCACGAAGTACCCGCCGGTGTCCGACGTCCAGGTGAGGAGGACGGGAAGGAGCAGCAGCACCGCGCCCGCCTCCGCGCCGAGCGCGTAGTTGGTGAAGCGGTGGTACCGCAAGATGTACGCGTAGCTGAGGAGCCCGCCGGTGTAGACGACGCCCAGCACGGTCACCGCCACCGCGCCGATGGGGCGGCGGGCCGGCCCACGGGCCACGAGAGCGACGGCCAGCATGGCCAGCACGGCGAGCACCGCCCAGGTGACCGAGGGCGTCACCACGCCTCGTCGCTGCGCGTGCGCGACCAGAGGAAGGACGGCCGCCACCCCGATGCCGGTGGCGCCGAGTGGCGCGTACTCGCCGCGCTCGGCCAGGCGGAAGAACTCCCAGGCGGCCAGCGCGGCGGCGATGGCGAGCAGCGCCGCTAGCGCCGCGTCACCCACCCAGATGACGCCCAGGACGATCGGAATCGCCACCACCGCGAAGAGCGTGCGGCGCGCGAGCTCCGACAGCGCCACTAGGCAGTGACCTTGCCGAAGCGCCGATCCCGGCTCTGAAAGTCGAGGATCGCCTCGAACAGATCGCGCCGGCTGAAGTCGGGCCACAACACCGGGGTGATGTGCAGCTCGGTGTAGGCCAGCTGCCAGAGCAGGAAGTTGGAGATGCGCTTCTCGCCGGAGGTCCGGATGAGCAGATCGGGATCGGGGCAGCCGTCGGTGTACAGCTTCCGCTGGAACGCCTCCTCGTCGATCTCGTCAGGCGTCAGGCGGCCCTCGGCCACGTCGCGCGCCAGCGACCGCGCCGCGTGCACCAGCTCGGCGCGGCTGCCGTAGGAGATGAAGATGTTGAGGATGAGCCGGTCGTTGCGCGACGTCTGCTGCACGATGCGGGACACCGCGGCGGCGGTGGTCGGATGCAGGCGCGACAGCTCGCCGAGCACGCGCACGCGCACCCCCTGCTCGGTGAGCTCGTCCGCCTCACGAGCGACGTACTCCTCCAGGAGCGACATGAGCGCCTGAATCTCCGACGCGGGTCGCTGCCAGTTCTCCTGCGAGAAGGCGAAGAGCGAGAGCATCTCCACCCCCGCCTCGATCGCCCCCTCCACCACCTCCCGCACCGCTCGCATCCCCGACCGATGCCCCATCGGCCTCGGCAACCTCCGCTCACGCGCCCACCGCCCGTTGCCATCCATGATGATGGCGACGTGGCGGGGGACGGAGCCGTTGAGGCGGATCTGCGCGAGTAGTTCCATAACGCGAAGCGCGGGACGGGCATCGGGCATCGGGACTCGGCCGCATCGGGACTCGGCCATCGGGACTGGGGACTCGGCGACCGGTCGAGATCTCACCGCCACAACCGAGTCCCGATGACCGATGGCCGAGTCCCGATGCCGGCCGAGTCCCGATGCCGGCCGAGTCCCGATGCTCACACTTCCATGATCTCCGCCTCTTTCCCCTTCAGCAGCTCATCCAGCTTGTGGATGTAGTCGTCGTGCAGCTTCTGAAGGTCTTTCTCGGCGTGCTTCTTGTCGTCTTCCGGGGTCTTGTCGAGCTTCTTGATCGCCTCGCGGGCGTGGGTGCGGGCATGGCGGACCGCGATGCGCCCTTCCTCGGCGAGCTTGTGCACCACCTTCACCAGCTCCCGACGGCGCTCCTCGTTGAGCGCCGGAAGCGGGACGCGTATCACCCCGCCCTGCGACGATGGGTTGAGCCCCAGGTCGGAGTCGCGGATCGCCTTCTCGATCGCCGAGGAGAGTCCCTTGTCCCACGGCTGCACCGTGAGGAGACGGGGCTCCGGCGCCGAGACGCTCGCCACCTGCGTGATCGGCATCTGCTGTCCGTAGGCGTCGACGCGCACGGTGTCGAGCAGCGACGTGGTGGCCTTGCCGCTCCGAATGGACGCGAACTCGCGCCTGGAGTTGTCCAGCGCCTTGTCCATCGCCGTGCGGCAGTCCTTGAGGATCTGCGGAATGGTGGTAGGAGGTGTCATTGGACGAGGGTGCCGACCCGTTCGCCGCGCACCGCCTCGGCGATGGAGCCGTGTCGGTTGATGTTGAGCACGATGATCGGGAGCTTGTTCTCACGGCAGAGTGTGAGCGCCGTCTGATCCATGACGCCAAGCTCCTGGAGGATCACGTCGCGATAGCTCACCTCGGGATAGAACGTCGCCTGGGGGTCCTTCTTCGGGTCCGCCGAGTAGATCCCGTCGACGCTCGTGGCCTTGATGATGACGTCCGCCTTCATCTGGATGGCGCGAAGGGCCGCCGCGGTGTCGGTGGAAAAGTACGGATTGCCCGTACCCGCCGCAAAGATCACCAGGCGACCCTTCTCGAAGTGGCGCAGCGCGCGCCGCCGAATGTACGGCTCGGCGACGTCCTCCATGCGGAGGGCGGTCATCACGCGCGTCTGGACGTTGTTGCGCTCCAGCACATCCTGCATCGCCAACGCGTTGATGACCGTCCCCAGCATGCCCATGTAGTCGGCGCCCACGCGGTCCATCCCCATGCGCGAGAGCTGCGTTCCGCGCACGATGTTGCCACCGCCGATCACCAGCCCCACCGCGCACCCCAGCTCGATCACCGTCTTGATCTCGCCGCAGAGCCGCTCCAGGGTGGTGAGGTCGAGACCGAACCCCTTGTCTCCGGCGAGCGCCTCGCCGGAGATCTTCAACAGAATTCGAGGATACCGGAGCGCGCTCACGCGACGCTCACTCCTCGCCGATCCGGAACCGCGCGAAGCGACGGACGACGATGTTCTCGCCGACCTTCGCCGACGTCTCCTTCACCAGATCCGCGATCGTCTTCTTGTCCTCGCGGATCCACGGCTGCGACATCAGCACCACGTCCTTGTAGAACGCCTCGACCTTTCCGTCGACGATCTTGGGGACGAGGCTCTCCGGCTTGCCGCTGGCGCGCACCTGCTCTTCGGCGATGCGACGCTCACGCTCCACCACCTCGGGAGCCACCTGCTCCTTGGTGACGGCCAGGGGCATCCTGGCCGCGATGTGCATCGCGATCTCCTTGCCCAGCTGCTTGAAGTCCTCGGTGCGGGCCACGAAGTCGGTCTCGCAGTTGAGCTCGAGCAGCACGCCGGTCTTGCCGTCGTGATGGAGGTAGCTGATCACCTGCCCCTCGGAGGCCGTGCGGCCGGCACGCTTCTCGGCCTTGGCGATCCCCTTGGCGCGGAGCGACTCGGCGGCCTTCTCCATGTTCCCGCCGCTCTCCTCGAGCGCCCGCTTGCAATCCATCATCCCCGCGCCGGTGCGCTGGCGGAGCTCCTGAACGTCCTTGGCCGTGAAAGTCATCGTCGTCATTCCATCCATCCTCACGCGCGCGTAGCGCGTCGTCCAATTTCCACAGAAACGCCGCCGGCAAACGGCCGGCGGCGTAGCAAGTTTACCTCGAAACGGTCTCGCGCACTACGGGCGCATCACCCGCGCGAGTCCGCCGCACTCACTCTCCACTCTCTCCAGCATCGCCCGCGTCGACGGCCTCTCCCACCTCGCCGGCGACCTCGCTCTCGCCACCGCTCTTCAGCCGGGCGGCAATCGCCTCCGGCTTCGCGCGACGGCGCCGCGGACGACGGCGGCGGCGCTTCTCGCCTTCGTCCGCGGGCTCGGCGCCACGATCGGAGCTGTAGGTGGTCATCGGCTCACCGTCCTCCTCCTCGTGGCGGATCGGGGCCTCGCGACGCGCTTCGGCGATGCTGTCGGCGATCGCGTGCGTTATCAACTCAACGCTCCGAATGGCGTCATCGTTCCCCGCGATCGGCACCGAGATGAGGTCCGGATCGGCGTTGGTGTCGACGATGGCGATGATCGGAATGCCCAGCTTGTTCGCCTCGGTGACGGCGATCTTCTCCTTCTTGGAGTCGACCACGAACATGAGCCCGGGGACGCGCCCCATGTTCTTGATGCCCTGGAGGTACTTCGAGAGCTTGTCGCGCTCGCGGGTCATCATGAGCTGCTCTTTCTTGGTGTAGTTCTCGAACTCGCCGCCCGCCTCGCTCCCGGCCTCCAGATCCTTCAGCCGACGCACCTGCTTCTTCACCGTCTGGAAGTTGGTGAGCAGCCCGCCCAGCCAGCGCTCGGTGACGTACATCGCGCTGCAGCGCTCGGCCTCGGCCTGCACGATTCCCTTGAGCTGCCGCTTGGTGCAGACGAAGAGGACGTTGTCGCCGCGCATCACGACCTCGCGCACCAGCTGCTGCGCGAGCTCGAGCTGCCGCATCGTCTTCTGGAGATCGATGATGTGGATGCCGTTGCGCTCGGCGAAGATGAACCGGCGCATCTTGGGATTCCATCGGCGCGTCTGGTGGCCGAAATGGACCCCGGCTTCGAGGAGCTGTTCGAGTCTGGGCTGCGTCATTCCTGGATGGTCTCGGGGTTGGTGTCGTCCGCTCCCGTCATCGCGCGCCTCCAACCGGACATCCGGCACCCGGGGCGCGCTCGGGGAGCGTGAGTGATTTCTATCGCTTGCTGAACTGGAACCGCTTTCTCGCCTTCGGGCGTCCCGGCTTCTTGCGCTCCACCATTCGCGCGTCGCGCGTGAGGAGACCGAGGTCGCGGAGCTTGCGCTTGTGCGTCTCATCGATCTGCACCAGCGCGCGCGCGACGGCGAGCCGTAGCGCGCCGGCCTGGCCGCTCACGCCCCCGCCTTCGAGCTTGGCGCGGACGTCGAAGCGGCCCAGCGTGTCGGTGGCCGTGAACGCCTGCTGAATCGCCGTCACCAACGACGGGCGCGGGAAGTAGTCGCCGAGCGTCCGGCCGTTGACGTCCCACTTCCCCGAGCCGGGGCGCAGGTACAACCGGCACACGCTCTCCTTCCGACGACCGATCGTGTGAACGACAGCTCCGTCCGCCATTACTCGTTCTCGCTCTGCTTGAGGTTCAACACCCTGGGCTGCTGCGCCTGGTGTGGGTGCTCGGCACCCGGATATACACGCAACCGAAGGCGCAGCTTTTGCCGCCCGAGCGTGTTCTTGGGAAGCATCCCGTACACCGCCGACTCGATGACGCGCTCCGGGTGCTTGGCCAGCATCGTGGAGAGCGGCGTGAAGCGCTCGTGTCCCATGTAGCCGGTATGCCGGAAGTAGCGCTTCTGCTCCATCTTCCTGCCGGTCACCTTCACCTTCGACGCGTTGATGACGATGACGTTGTCGCCACCATCCATGTGCGGGGTGAACGTCGGCTTGTGCTTGCCGCGAATGATCCGGGCGACTTCCGTCGCCAGCCGGCCGAGTACCATCCCGTCGGCATCGACGACGAACCAGTCGTGCGCGATGTCCTTGGGCGTGGAGGTGTAGGTCTTCATGTGCGTGGTGAAAGCATTCACGGCCGCCGGCAGGAGAGCCGTCGGCCAAGTCAGGCGTTTTTGGACAGACATGTAAGCTACGAAAGGAGTTAGACGTTGTCAACGGACACAACACGCCGCTTTCTGGGCGCTGCCTCGCTGGCGCTGCTATCGACCTCCACCGCCTGCGTTCCAGGGCGTGTCGGCAGCGCCCTCGACTCCCTCTGCGGGAGCCCGCCGGCCGCCGTCCAGGTGGCCGCCACCCTCGTGATCGACAGCGTCCGTCCGGCGGCGCCGCCCGCGCTCGAGGACGAGCGCGGGAAGAGCATCCCCATGACCCTGACCTTTCACCCCGATCCCGCGCCCATCCCGCCCGACTGCCCCGACCGGGAGGGCGTCGTGGTCTACGACGGCGTCCTCCCGCTCCCGCTGGCGCGCTCGAGCGCCGGCTCGGGGAACGCACGATGGAGGATGGACGGGGCGCGACTCGTCGTCGAGTTCAATCCGGGCACGTTCGACAACAACCTCGGCCTCTGGCTTCCGATCTCGGGTGGTGAGGGACGCTGGTGGCTCTCGACCTTCGCCGGTGAGGTGGCGACTGGAAGGGTGACGCGACCGTAGGGGCGCTCAGTCGAGCTCCACCAGCACGGCACCCTTCTCCACCGCCGTGCCGGGAGTCACCCGCACGGCGCGCACCGTCCCCGCCGCGGGCGCGCGCAGCTCGTTCTCCATCTTCATCGCCTCCATCACCACCAGCCCCTGCCCCGCTCCCACGCTCTGCCCGGGCTCGGCGAGAACGCGAACCACGAGCCCGGGCATGGGCGCGACGAGCGGCGCCGGGCCGGCCGGCCTGGCCGAGGCAGCCGAGAGATCGCGGATCGCGCGCGTACGCTCGTCGAGCGCTTCGACGACGTAGGAGAAGCCGTCGATCCAGAGCGTGTACTCGCCGCGCCCCTTCCGTTCGCGCACCACCACCCGGTGCACCTGGTCACCGATACGGACGAGGCGCACGGGCGTGCCCGCCACCTCGTCGAGCGAGGCGTGCAGCGTGTCGGCTCCGACGGTCACGGCGGCGCCGTCGCGCGCGATCGTCAGGCGCTTGCCGTTCACCGAGACGACGTACTTCATGCCGGTTCCGGCCGGGCTTCCGCCTCACGCGGCGCCAGCTCGCAGACGGTCTCCACGTGGGCGGTCTGCGGAAACATGTCGAAGGCGACCAGCGACACGATCTCGTAGCCCGGCATGCGACGCACGTCACGCGAGAGCGTGGCCGGATCGCAGCTCACGTACAACACGGCGCGCGGGCGCGGCTCGGCGCGCTCGAGCGTCTCGGCCACCCTCGCGTCCACTCCGGCGCGCGGCGGATTGAGGAGGACGACGTCCGCCGGCAGCGACGCCGCGAGCTCGTCCTCCACGCGACCGGCGATCGCGCGCGACCCACTCGCCAGGCGCGCGGCGCACCAGGCCGTCGCCGCACGATCGAGCTCGATGGCGGTGACGCGAACGCCGCGCTCCGCGAGCGGCATCGCCGTGTCACCCAGCCCGGCATAGCCATCCACGACGGTGGCGGGCTCGTGCCGCATCACCCGGTCGAGCACGTACTGGCGGAGCTCCGCCGCCACCGACGCGTTCACCTGCGTGAAGGATGCGCCCGGCGGCTGCTCGTCGCCCCGATGGTGCAGGAGCCTCCGCGAACCGTCTTCCGCGATCCACCAGAGCGCCGCCAGCGAGGGGCAGCGGCGGAAGAGCTCCTCGCTCCGCGGCCAGCGCTCCCCTCCCTCCAGCACGAACGATGCGCCGACGTCGTCCAGTCGGACGGCGCCGCGCAGCTCGCGCACGTCGGGAAACGTCTCGGCGGCGCTCAGCACCTCGCGCCACGCCGCCATCACGCGCTCCTCGGTGATCGGGCAATCGTCGAGCGCGAAGACTTCACCCGGCGCATCGTACGGATGGAGCCCCGCGATCCAGCGCGACGCGCGACGCCGGAGCGCCAGGGTGAGCTTCCGCCGATAGCGGAACGGCCGCCCGCTCGGACGCACATCGGGCGCGAGGACGGCGCGCTTGCCGATGCGCGCCAGCGAGTCGGCGATGATGCGCGACTTGGCGGAGCGCTGGCTGTCGTAGCCGAGATGCTGGAGCTGGCATCCGCCGCACTGGTCGCGCACGTAATGCGCGCAGGGGGGCTGGACGCGGAGCGAGGAGGGCACGGGGAGCCCGATGAGGCGCGCGCGCGCGAACCGGGCGCCGGTGGTGAACTCCACCAGCGCGCGATCCCCGGGCGCGGCCCGCGGCACGAAGACCACCAGCCCCTCCACGCGCGCCACGCCGTCGCCCCCGGCCGCGATGGAGTCGATCGTCACTTCGGCGCGACGCATCACCATGCGGACGGCCTCACCCTCACTCGCGGAGCCCCTCGCGGCGGCCGGTCTCCGTCCATCGATCGACGGCCGGCGCCGCGCCGTTGGAAGCTGCGGCGCTCACCCGAGTGCTTCGCTCGCGCTCGGCCAGGAGGACGCCGGCGACGGCGGCGGCGCGCTCGCCGTCGGCGGGAGGCGGCACGGTGACCAGCGATTGGAGGCGGCGCTCCAGCCACTGGATCTCGATGGCGCCGCGCCTGAACTCCTCGTCCTCCATCACGCGCAGGTGGAAGTCGCGCGACGTCTCCACTCCCTCCACGGTGAGCTCCAGCAGGGCACGGTGCATCCGCTCGATCGCCGCCTGACGAGTGGGCGCCCACACGATGAGCTTGGCCAGCATCGGATCGTAGTGCAGCCCCACCTCGGAGCCGATGCCGATCCCGCCGTCCCACCGCACCCCCGGACCGCCGGGGAGCCGCAGGTAGGAGATGCGCCCGGTGGAAGGCAGGAAGCTCGAGGAGGGGTCTTCGCTGGTGATCCGGCACTCGATGGCCCACCCACGCGGTACGATCTCCTCCTGCCTGAAGGGGAGTCGCTCGCCGGCGGCGATGCGGAGCTGCCATTGCACCAGGTCGATCCCGGTCACCAGCTCGGTGACCGGATGCTCCACCTGGAGCCGCGTGTTCATCTCCAGGAAGTAGAAGCGCCCCTCGCGATCGAGGAGGTACTCGCAGGTCCCCGCGTTCACGTAGCCGGCGGCCCTGGCGGCGCGCACGGCGGCCTCCCCCATGCGGGCGCGCAGCTCGGGAGTGACGGCCACGCTGGGAGCCTCTTCGATCATCTTCTGGTGTCGCCGCTGCACCGAGCATTCGCGCTCGCCCAGCGAGAGCATGGTGCCGTGCTGGTCGCCCAGCACCTGGATCTCCACGTGGCGCGGCCCGAGGATGTACTTCTCCACGTACACCGCGTCGTCGCCGAAGGCGTTCCGCGCCTCGCGCCGCGCCGTCTCGAGCGCCGCGGGCAACTCGTCAGGCGACTGCACCACGCGCATCCCCTTCCCACCTCCGCCCGCCGCCGCCTTCAGGAGCACCGGATAACCGAAGCGCGCCGCGATCTCCCGCGCCTCCGCGGCATCGCGCAGCGCCTCGGTGGTGCCGGGGACGACGGGCACCCCCGCGTCGATGGCGAGCTTCCGCGCGGCGGTCTTGCTCCCCATGGCCGCGATGGCCTCGGGGGGCGGCCCGACGAACACCAGACCCGCGTCGCCCACCGCGCGGGCGAACGGCTCTCGCTCGGAGAGGAAGCCGTACCCCGGATGGATCGCCTCGGCGCCGACGCGCAGCGCCGCCTCGATGATCCGGTCGCCACGCAGGTAGCTCTCGCTCGACGGCGCCGCGCCGATGTGCACCGCTTCGTCCGCCTCGCGCACGTGCGGCGCGTGGGCGTCGGCATCGCTGTAGACGGCGACGGAGCGTATCCCCAGCTCGCGGGCCGCGCGGATCACGCGGAGCGCGATCTCTCCGCGGTTGGCGATGAGCAGCTTGGTGAACATCACCCTCAGCCGCTACAGCGGAAGATTCCCATGCTTCTTGGCGGGATTCTTCGCCCGCTTCCCCTGCAACGCCTCCAGCGCGTCGATCAACCGCGGCCTCGTCTCCCGCGGATCGATGATGTCGTCGAGGTAGCCGCGCCCCGCGGCGATGTAGGGGTGCGCGAATTTCTCGCGGTACTCGTCGACGCGGGCGTCCATGGCGCGCTGGGGGTCGGAGCTGTCGTTGATCTCCTTGCGGAAGAGAATCTCCACCGCGCCTTTGGGGCCCATCACCGCGATCTCGGCCGAAGGCCAGGCCACGTTGAAGTCGCCGCGGATGTGCTTGCTGCTCATCACGTCGTAGGCGCCGCCGTAGGCCTTGCGCGTGATCACGGTGAGCTTGGCCACCGTCGCCTCGCAGTAGGCGTAGAGGAGCTTGGCGCCGTGCTTGATGATCCCCCCGTGCTCCTGCGTCACGCCGGGCAGGAATCCGGGAACGTCCTCGAAGGTCACCAGCGGGATGTTGAAGGCGTCGCAGAAGCGAATGAAGCGCGCGCCCTTGAGCGAGGCGCTGATGTCGAGCACGCCGGCCAGCACCGCCGGCTGGTTGGCCACCACGCCGACGCTGAATCCCCCGAGGTGCGCGAAGCCGCAGAGCAGATTCTGCGCGTAGTCGCGCTGCACCTCGTAGAACTCGCCGTCATCCACCACGCGGGCGATGACGTCGTGCATGTCGTACGGCCGGTTCGGGTTGTCGGGGACGATGTCGAGCAGCGACTCGTCGCGCCGGTCGCGCGGGTCGGTGCCCGGGCCGCGCGGCGGGTCGGCCAGATTGTTCGAGGGAACGAAGCGGAAGAGCTCACGGATCGCCTGGAGGCAGGCCAGCTCGGAATCGTACGCGAAGTGGGAGACGCCGGAGATCGACGCGTGCGTGTCGGCGCCGCCCAGCGTCTCCATCGTCACGTCCTCGTGGGTCACCGTCTTCACCACGTTCGGCCCGGTGACGAACATGTACGACGTGCCGCGCACCATGTAGATGAAGTCGGTGATGGCGGGCGAGTACACGGCCCCGCCGGCGCAGGGCCCGAGGATGGCGGAGATCTGCGGCACCACGCCCGAGGCCAGGGTGTTCCGCAAGAAGATCTCGGCGTATCCGCCTAAGGAGACAACGCCCTCCTGGATGCGCGCGCCGCCGGAGTCGTTGAGCCCGATGACGGGGGCGCCGTTCCGCACGGCGTGGTCCATCACCTTCACGATCTTCTCGGCGTGCGCTTCGGAGAGGGAGCCACCGAACACGGTGAAGTCCTGGGAGAAGACGTAGACCAGCCGCCCCTCGATGCGCCCGTAGCCGGTGACGACGCCGTCGCCGTAGATGCGCTGCCGGTCCAGCCCGAAATCGGACGAGCGGTGGACCACGAAGCGGTCGAGCTCCACGAAGCTGCCGTCGTCGAGCAACACGTCGAGGCGCTCGCGCGCCGAGAGCTTCCCCTTCTCGTGCTGGGCCGCGAGTCGTGAGGCCCCACCCCCCTGCTCCGCCTCGGCGCGCCGGCGCTCGAGGAGCTCCAGCTTCTCTCGCATGGTCATAGAGGGCGAAAAGTACAGCGATGGGAGCGCGCGGGTAGCCCCGGGCGTCGTCAGAAGGCGATGCGGACGCCGGCGTTCACCATGCGTCCCTCCAGCGGCGCCCACTGATCGACGGCAACGCGCCCGCCGGGACCGGGAACCGGCAGACGGAGCGGCGCATGACGCCCTTGCCGGACATCCGTGAGATTCTCCGCGTTCAGCCAGAGCTGAATCGAGCCCACGCGATGCGTGACGAGGAATTCGTAGGTGGTGAACGCCGGCGCCGTGTACTCGCCGTCGGCGGCATACTCGAGCATCTGCTCGCCGGTGTGAAAGATCTCCACCGCCACGCGGCGGCCCACCTCGGGCCTCTCGTACGCCAGATCCACGCCGAACGTCTGGCGGGGATCGAGCGGAACGGTGCGCCGCCCGCCGCCGTCGAGCGATGGCTCGGTGGCGCGGAGCCGCGACCAGTAGGCGATCACGGCGAAGGGCTCCTCGTCGTAGATCCCGTAGACCTCGACTCCCCGCGTGCGGAGCGTGCCCGCGGCGTTCCGGAGCGCGACGCGCCCGCTTCCGTCTTCGAGCGGCACCAGCATCACTGGGCGCTCGACATCGGCGGCGAAGAGCGTCGCGTTCACCTCGATGGAGCCGCGGCGGCCATTGACGTCGAGCGACGCGGTGCGCGCGCGCTCCGCGGCGAGCCCGCGCGGCGGAACGAGGAGGCGGAGATCGATGTTCTCCACCTCCTCGGTGAAGAGCGTGGGAGCGAAGAAGCCCGCCCCGCCGCTCAGCCGCACGCTCCACGTGGAGTCCAGCCGCACGAGCGTCGAGAGACGCGGGCTGCACCGCGTGTCGTACTCGTCGTGCATGTCGCATCGTCCGCTCACCGTGCTCGCCAGCCACCAGCGCGGCGTCAGCGTCACCTGTCCGAAGAGCGCGGGCGCGAGGTGCGTGAAGTCGAGCGCCGGCAGATCATCGTTCCGGTAGGCGACGCGCTGCACGGCGGTCCCGAGCAGCCACTCGACCTTCGCCGCCGCTCCGGCGTACGATGCCTCGGCGAAGAGCGTGGAGACCGCGTCGGCGAGCGACGCGCTCTCGCGCTCGTGGTCCTGCCAACGTCCGCTCGCCGCCCCCCGGAGCTGGAGCGTGCCGATGCCGACGCCGGGAATGCGCGCCAGGAGGCCGCCGTCGAGCCGTGTCGTCGCCACCGAGATGGGGAAGGGATCGTCGGGGTCAATGCTCGCCGGCGAGCCGCCCTCGCGCGTCTCGCGCATCGCGCCCACCGTCGCCAACACGCTCGCGCCAGCCGCGTTGCGCCAGAACAGCCGCGGACGGATCTCGCCGCGAGTGAAGCGCGGGAGCGCGGCCCAATCGTCGTCCGAGCGCTCGACGAGCCGCTGGTGGTGCGCCCCGGCGAGGAGCGTGTACCCCCAGCGCGCGCTCATGCTGTCGGAGACCCAGGCCAGCGCGTCCGTGCCCCCGCGCGACGTCTGGTTGAGCACCACCGCGCGCTCATCACCGGGCCGCTTCGACACCAGATTGACCACGCCGCCTAACGCGGCCGGACCGTAGAGCGCGGTGGCAGCTCCCTTGATGACCTCCGCCTGCCGAAGATCGAGCGGCGGGATCTGCAGGAGTCCGAGGCCGCTCGGCGCGCTCCCGTAGAGTGGAAGTCCGTCGCTCAGCAGCAGCGTGTACTGCGCGCGCAGCCCCTGAACGCGGACGCCGGCCGCGCCGGTCGCGGCCGCGGTCGGCTGGATGCGCACGCCGCTCATCTCGTTGAGCAGCGTCGTGAGGTTGGCGGGGCGCATCTGCGACTTCTCGTCGATCTCCTCTCCCGCCAACACCTCCACGCGCTCCGGCTCGCGGTCGATCTGGTGCTCGAAGCGCGTGGTGGTGACCACCACCGGCGCGAGCACCTCCGGCAGCTCCTCGAGCCTGACGAGCACGGTGGTGTCGGCGCCGTCGCGCAGCAGGAGGGCAAGGGTGTCCGGCCGGTAGCCGAGCTTGGCCACGACGATGCGCCGCTCGCCGGGCGTGAGGGCGAGCACGGCGCGCCCTCGGGAATCGGTGACGGCGCGGGCGCGAGCGGCACGGGCGGTGGCATCGCTCACCGGCCCATCGTCGCTGGTCACTTCCAGCGTGACCCGCGCTGCCGGGCTCTGCGCGCCGAGGGGCGCGCACGCCAGCGCCAGGGCGACGGTGAGGAGAACGGGATGTGAACGAGCGCGCGATGCGGACATCGACCGCGAGGAAGGAGGGAGCGAAAAAGAAGCGCCCCCCGCGCGAGCCGCGCGAGGGGCGTTCCTGCTTTCCGTGCTACGCCGGCTCTTCTCCGGTGGGGATGTCGCCGAGCTCCGAATCCGAGGTATGGATCTTCGGGGGCGCCTCCGGGCGCGGCGGCTGCTCCTCGGGGATGTTCGTCACGGCCAGCACGATCCGGCGGTGGATCGGGTCCACCTCGAGAATGCGCGACTCGAGGCGCATCCCCTCGTACACCGCGTCGGCCGGGTTCGTCACCGTCTTGCCGGGGACGAGCTGGCTCACCGGGATGAAGCCCTCGATGTCGTTGCCGATGTCGACCACCACGCCCTTGTCCATCAGGCGAACCACCTTCCCTTCCGCCTCGGTGCCCACCGGATACGTCTCACCGATGCGCAGCCACGGATCCTCGGTGGCCTGCTTGAGGCCGAGCGAGATGCGCTTGTTCTCGGCGTCGATGTTGAGGATGACGACGTCCACCGTGTCGCCCTTCTTCACCACCTCCGACGGATGCTGGATGCGCTTCGTCCAGCTCATGTCGGAGATGTGGATCAGACCGTCGATGCCGGGCTCGATCTCGACGAAGGCGCCGAAGCTGGTCAGGTTGCGGACCTTGCCGGTGATTCGCGTGCCCACCGGATACTTGTACGGCAGCACCACCCAGGGGTCCTGCTCCGTCTGCTTCATGCCGAGCGAGATCTTTTCCTCGTTCGGATCGACCTTGAGCACCACCGCTTCGATCACCTCGCCGATGGACACCAGCTTCGACGGGTGCCGCACGTTGCGCGTCCAGCTCATCTCGCTGATGTGCACCAGGCCCTCGATGCCGGGCTCGAGCTCGATGAACGCGCCGTAGTTGGTGATGGAGACGACCTTCCCCTGCACGCGCGTTCCCACCGGGTACTTCTCCGCCACGTCCTTCCACGGATACGACTGGAGCTGCTTGAGGCCGAGCGAGATGCGCTCCCGCTCCCAATCGATGTCGAGGATCTTGACCTCGAGCTCCTGCCCGATGTGCACCAGCTCCGAGGGGTGGGAGATACGTCCCCACGACATGTCGGTGATGTGGAGCAGTCCGTCGACACCGCCCAGATCGATGAAGGCGCCGAAGTCGGTGATGTTCTTGACCACGCCCTTCCGGACCTGGTCCTTCTGGAGCTCCTTCATGAGCTTCTCGCGCTTGCCGGCACGCTCGACCTCGAGGATCACGCGGCGGCTCACCACGATGTTGCGGCGGCGCTTGTTGAGCTTGATGATCTTGAACTCGTACTTCTGGCCGAGCAGCTCGTCGATGTTCGGCACGCGACGGAGCGCGATCTGCGATCCGGGGAGGAACGCGTCGACGCCCATGAGGTCCACCACCACACCGCCCTTGATCTTCTTGACCAGCGTCCCTTCCACCGGCGTGTCGTTCTCGTAGGCGAGGCGGATCTTCTCCCAGACCCGCATGAAGTCGGCTTTCTTCTTGGAGAGGACGACCGACCCTTCCTGGTCCTCGAGATGCTCGAGCAGGACCTCGACCTCGTCGCCGACCTTGAGCTCGGGGTGGTCCTTGAACTCGTCGAGCGGGACGGCGCCCTCACTCTTGAAGCCGATGTCGAGCACGACCATGTTGTCGCGGATCTCGAGCACCTTGCTCTTGACGATCTGGCCTTCGTCGATGGAGGCGAGCGTGCCGTTGTACATCTCCATCATGGCCAGCCGCTCTTCGTCCGTATACTCGTCATCCTCCCACCGGTCGTCCTTGTGGGAGAGAAGGCGGAGCTGATTTTTTTGATCGTTGCGGTTGCGAGGCGTCAGCGTCGCATCCGGGGTTTGGGTTTCGAGCTCGGGCATAACGACGGTCATCTCCTGAAGTCCGCGGTGGGTTCGCTCGCCGCGTCGAGGTTGAGGTGAATGCATCGGCACTCGGCCATCGGGACTCGGCTGCCGGCCGCGATCTCGCCGCACCTGGCCGACTGCCGAACCGACCCGCCGGCGCCATCGCGCGGGCTCCCGGCCGAGTTCCGATCGGAACCTGTAAATATAGGTCTTACGTGAGGTTGGGTCAACCGGACGGAGAATCCACCTCACGCCCCGCGGCAACCCGCACCAGCGCCACGATCCGCTCCACCTGCTCCTGCTGCGTCAGATACGTCGTGTCCAGAAGCACGGCGTCCTTCGCCTGCGTGGTCTGGGTGGCATCGCGCGCGTCACGCTGCACCAGTCTCTCGGTCTCCCCCGCGATCTCCTCGTCGGTCGGACCCCGTCCCAACCGCTGAATCAGCCGGCGCCGCGCCCGCTCCCACGGATCCGCCACCAGGTAGATCTTGAGGTCCGCGTCGGGGAACACCGCCGTCCCCATGTCGCGCCCGTCCACGACGATGTCGGTGCCGTTGGCCGCGCGACGCACCTGCTCGTTCACCCACTCGCGCACCGCCGGCATCTGCGCCACGCGCGACACCTGCTGCGTCACCGCCTGCCCGCGAATCTCCTGATCGAGCGCCTTGCCTGACGACTCGGGCACGAACGACGTCCCCCGCTTCGCCAGACGCACGCTGCGCGCGGCCTCCAGGACCTCCCCCTCCGTCCACCGCGCCGGATCGCTCAGCCGGCGCAGCGCCATCGCCGTGGCCGC
Source organism: Gemmatimonadaceae bacterium (assembly GCA_035249845.1). Taxonomy (GTDB): domain Bacteria; phylum Gemmatimonadota; class Gemmatimonadetes; order Gemmatimonadales; family Gemmatimonadaceae; genus DATFBY01. Next base: position 19,504 of record DATFFZ010000171.1, read on the forward strand.
CCGATACAGCGAGCCGGAATCCACGTGATGGAATCCCACGCGCTCGGCCACCCAGCGCGCGGTCGAGGATTTTCCCGCTGCCGCCGGCCCATCGATGGCGATGACGAGCGTGGAGCCGGGCGGGCGAACGCGGGGAGTGTGCGGAGGGGTGGTGATCACGAGGGCTTCAGTGCAGCACGCGGGCGAGGTCGTCCCAGAAGCTCGGGTACGATACGCCCACGCACTGCCGATCATCAACGGTGATCTCGTTCCCGGCGAGCGCGCCCAGCACGCCGAACGCCATGGCGATCCGGTGATCGCCCCAGCTGCGCACCGCGCCGCGCATGGGCCCTCCGCCGCCGCGAACACGCATCCCGTGGGGAAGCTCCTCGACCTCGACGCCGAGCGAGCGCAGGTTGCTCACGATGGCGCCGATCCGGTCGCTCTCCTTCACGCGGAGCTCACCCGCGCCGGTGACGACGGTCTCGCCGCGCGCGCGGGCGGCGACGCAGGCGAGAAGCGGCAGCTCATCGATCATGGCGGGGACGTCGCGCGGCGCTACCTCGATCCCGCGCAGCGCCGCTGGTCTCGCCGTCACGCTCCCTACCGGCTCCCCACCCTGCGCCTCGGAAAGGGCGACCTCCAATCGCGCCCCCATCGCGCGCAACGCCGAGAAGAAGCCGGTGCGCGTGACGTTGAGGCAGAGCTCGGGGAGCGCCAGCTCGCCCTCGTCCGCCAGGGTGGCCAGCGCCACGAAGAACGCCGCCGTGGAGGGATCGCGCGGAATCGTGAGATCGAGCGGCTGCAACCGCTCCACGGGCGCGAGGCCCGACGACGTGCCGGCTCCCTCCACCCGCGCGCCCATGGCGCCGAGCATCCGCTCGGTGTGATCGCGCGTTCGCGCCGGTTCGCGCACGAGCGCCGGAACACCGGCCACGAGCGCCGCCAGGAGGATGGCGCTCTTCACCTGCGCGCTGGGCGTCTCGGTGCTCCACTCGATGGCGCGGAGCGCTCCACCACCGGCCGACACCGTCATCGGAAGTCCATCTCCGCGCTCGAGCTCCACGGTAGCGCCCATCGCCGCCAGCGGCTCCGCAATGCGGCGCATCGGGCGCCGGCTCAGGCTCTGGTCGCCGACGAATCGAGCGCGGAGTCCGCTCCCCGCGACCACGCCCGCCATGAGCCGCGCGGTGGTGCCGCTGTTCCCGCAGTCGAGATCCTCCGACGGCGCTCGGAGCGAACGCAGGCCGTGGCCGCTCACCACCATGTCGTCGCTCAGCGGCGGAATCTCCGCGCCCAGCGCGCGCAGCACCCGGGCGGTGGATTCGACGTCGTCCGAGCGCGCGATGCCGCGGAGCCGCGACGACCCTTCCGCCAGGGCGGCGAAGATGAGCGCGCGGTGAGAGATCGACTTGTCGCCCGGGACGCGAACCTCGCCGCTCACCCGGGTGCGGCGCACGCCCGTCAGCGGAGCGACTGCTCGAGCGCGGTCGCGGCGGAGGTGCCGGCGTCCCGATACTTCACGATGACCGGGGTCTGGAGCGACAACCCCTCGGCCGCGCCCCATCCGCTCTTCACCGTGCGAGCGCCCGGCACCACCACCGCGCCGGCGGGAATCTCGAGCGGCTGCTCGCCGGAGGCGCGGTGCACCGTCTCCCGCACGACGTCGTACACCGGGGTGCCGCGCGTCAGCAGCACGCCGGACGCGAGCACGGCCCGCTCGCGCACCACCGTTCCCTCGTAGACGCCGCAGTTCCCGCCCACGAAGACGTCATCCTCGATGATCACCGGCGCCGCGTTGATCGGCTCCAGCACTCCCCCGATCTGCGCGGCCGCGCTCAGGTGCACGCGTGCCCCGATCTGCGCGCAGGAGCCCACCAGCGCATGCGAGTCGATCATCGTCCCCGCTTCCACGTGCGCTCCGACGTTCACGTACATGGGCGGCATGCAGACGACGCCCCTGGCCACGTACGCGCCGCGCCGGATCGTCGAGCCGCCCGGCACGATGCGCACGCCATCCTCCACGGTGAAGCGGCGCGCCGGATAGGTGTGCTTGTCGAAGAAGAAGAAAGGGCCGGAATCGTCGGGCGTCATGTCCGTCAGGCGGCCGATGCGGAAGCCGAGGAGGATCCCCTGCTTCACCCACGGCACCGCCCGCCAGGTGCCGTCGCTCCCCTTCTCGGCGGCGCGCACCTCGCCGCGCTCCAGCATGATGATGAGCTTCGCCACCACTTCGGCGCAGTTGCGGCTCACGCACTCGCCGGTGGTGATGAGCGACTGCTCCTCCACCGCGCCGCGCAGCGTCTGGAGATCCGGCGCGGGGCTCACTGCATGGCCCCCGCGCGCGTGAGCGCGTTCCGGAGCAGCGGCTCGTGCGCCTCCAGCATCGGCACCAGCGGCAGCCGGAGCGCGTTCTTAATCCGACCCAGCATGGCCAGCGCCGCCTTCACCGGGAGCGGGTTGGACTCCACGAACGCCGCCGTCATCCACGGCGTCAGGCATTCGTGAATCTCCCGCGCGCCGGCGAAGTCGCCGTCGCGCGCCTTCTCCACCAGCTGCGCCATGGGACGCGGCGTCGCGTTCGAGATCACCGAGATGATCCCGTCGCCGCCGGCCGCCATCACCGCCAGGGTGAAGGAGTCGTCCCCCGAGAGCACGCTGAAGTGCGGCGGACGCTCGCGGATGATGTCCATGATCTGGCCGAGATTGCCGGACGCCTCCTTCACGCCCACGAACCCGGGGAGCTGCGCCAGGGCCAGCGTGGTCTTCGTCTCGATGTTGCTCCCGGTGCGACCGGGCACGTTGTACACGACGATCGGCAGCTCCACCGCCTCGGCGATGGCCTTGAAGTGCGCGATGATCCCGCGCTGCGGCGGCTTGTTGTACATCGGAGAGACGTGCAGGAGGTGCGTCGCCCCGGCGTCGCGCATCTCGCGCGAGAGGGCGATCGCCTTCTTCGTGTCGTTCGATCCGGCGCCGGCCATCACCGGCACGCGCCCGCGCGTCTGCTCCACCACGATCTCGACCACGCGGCGGTGCTCGGCGGGGGTGAGGGTGGCTGCTTCACCGGTGGAGCCGCAGGGGACGAGGAAGTGGACCCCCTGCTCGATCTGCCAGTCGACCAGCGAGCGAAGGGCGCCCTCATCGACGTCGCCGGAGGTGGTGAAGGGGGTGACGAGCGCCGTGCCGCAGCCGAAGAGTCTTCCAGATTCGCTCATGACGTCGTGGACTCCATGTCGAGAAGATCGCGCATCGTGAACACTCCGCGCCGGCCGATCAGCCAGCCGGCCGCGGTGAGCGCGCCCTCCGCGAATACTCGCCGGTCGCGCGCCACGTGCGCCAGCGTGAGCTGCTCGAATGGCGCGTCGAAGATCAGCTCGTGCGTGCCCGGCACCGAGCCGGTGCGCACGCTGGTGATCGGCACCTCATGTCCCAACCCGCCGGCCACGCGGCGCGCGAGCTCGATCGCCGTACCGGACGGCGCGTCCTTCTTCGCCGAATGATGCACTTCCACGATGTGGGTGTCGAACCCCTGAAGGCGGCCCACCAGCCGGCCGGCGCGTTCGGCCAGCTGCCAGAGGAGATTCACGCCGATCGAGAAGTTCGGCGCCCAGAAGAGCGCGCCGCGCGCTTCGATCACCTCGCGGCTCACCCGCGCGCGGTCGGCGTCCCACCCGGTGGTACCCGACACCACCGGGACCGCCGCGCGCACGGCGGCGAGGATGTTGTCCGCCGCCGCCGCGGCGACGCTGAATTCCACCGCGACATCCGCGCCGCCGAGCGACTCCCGCGTGATGCCTCCGCCCCGATCGTTCCCATCGCGCACGATCGTCGCCACCACCGGCCACCCGCGCTCGGCGGCGACGGCCGCCAGGGCGCGCCCCATCTTCCCCGCGCCGATGAGCGCCAGCCTCGGCGGCTTCGCGCCGCTCACGGGAAGAACGCGCCGTGCAGCGCGCGCATGGCCGGTCCGAGCTGCTCGCCGTCGACGATCAGCGTGAGATTGATCTGCGTGGCGCTGAGCGAGATCATGTGCACCGGAATGTCGCCCAGCGCCGCCAGCGCCCGCGCCATGGTCTGGCTGTGACCGCCGAGCGCGGCGCCGACGATGGCGACTATGGCGCGATTCCGCTCGATGGACACGTCGCCGAGCGCCATGAGATCGATCACCAGCCCTTCCAGACGCGACGGGTCGTCCACCGTCACCGAGACCGACACTTCGGAGGTGGCCACCACGTCCACCGACGTCTGGTGCCGCTCGAAGACGTCGAAGAGCGTGCGCAGGAAGCCGTGCTGGAGGAGCATGCGCGAGGAGCGCACCTTCACGATGGTGACGTCGCCCTTCCCGGCGATGGCGCTCACCGGACGGCGCGGCGCTTCGGCGGCGATGAGCGTGCCGCGGCCATCGGGGCGGCGTGAGTTGTAGATGAACACCGGGATCCCGCGCCGCACCGCCGGCGCGATGGTGCTCGGGTGCAGCACCTTGGCGCCGAAGGACGCCAGCTCCGCCGCCTCATCGAAACGGATCTTCTCGATGAGGCGCGCGCCGTCCACCACGCGCGGATCGGCGGTGAGCATGCCGTCGACGTCGGTCCAGATCTCGATCGCGTCGGCGTCCAGCGCCGCGCCGACGAGCGCCGCGGTGTAGTCGGATCCGCCGCGCCCGAGCGTGGTGGTGAGTCCCGACGTCGAGCTTCCGATGAAGCCGCCCATCACCGGGACCGCGCCGGCGTGCACCAGCGGGAGCACCGTGGCGCGCGCCGCTTCCTCGATCCGCTCCGCGTCGGGTACCGCCTTGGTGAACTGCTCGTCGGTGATCATCACCTGGCGCGCATCGACGTGCTCGGCGGGGATGTCCCGCGCGCGAAACGCGGCCACCGCCAGCTGCGCCGAGAGCTGCTCCCCGGTCGCCATGATCACGTCCTGGCTGCGCGGCGTGAGATAGCCGAGCACCGAGAGCGCCTCGGCCAGACTGGCGAGGTGGTCGACCATGGCGCTCAGGTCGGAGCGGACCTCGTCGCAGTCGGCGCCGCGGAGGAGACTGTCGCACTCCGCCAGGTGACGCTCGCGCAGCGCTTCCACCGCGCTCAGCGCCCCGATGAGCTGTCCGCTCCCCGCCTGCTCGGCGATGCTGATGAGCTGGTTGGTGACGCCCGCCAGCGCGGACACCACCACCACCGGCTGCCTGTCGAGGCGCGAGCGCACGATCGTTCCGGCGCGGGCGATCGCTTCGGCGTCCTGCACCGAGGTGCCGCCGAACTTGAGGACGATCACCGGGGGACCAGCCCTCGGGCGGTCATGAGCTCGGCGTTGAGGATCGACGCACCGGCGGCGCCGCGAACGGTGTTGTGTCCCGAAGCGACGAGGCGAAGGTGAAGCACGTCGTCCTCGCGCACCCGCCCGACGGTCACCGACATCCCACCGCCGGCGTCGGCATCGCGCCGGGGCTGTGGGCGGTCGGGCGCGGGGTGCACGATGAGCGCGCGCGACGGCGCGCTGGGGAGCGTGCGCGCCTCGGGAGCGCCCTGCCAGGCGCAGAGCGCGGCCAGCGCCTCGTCGGGCGTCACGCGATTTTCGAAGCCGATCGACATGCAGGCGGTGTGACCGAACTCCACCGCCACGCGATTGGTGTGGGCGCTGATGCGGATGGGCGCGGGCTCGACGCCGCGGTCGCCGAGCGTGCCGAGGAACTTCCGCGTCTCCTCGCCGATCTTCTCCTCTTCCCTTGGGATGAAGGGGATGACGTTGCCGAGGATGTCGAGGGAGGGTACGCCCGGATATCCCGCGCCCGAGACCGACTGCATGGTGCTGACGAAGAGCTGCCGCACGCCGAAGCGCTGGTGGAGCGGCGCGAGCGCGAGCGCCATGACGATGGCGGCGCAGTTGCCGTTGGTGACGATGGCGCCGGGCCAGCCGCGCGTCGCGCGCTGTAGATCGAGGAGCGCGAGGTGGTCGGGATTCACCTCGGCGATGACGAGTGGAACGTCCTCGTCCATGCGATGCGCGCCGGCGTTGCTCAACACGATGCGGCCGGCGCGCGCGAACGCCGCTTCGGTCTCGCGCGCCGCCGACGCGTCGAGCGCGGAGAACGCGAGCGTGCCCTCCACCGCCGACGGATCGCACGGCAGGACGGGCATGTCGAGCACGTCGGCGGGAAGATCGCCGAAGATCGCTCGCGTGGCCTCGCGGTACGTCTTCCCCGCCGAGCGCTCGGAGGCGGCGAGCGCCACGAGGCGGAACCAGGGGTGACCGTGCAGGAGCCTGACGAACGTCTGCCCCACGGCGCCGGTGGCACCGAGGACCGCGACCGGGATCTGCTCGCGCGTTGGGACGCGAGTGCTGGCGGCCGAGCTCACGCGGACAGGAGGGAGCGCACCAGGCGCTTGTAGCTGTCCACGCTGTCGCGCAGCTCGGGCACGTCGATGTACTCGTCAGGCGTGTGGGCCACGTTGATCGAGCCGGGGCCGAAGAGCAAGGGCGTTCCCCAGCGGTCGAGGAGCGGGATGTCGCTGGTGTAGGCGACGGGTCCGCAGGCGAAGCCGGGGAGGACGTGAAAGTACTGCGCTGGAATGTACGACCCATACTGAATCTCGGCGCGTCCGTCCACCCATCGCTCGAGGATCTCCTTCACCTCGGCGACGCCGCCGACCAGGCGGAACATGAGCTCGGCCTCGGCGCGCTCGGGGACGATGTTGGCCTCGGTGCCGGCGCGCAGGACGCCGATGTTCACCGTGGTCTCGCCGAGTCGTGGATCGCTCGGGAGCTCGACGCGGCGGAGCGAGGGGAGGAGGTCGAGCATCGGCTCCAGCGCCGACCGCCCGAGATGCGCGTAGGCGGAGTGCGCGGCCTTGCCGGTGGTGCGCAGGGTGACGCGCTGCGAGCCCTTGGCGCCGGTGGCGAGCTTGCTCTCGGTGGGCTCGCCGTTGATGAGGAAGCGGCTGGTGGCGGCCAGCTGATTGGCGGCGCGCGCGCCGTCGGAGCCCTTCTCTTCGCCGACGACGAAGAGCAGGTCGACGCGCTCTTCGCCTTCGCTCACCAGCTGCTCGCCGGCCACGAGCATCGCGGCAACGATCCCTTTCGCGTCGCAGGCGCCGCGTCCGTAGAGGCGATCGCCGGAGAGGGTCGGCCGGACGAAGGGCGGCACGGTGTCGAGGTGCGTAGAGAGGGTGACGCCGCCGCCGGCGCGCGAGGCCCAGACATTTCCTCGGCCGGGCGTGACCTGCTGCACGGTGACGTTCCACCCGCGCGCGACGAGCCGGCGCGCGACGAAATCGACGATCTTGGCCTCGCCCCCGGTGGGCGATTCGAAGGACATGAGCTCGGCGGCGAGCGCGACGACGTCGGTCATGGGGCGGAAGTTACTGCGAACGAGGGAGAGGGGAGGAGGGAGGGGGGAGGAGGAACTGCGAAACAGCGCGGCATTCGGCATTGGGCATTAGGCATTCGGGTCTCGGCGGCAAGATTCCGTCGCGGGAGCCCGAATGCCCAATGCCGAATGCCGAATGCCGCCGTTGCCGTTGCCGCTGTCGTCCCTCCTCCTTCTTCCCTTTCCCACACCAGTTGACACCCCGTTATCCCACGCTATACTTCATCCCGAAGATGTGCCGAAGCAGGGTGGATTTGGCGTAGAAGGCGGGATGTGTGATGGACAGTCGTAACGTGTTGTTCGGGGATCAGTTGGCTCGGCCTCTCTCGAGTGATTTCGAGGGGAGCTGCGCACGGGAGCTGCGGGCCGGGGCCGAGCGCACGCTCGAGCTGGTGCCGGGCAGCGCCGGTGACTCCTTCCCGCCCGTCCTCTCCGACGAATTGCTCGCCGCGTGGCGCGCCGATGCGCGCTGCGTCGAATGCGGGCAGCTGGTGGCCACGCCGCACGATGCGGCGCTCCTCGTGGTATCGCGGCGGATCACGCACGCGACCCGATGCTTCCTCCCCGCCCTGCTCCGCGGCCATCCGGCACTCACACGGCTCCGCGCGCGTGCGCGAGACAGCGGACAGGAGGTGGAAAGCGGAGAGAATGGCGAGCGCTCCAATGCGTAAGTCGACCAACGGCAAGCGACCGTCGCCGCGCAAGGCGCCGCCCAAGCGGAAGACCGCGGCGGCGAGGGGCGAGCCGGTTCGTCTGATGCGCATTCGGGAGCTGGACCCGCACGCTGCATGCGGGTCCGGGACCACGGTGATGCAGCTCTTTCGGGTGGATGAGTTGCCGACGGCGCATGCAGCGACCCACCTGGTGTTCTTCGATCGACGCGGGTGGTACTGCGAGCACGGTCGGAACTGTCCGGCCGTGGATGCGGTCCGAAAGCAGAGTAAGCAGACCTCTTCGAGACGATAAGGCTGGATTGGACAATGATTGCCAGACACGAACCACAGCTCAAGCAGACGGACGTGCAGGACGTCTGGGCCCAGCTCGCGGCTCCTCTGCCGCAGACGGCCATCTCCTGGCGGCAGGATGGCCGCCCGGTACAGCGCGACGGGAAGTTCTACGCGCGCTTCGTCGCCTACGTGGACGCGAACACGGTGCGAGAGCGCCTCGACAGCGTCGTCCCGGGCGAGTGGAATCTCACGCTCGACCTGCTGCCGCCGATGCCGCACATCGACGATCAGCTGCCGGAGCCGCCGGTGTGCGCGTTCAAGGCGCGTCTCCAGATCCTCGGGGTGGTGCGCGAGGATGTGGGCACCGGAAAGGACTACAAGTCGGCGGCGACGGATGCGTTCAAGCGCGCGGCGGTGCGCTTCGGCGTCGCCAACGAGCTCTACAGCTACGAGCAGAACTGGGTGCGGGTGGATGGCGACGGACGGTTCGCCAAGCCGCTCGAAGACCCGCAGACCGCCTACGACCGTCGCCTGGCGCGGACCAGGGGCTCCCGCCCCGAGGGTGACGCAACCGACGACTCGTCAGGCATTCCCGCCGGCACGCCCGCCCTCGAGCTGCGCAAGGCCGCGCTCACCAGCGATGTGCCTCCCTGCCCCAAGTGCGGCGGACGGATGTGGGACAACCGGATCGGCAAGCGGAATCCCAAGGCGCCCGACTTCAAGTGCCGCGACCGCTCGTGTGACGGCGTGATCTGGCCGGCCAAGCCCGGCACGAAGCCGGAAGCGGCCGAGACGGCTGCTCCGGCGGAGCCGAGATCGGAGCAGTCGCCGCTGGCGCTGGGAGGAGAGGAGGTTCCGTTCTGACCGAAGGAGGAGGGAGGACCACGGCAACGGCAACAGCGGCATTAGGCATTGGGCATTCGGCATTCGGGCTCCCGCGACGGAATCTTGCCGCCGAGACCCGAGTGCCCAATGCCGATGCCTAATGCCTCGTCCGGTTCTTTCTCCTCCGTCCCCCCTCCTTCGTGATTCAGATCACGAAACCCGCGTCATTTCGCCCGGTTCCGTCAACTTCCCGACGCCGGTGGCAACTGCGGCGCGGCACTTGATATCACCGCCAGCCTTCGCACGGCGGCGAGGCGGTCCCCCGTAGGACAACCGCGCTTCGGTCCGCCGAAAGACAGAGCCGCACTGAAGACGGAGGTCCAATGTTGAAGCGCTTCTACTCGCTCGCTGTCCTGACGGCAGCGCTCACACTCGTTGCCTGTGACGACGACGACGATGTGACCGGTATCGATGAGATCGCCACCGTTCGCATCGTGAATGCCTCACCCTCCACCGCCAATCTCGACGTGCTGCTGAACGATGAGCTGCTCGTCGGCAACGTCGCGTTCGGCAGCGCTCTCGCGACCTGTGAGGAAGTCCCGGCCGGCACGCAGACGTTCGTGTTGCGCGCCAGCGGCAGCACGACCGACCTGGTGACGCTCAACACGCTGCTCGCCGAGAACGTCGACTATACGCTCGTGTTCAACGGCACCAACAACATCGACATTCTGACCGATGACGCGGCTGCCCCGGCGGCCGGAACCGCTCGCATCCGCTTCTTCAACGCGGCCAACACGGGCGGACTGAACATCGACGTGCACGCCACCGTGCCTGGCTCGGACGCGTTCGGGGCCCAGCCCACGGCGGCCGACATCGCCGTCGATGCGTCGTCGCCGTTCATCGACATCCCGGTTGGCAACAACCGCATCCGCTTCACCGAAGTCGGCACCACCAACGTGCTGCTCGACATCCCGACGCTGACCATTCCGACCAACGGGATCCTGAACGTCTTCCTCACCCAGGACGCGCAGGGCGCCTACCAGTTCATCAGCTCCGAGCCCTGCTGAGCTCCGGCTGACCCGATTCGAGACGGCGCGGCGTCCACCAGGGCGCCGCGCCGTTGTTTTTCCCCGCGACGTATTGCGGTCGCCGGCGCTGGCGCGAGATTTGAACCGGCATCCAGGGGCGACCGTCGAGGAGGTCCCATGTCGAAGCGCTGTGTCGCAGTCATGCTCGCCGCTTCCCTGCTCGTCGCGGCGTGCGACGACGATGATCCCACGGGTCTCTCCGACCGCGCGCTCATTCGCGGCGTGAACGCGGCGCCGTCCACGCCCAGCATGGACGTCTTCGCCGACGTGCCGCCCGTGGTCCTCCTCGGGGACATCGCCTTCAACAGCGCCAGCGAGGATTGCGAGGCCGTCCCCGAAGGCGACCTCGCGCTCGAGGTGCGGGCGACCGGCGGGAGCAGCGCGCTGGCCTCGCTCACTCACGCCTTCGTCGCCGGCACGAGCCATCAGCTCGTCTTCTTTCCGAATCAGATCGCGCGTCTCATCGAGGACGACGCGGAGGAGCCGCCCGACGACGTGGCGAGACTCCGCTTCATCAACGCCACCGGCACCACCTTCGACGTGTACGCGTCCCCGCCCGGAACCGACGCCTGGGCGCCCCAGGCGACGCTGTCCAACGTGACCAACGCGTCCGCGTCCGCGTTCATCGACGTGCCGGTCGAGAACAACCGCATCCGCATCACGCCGAACACGCTGGAGCGGCTGCTGCTCGACATCCCGGCGCTCGACATTCCTTCGGATCGCATTCTCACGGTCGTGATCACACGCAACGCGGCGGGAGCCTACGGGTTCACCACGGCGGAACCCTGCTTCTGACTCGACGCTCCCGTCCGCCGGCCGCGGGCGGGCCATCTGCCGGAGAACTGCTCCATGGGTGCAGACGCCGCTCTCGAGAGCGGACGGCTCGCCAAGCGCATTGCTGCGGCGGGACCCGCTCGTGACCGGTGGTTCTTCACGGGGATGGCGATCGCCGCCGCCCTCACGGTGTTCGTTGGATTCGCGCGATGCTACTACTTGAGGAGCGCCTTCGGGGGCCCGCCACTTCCACCGCTCGTCCACCTCCACGGCGTGCTCTTCACCGCCTGGATTCTGCTCTTCGTCACGCAGACTTCCCTCGTAGCGGCGAGCCGTGTGGACCTGCACCGGCGGCTCGGGGTCTTTGGGATCGTGCTGGCGGTGGTGATGGTGATCGTCGGCTACGCCGTGGCGACGGAGTCCGTGAGACGAGGCTCGACGCCCGGCACGCTCCCACCGCTGGCGTTCCTCGCGCTACCACTCGGTGCCGTCCTGGCCTTCGCCATTCTGGTAGCACTCGGAGTGTACAACCGCCGGCGCAGCGAGACCCACAAGCGACTCATGCTCCTCGCCACCATCGCGTTGCTCGCACCGGCGATCGCGCGAATGCAGCTCGGTTCGGCGCCCTTCGGTCCGGCGGTCCCCATGGTGGGCACCGTCCTGTTCGTCGCTGCCTGCGTCGTCTACGATCGTGCGGCCCACGGTCGCGTGCACCCCGCGTTCGCGTGGGGCGGCGCGCTGCTGATGCGCGTTCGCTCGCTGATTCGAACAAAAGGGTGCTTCACTGCGTCACGTCGACATAGCTGCAGCTTTCTGGCGTGCCCCGACGCGGCGGACGGCAGGTCAGCTTGTAGCGTCGGAAGCCCAGTACC
>DATFFZ010000172.1:0-16934 GCA_035249845.1 Gemmatimonadaceae bacterium
GGGCCGCCGATCGCGGCGGCGATCTCTGGGACTCGGTGTCGCCCGAGTTGGAATCGGCGGCCGAGCACGTGGGCGAGTACGTGGACAAGGCTCGTGAGGCGATCGACGACGTGGTGCGTCGCGAGGCACGCGATCTCCGCAAGGCGATCCGTCGCCAGCGCAAGCGCCTCGGCGTCTAGCAGGTCGCACGTCGCCCACGCCTGACATGCGCGCGCCGTCCCCCACACGGCGCCGATGGGTGGTGATGCTGGCGCTCGGCATCGCCGCCGTCGCGCTCTTCCCATCGGATGCCTGGGCCTGGACGCCGGGGACGCACATCTTCCTCGGCGAGGCCATCCTGCGCTCGCTCACAGTCCTTCCCGCCTCGGTGGCCGAGCTGCTGGCGGCGCACCCGGTGGATTTCCTGTACGGCTCGATCGCCGCCGACACCAGCATCGCCAAGAAGTACGCGCCGGCCGGCCGCCACTGTCACTCCTGGCACGTGGGGCTGGAAGTGTTCGACCGCGCCCGGGACGGACACCTGCGCGCCTTCGCGTTAGGCTACCTGGCCCACCTGGCGGCCGATACGGTGGCGCACAACTTCTTCGTCCCCCGCTACCTGGTGATCGCGGCACGTACCTCGGCGCTCGGTCACAGCTACTGGGAGAGCCGCTTCGAGACCCACCTGGGCGAGCGATTCAGCCGGCGCGCGCGCGACGTCATTCTCGCCGACCATTCACGCTCGGACGCGCACCTCGATCGCATCTTGAGCCCCACCATCTTCAGCACGCAGACCAATCGCCGGATCTTCCGGGGAATGGTGTACGTCACCGACACGGAGTCGTGGCAGCGGATCTTTCAGGTGGCGGCCGAGAAGAGCCGGTGGGATCTGACGTCGCCCGAGATCGTGCGCTACATGGAGCGCTCGTACGACTACATCATCGACTTCCTGCGGCGCGCCGACACCTCGGAGCCCTTCGCGCTCGACCCGGCGGGCGATGACGCACTGCGCCAGGCGAAGCAGGTGCGTCGCGAGGCGAGACTGAGCGGGATGGAGTTCCGCGTGGCGGAAGAAGCAGGACGCCACTTCGGGATGCCGGAGACGTCGCTCAAGTTCGCGCAGCAGCTGGCCGAGCCGCTCTATCCTCCCGACGGCGCGGAGCGCTCGGACAAGAGCTGATTGACGCGCTTCGGATCGGCGCGCCCCTTCGACTTCTTCATCACCAGCCCCACCAGAACGCCCTGCAGCTTTCGCTCGCCATTGCGGAAGCGCTGGGCCTCGGTCGGATTCTCGGCCAGCACCTCCTCCACCCACCGGCGAAGCTCGTCGGCGTCGCGCACCTGGAGCAGCTGCTCCCGCTCGGCGATCTGCTCCGGGCGCTCTCCCGTCTCCAGCATCTTGCCGAACACCTGCTTGGCTGCCGTGCTGCTCAGGAGGCCGTCGCGCACCAGATCGAGGAGCCGGGCGAGGTCCTGCGGCCGCACGCGCAGCTGGCGGATGCTCGTGCCGGTCTGACGCAGCGCCTCGAACACCGCCCCCAGCACCCAGTTGGCGGCGGCCTTCGGATCGTCGTGGGCGGAGACGACCTGCTCGTAGTAGTCGGCCACCGGCGCGAAAGCGGTGAGCTTCTCGATGTCCCCCTCGCTCAGCGCGTAGCGCTCGCCGAATCGAGCGCGCTTGGCGGCGGGGAGCTCCGGAAGCGACTTCCCCACCTCGTCGATCCAGGCCGGATCGAGGATGAGCGGTGGGAGGTCGGGTTCCGGGAAGTAGCGATAGTCGTGGCTCTGCTCCTTGCTCCGCGCCGGCCGCACCTCGCCCCGCGCACCATCCCAGAGCATCGTCTGCTGGTGCACCCGCTCGCCGGCGTCGAGCACAGCCGCCTGACGAGCGAACTCCGCCTCCAGCGCGCGTTCGACGCCGGAGAAGGAGTTCATGTTCTTCACCTCCGTCTTGGTTCCGAGCCTGGTCTCGCCTCGGAGCCGGGCGCTGATGTTGGCGTCGACGCGAAGGCTTCCCTCCTCCATGTTGACGTCGCTCACCTCGAGGTATTCGAGGAGCTGCTTGAGCACGCGCAGATACGCCACCGCCTCGCGCGACGAGCGCATGTCGGGCTCGCTCACGATCTCGATGAGCGGCACGCCGGCTCGGTTGAGATCGATGGCGGTGCTGCCGCCATAGCGGTCGTGGATGGACTTGCCGGCGTCCTCCTCCATGTGCACGCGCGTGATTCCCACCGTGATCGGCGTGCCGTCGGCATTCGTACCGATCTCCACCAGCCCCGTGGTGGCCAGCGGGCGATCGTACTGCGAGATTTGATACCCCTTGGGGAGATCCGGATAGAAATAGTTCTTGCGCGCGAACACCGACACCTCGTGCACGGTACAGTGCAGCGCGTGCGCGGTCCGCACCGCCAGCAGGACGGCGTTCTCATTGAGCACGGGGAGGGTGCCGGGGAGCGCCAGGCAAATGGGGCAGGTGTTCTGGTTGGGCGGCGCGCCGTAGGCCGCCGAGCACGCGCAGAACGCCTTGCTCCGCGTCTTGAGCTGCACGTGTACCTCGAGACCCACCACCATCTCGTAGCGCTCGGTCACGGCGCGCCGGTCGGACGTCGCGGCGGTCATCGATGTGCCTCGTCGCCGAGCACGCGCTCGACCGCGTAGGCGACGCGGAACATCATCGCCTCTTCGAAGTGGCCGGAAATGACCTGGCCGCCGACCGGAAGTCCATCCACGCGCCCGATCGGCACCGACATGGCCGGCACGCCGGCCAGGTTCGCCGTCGCGGTGAAGATGTCGTTGAGATACATCTCGTACGGATCGGACTTGGCGCCGAGCTCGAAGGCGGGGGTGGGCGCCGTGAGGGTGAAGAGCGCGTGCACCCCGCCCGCGAAGACGTTGGTGAAGTCTTCGGCGATGAGCGCGCGGACCTCCTGCGCGCGCTTGTAATACGCGTCGTAATAGCCGGCGGAGAGCACGTAGGTGCCGAGCAGGATGCGGCGCGTGACTTCCGCGCCGAACCCGCGCGACCGCGTCGCTTCGTACATTCCGCGCAGCCCATCGCCGGCGACGCGGAGCCCGTACCGCACGCCGTCGAAGCGTGCCAGGTTCGACGAGGCCTCCGCCGGTGCGACGATGTAATACACGGGGATGGCCAGGTCGGTGTGCGGCAGCGACACCTCCCGCACCTCGGCGCCCAGGGAGCGGAGCGCGTCCATCGCCCGATCGGCCAGCCTCGCGAGGCGCGGATCGAGGGTGTCGGGGAAGTACTCCTTGGGCCGGCCGACGACCACTCCGGTAAGCGGCCGCTCCCGCTCCGCGCGGTAGCGCGGCACGGCACGGTCGGCGCTGGTGGAGTCGAGCGCATCGCGTCCGGCGATCACCTCCATGCCGAGCGCCGCGTCGTTCACCGTCCGGCCGAACACGCCTACCTGATCCAACGAGGACGCGAAGGCCACCAGACCGTAGCGGCTGACGCGTCCGTAGGTGGGCTTGACGCCCACCACGCCGCAGAACGACGCCGGCTGACGTACGGACCCTCCGGTCTCGGAGCCGAGCGCGATGGGCGCGATGCCCGCGGCCACCGCGGCGCCGGAGCCGCCTGACGAGCCGCCCGGAACACGGCTGGGATCGATCGGATTCCGCGCCGGTCCGTAGGCCGAGTGCTCGGTGGAAGAGCCCATGGCGAACTCGTCGCAGTTCGTCTTCGCCACCAGCACGGCACCGGCCTTCTGCAGGCGGGTGATCACCGTCGCCTCGTAGGGACTGACGTACCCCTCGAGGATGCGTGACCCGCAGGTGGTGGGGAGATGCAGCGTGGCGATGTTGTCCTTGGCCACGAAGGGCACGCCGGCCAGCGGCGCGACGTCCTCCCCCGACTCCAGCCGGCGCTCCACCTCGCGTGCATCGGCGAGCGCGCGCTCGCGGTCCTGCCAGAGGACGATGTTGAGCCCATCGGCCCCGGCCCGCACCTCCCGCATGCGAGCGAAGCTTTCCTCCACCGCCGACGACGCCGAGCGTGCGCGGTCGCTCACCCGCCCTCCTCGCTCACCGTTTCGTGCGTGGCCAGACGCGGCACCAGGAAGAAGCCATCGCGCATCTCGGGAGCGAACAGCTCACGCGCGCGCAGCAGCGGGATCGGCGCGCTCCGGTCTTCACGCAGCGGCAGCGACTGGTCCCCCACCCCGGCCACCGGTACCGCCTTGCCGATGTCCACCTGCTGGAGCACGTCCATGTGCTCCAGGATGGCGTTGAGCTGCCTGACGAGCTCCGGAACGCGACCCTCGTCCAGCGCCAGCCGGGCGAGGTTCGCGATGTGCTCGACGTCCTCCCTGGTGACCGCCATCTAGACCCACTCCCGCTCGAGACCGGCGTAGGCGACGACCAGTCGCTTGCGGCCGATGGCCTCGTCGTCGAAGTCGACGGTGACCTTCATCTCCCGCCCGACGCCCGAGAGCTCCATCACCGTGCCCGCGCCGAAACGGCCGTGCTTCACGCGCTCGCCCTTCACCAAGCGCGGTGCATCCTGCGAGGCCTCGACGTCGTGATCGACGCCACGCGTGGCGCGCACCGGCGAGCCCGGACGCCGCGCCGAGGCGGACATGGACACGGGGAGCACCGGCCGCCCCGTGGCGCGAAGGCGGATGGTCGCCTGCTGGTCGAGCATCGCCGGCGGGATCGGCTGGAGGAAGCTCGACGGAATGGATGGCATGGTCTCGCCATTCCGGCGCCGGCTTCGCGCGTGCGTGAGATAGAGCTTCTGCTCGGCGCGCGTGATTCCGACGTAGAAGAGCCGCCGCTCCTCCTCCAGCTGCTCCGGCTCGTCGTGCGCGCGGCTCAGCGGAAAGAGTCCCTCCTCCAGTCCGGTGATGAAGACCACCGGGAACTCCAACCCCTTGGCGTTGTGCAGCGTCATCATCGTCACCGCGTCGGCGTCGGTGTCCTGCCGATCCACGTCGGTGATGAGCGACGCGCGCTGGAGGAAGTGATCGAGTGGACGGGTGCCGATCTCCCCGCCTTCGTCCATCACCTGCTCCGCCGCGCCCACCACCAGCTCGCGGACGTTGTCGATGCGCTCGGTGCTCTCCGGGCCCTCCGCACGCAACGCGTCCACGTAGCGGATCTCGTCGATGAGGGCGCGCAGCAGCTCGTCCACGGCGGCGTCCACCGCGCGCTCGCGGAACTGGAGGATCAGCGCGGCGAAGTCGCCCAGTGCCTGGCGAGCCGCGGGACGCAGCTTCACCAGCAGGTCGGCGCGCCCCGCGGTCTCGAGGAGCGGGAGCTTCGCCTCGCGCGCGATCTCCCCCAGCGCCTCCAGGGTCGTGTCGCCGAGGCCGCGCTTGGGCACCGACACCGCCCGCAGAAAAGCGTCGTCGTCCGCCGGATTGGCGATGAGCCGAAGGTAGCTCATGAGGTCGCGGATCTCGCGCCGGTCGTAGAAGCGCACCGCGCCGATGAGCCGATAGGGCATCCCGCGGCGGCGGAGCGATTCCTCCAGCGCGCGACTCTGCGCATTGGTGCGGTAGAGCACCGCGATGTCGCGGAGCGAGTTGGCGCGTCCGACCGATCGCCGGCCGGTGATCTCGTCGGCCACCCACTCGGCCTCGTCGCGCTCGTCGAGACAGCCGACCACGGTGACGCGCTCGCCGGTGGGGCGGGTGGCCCGCAGCGTCTTGCCGCGCCGGCTGGCGTTGCCGCGGATCACGACGTTCGCCAGCTCCAGCACTTCCGGCGTGGAGCGATAGTTCTCCTCCAGCCTGACCACGCGCGCCGCCGGAAAATCCTTCTCGAAATCGAGGATGTTCCGGATGTCGGCACCGCGCCACCCGTAGATCGACTGATCGTCATCGCCCACCACGCACACATTGCCGTGCTCGGCGCCGAGGAGCACGATGAGCTGATACTGCGCCCGATTGGTGTCCTGATATTCATCCACCAGGATGAACTGGAACTTCTCGCGGTATCGCGCCAGCCGGTCGGCGTGCCGCTGGAAGATTCGCACGGGGTGAACGAGCAGGTCGTCGAAGTCCACCGCGTTGGCGTCGCGCAACGCCGCCTCGAGATGCTCGTACACCTGCGCCGCCGCGCGGCTCATCGGGTCCAGAGCCAGCGACGTGTATTCGTCCACCGACACCAGCGCGTTCTTGGCATCGGAGATCGCGGCGCGCATCGCTTTCGGGCTCCAGCTCTTGGTGGAGATGCGCAGCCGGTCCATCACGCGCTTCACCACCGCCAGCGACTGCTCCTCGTCGTAGATCGTGAACGCGTTGGTGCGGCCGATGAGCGGCGCCTCGCGGCGGAGGATGCGCGCCCCGATCGCGTGGAAGGTGCCGATCCACATCCCCGACGGCTCCTCGCCGAGGAGGCGGGACACCCGTCCGCGCATCTCCTGCGCCGCCTTGTTGGTGAAGGTGACGGAGAGAAGGCGCGACGGATCGACGCCGTGATGCTCGATGAGCCGCGCGATCCGCCGGGTGAGCACTCGCGTCTTCCCCGAGCCCGCGCCGGCCAGGACCAGCAGCGGTCCCTCGAAGTGCAACACGGCCTCGCGCTGGGCCTCGTTCAGGCCG
Source organism: Gemmatimonadaceae bacterium (assembly GCA_035249845.1). GTDB lineage: Bacteria > Gemmatimonadota > Gemmatimonadetes > Gemmatimonadales > Gemmatimonadaceae > DATFBY01. Next base: position 6,546 of record DATFFZ010000172.1, read on the forward strand.
GCCAGCGTATCGATCGAGCGGTCGGTCACCATCGACGTCATCTGCGGCGAAGTCATCCAGGAAGTATAACGTCGAAGGTCGCGCCGCGGTCGCTCGGCACGAGCACGAGACGCCCCTTGTGATTCTCCTCGATGATGCGCTTCGCCAGGGAGAGCCCGATCCCCCACCCCGACTGCTTGGTGGAGAATCCCGGATCGAAGATCCGGGCTCGGAGCTCCCACGGCACGCCGGGTCCGTCATCCTTCACGCGCACGCGAACGCGATCGGGCTCCGTCCGCTCGGCCGCCAGCTCGAGGGCGCCGCCGCGCCCGGCGAGCGCGTCGAGCGCGTTCTTGGCCAGCGCCTCGAGCGCCCACTCCAGCAATACCGCATCGCCCTCCACGATGAGCGGTTCATCGGGCCGCTCGACGCGGATCGTGACGGCGTGCGCCAGCGTCGGGACGCGCTCGCGGAAGTAGCGTCCCACGCGGTCGGCGAGCGCGCCCACGTCCACCGGATCGCGCCGCGGCGGGCGACCAATCCGCTCGAAGCGATGCGCCACGCGCTCGAGGCGCTCCATGTCACCGGTCATGTGGCCGAGCGCCTTGGTCGCAACCTCGTCCCCTTCCGCCTGCGCGCTCAACAGCTCCAACCACCCGCTGAGGCTGGAGAGCGGCGTGGCGAGCTGATGCGCCGATTCGCGCGCCATCCCGGCCCACACCTTCTCCCGCTCGGCGTGGCTTCGCGTTCGGAGGACGTACACGCCTGCCACGAACACCAGCGCCAGGAGCGCGGCCAGCAGCGCCGGGATGATGCGCAAGCTGGTGATGAGCCGGCTGTCGCCGAAGTGAACGGTGCCCACACCGGGCTCGATGACCGGCGTATTCTCGCGGTCGAGTCGCTCGATGTAGGCGGCGACGCGCGGGTCATCGATGTCCGCCTCGAACGGCAGGTTCGCGACGGCGGTGGGGCGTCCCTCGGCGTCGGTGACGATCACCGGAACGCCGAGCTCGCGGATGCTGGCGGCGAGATCGAGGAGCGCGCTGTTCCCGGCGTCCTGGCTGGTATCGGCGAGCGCGCGGAACACGCGCGCGTACATGCGCCCCGAGCGCGACGCGTCGGACCGGAGCTCCACCACCACGCGCTGCGAGTACAGGATGTACGCGCCGAGCAGAATCGCGAGGAGAGCGCCCAGCACCAGCACCGGCGCGCGGCGCATTCGTCAGGCGAGGACGTCGACGCCGAGATAGGGGCGCAGCGCGGCGGGGACGGTGACCGACCCATCCTCGCGCTGATGATGCTCGAGCAGCGCCGCCATGGTGCGCGGCAGTGCGAGCCCCGACCCGTTGAGCGTGTGAACGAAGCGCGGCTTCTCTCCCGCGCCCGGGCGATAGCGAATGTTGGCGCGGCGCGCCTGGAAGTCGGTGAAGGTGCTGCACGAGGAGACCTCCAGCCACTGTCCCACCCCCGGCGCGAACACCTCCAGGTCATAGGTCTTCGCGCTGGCGAAGCCGAGGTCTCCGGCCGCCAGCAGCTTCACGCGGTACGGAAGCTCGAGGTCGCGCACGACGCGCTCGGCGTGACCGGTGAGGAGCTCGAGCTGCGCCGCCGACTCGTCAGGCGCCGCGAAGCGGACCAGCTCCACCTTGTCGAACTGGTGGACGCGCAGGAGCCCGCGCGTGTCCTTCCCCGCCGCGCCGGCCTCGCGGCGAAAGCACGGCGTGTAGGCCGTCATCGCCAGCGGGAGTCTCGACCCATCGAGCGTCTCGTCACGGAGGAGATTGGTGACGGGCACCTCGGCGGTGGGGACGAGGAAGAGGTCCTCGTCACGAATCGCGTAGGCATCGTCCTCGAACTTGGGGAGCTGCCCGGTGCCGGTCATGGACGCGCGATTCACCGCGAAGGGGACCCACACCTCCTCGTAGCCGTGCTCGCGCGTGTGCAGATCGAGCATGTACGAGATCAGCGCGCGCGCCAACCGGGCGCCGGTGGCGCGAAGGACGATGAAGCCGGAGCCGCTCACTTTCGCGCCGCGCGGCAGGTCGAGCAGGCCGAGCGTCTCGCCGATCTCCCAATGCGGGCGAACCCCGGCGGTGTCGCGCGGGCTCCCCCACTGGCGGACGACGACGCCGCACTCCTCTCCTCCCTCGGGAACGTCGGCGAGCGGAATGTTGGGTATGACGATGAGAATTGCCGTGAGCCGGCTCTCGGCGCCCGCCAGCTCGGCATCGAGGCGCGCGATCTCGTCACCGAGCGCGCGCGTCCGCGCGATCAGCGCGTCGGCGTTCTCCCCGGCCTTCTTCAGGCGAGCAACCTCCTGACTGGCGGCGTTGCGCGCCGCCTTTCGCTCCTCCACGGCCTGAATGAGCGCTCTCCGCTCCTGCTCCAGCCGCCGCGCGCGATCGAGCTCCGGCGCGAGCGCGTCGAGCTGGCCGCGCCGCCGGAGTGCCTCGACCAGGAGGGGGAGGTTCTCGCGCAGCAGCTTGACGTCGTGCACGATCAGAATTCGGGGATGCCTTCCGCGAAGGAGCGGAAGCCGCAGTTCGGATTCGCGGTGATGCGGAAGTGGATCGTGCGGTTGACGACGTTGACGCTGTCGAGGACGATCTTGGAGTACACGAACGGGCGGATGTTGATCGAGCAGGCAGCCGGAAAGGCGCGAACCAGGTAGACCTCGCCCGGCGCGGCGGTGACGGTCTCCGACTCGTTGTATCCGTTCGTCGGCGCTTCGGTGATCGCCTCGAACGCCTGGGTGGCCAGTTGCAGCCCGGCGCGTCCGATGTTGGCGATCTTGCTTGGCGGGAGCAGCAGGATGCGCCCATCGGGATCGATGTCGAACACCACGTCGTAGCCGGAGGTCACCTCCGTTCGCACCATCCGCACCTGAAAGGTGTTGAGGGCCGTCGCGTCGGACGTGGACGCACCGGTGAAGGCGCGGGCGATGAGCGTGTCGTTGACGACTTCGATCGCGGCGCGTGGTCCGGTCGCATCGCCGCAGGCGGCGACGGACAGGAGCGCGACGAGGGTGAGGGCGGAGACGGTGAGGTGAGAACGGCCTTTCATGATTTTGATCGGAAGGGCGACGCACGCCGGAAGCGAACGATACGTTCGCGCGAGAGAGACTTCAAGCGATTGTCGTCGCTTGACTTCGGCCATCGTGACTTCTAGCTTCGCAGCACCTGTTTCGGAGCAGTCATGCCCACCATTCGCGACCTCGTGAGCGCGTTGCGCCAACGGGAGGGAGTCGATGCCGCGATCGTGCTCGGCCGCGACGGTCTCCTGATCGACAGCTCGTCCGCGCCAGCCGTGGACGCGGACTCCGTCGCCGCGCTCGTTCCCTCGGTGGTGGCCGCCGCCGATGAGCTGGGACGTCAGACCGAGCGAGGGGGCGTCACCACCGCGGTCCTGGAATACCCCGCCGGCTTCGCGATCGTTTCATCTCTCACCGCGGACGCGGTGTTGCTGGTGCTCGCCGGAAGCGGCGCACAGGTGGGACGTCTCCTCTTCGAGCTCCGCCGGCACCGCGAGAACATCGCCGCGCTGGTCTGACGATGCATCCCCCGGATTCGACCGAGCGCCTGCACGTGCTGGTGGCCGATGACGAGCCCCACATCGGGCGCATCATCAAGATGAAGCTCGAGCAGGGACCGTTCCGCGTCACGCTCGCCTACGACGGACGGGAAGCGCTGGACGTTTTGGAGCGGGAGAGCGATCTCGCGCTCGTCCTCCTCGACCTCATGATGCCGCGACTGAGCGGCATCGACGTGCTCAAGACGATGCGCGGGGATCCGAGGTGGAAGGAGATCCCCACCATCATCCTCACGGCGGCGGGCCAGGAGCAACATCACCGACAGGCGCTGGAGCTGGGCGCCAGCGAATTTCTGACCAAGCCGTTCAGCCCGAAGAAGCTGTACGCGCGCGCGGCGGAGCTGGCGGGCATCACTTCCGAGGGGCTGCGCGCGGGGGACCGATGAGTCGATGGGGTGTCGTGCTGGCGGGCGGCGTCGGGTCTCGCTTCTGGCCGCTCAGCACGCCGCGACGCCCCAAGCAGCTCCTCCCGCTGGTCAGTGAATCTCCACTTCTCGTCGACTCGGTCCGGCGACTCGAGCCGTTGGTGGGGCGCGACCGGATTCTCATCGTCACGAACGGCGCGCTGGTCGATCCCATCGCCGAGCTCCTCCCCGACATCGCGCGGAGCCAGCTCCTCGCCGAGCCGCGCTCGGCGGGGACCGCGCCGGCGCTGGTGTGGGCCGCGCGCGAGATCGCGGCGCGCGACGGCGACACCGCGACGATGCTCTCGATCCACGCCGATTGGGCGGTCGCCGACGGCGAGGGCTTCCGGCGAACGCTCGCGCGCGCGGCCGAGGTGGCGGAGGCTCGGCACGTCCTGGTGACCGTCGGGGTCGTGCCGTCGCGTCCCGATCCGGGCTTCGGGTACATCCAACCCGGGGAGGCGGTGGATGGCGCGCGGAAGGTGGCGCGCTTCGTGGAGAAGCCCGATCGCGCGCGCGCCCAGCAGATGGTGGGCGAAGGGTATCTCTGGAATTCGGGGATCTTCGTGTGGCGGGTGGGAGACTTCCTTCGCGAGGTGCGCGCGCACGCGCGTGAGGTGACGCCGGCGCTTCCCGCGCTGGAGCGCGGTGACGTGGCCGCGTTCTTCGCCGGCGTGACGGCGATCTCGGTGGACCACGCGGTGTTGGAGCGCAGCGGCTCGGTGCTGGTACTCCCGGGCGACTTCGGCTGGGATGATGTGGGAACGTGGGCGGCGCTCCAGCGCGTGCGCGCGCGCGACGACGCGGGAAACGCGCTGGCGGGCGCGGTGCACGCCGTGGCGGCGCGCGACAACGTGGTGCACGCCGAAGGGGGGAGCGTGGTACTGTACGGGGTGAACGAGCTGGTGGTCGTCTCTCGCCCGGGCCTGACGCTGGTGACCACGCTCGACCGGGCGGCGGACCTCAAGACGATGCTCGATGCCCTTCCCTCCGCGGTGCGCGATCGGGAATGACCGCGCTTTACCTGTACGATGATGCGCGCGCGCGCGCCTTCGCGCCCTTCGCGCTCACGCGTCCGGCGTCGGAGCTCCGCGCGGGGGCGATGGTCGTCAGGCAACGATGGGAGCTGGCGTTCGGCACGCGGGCCGCGGGCTTTTCCGGTGCCCCGCACCTGGCGGATTTCGCCGAGAGCGACGCCCCACCGGCGGCCGGTGAGCCCCTGCCGGCGTCGGCGATCCTGGCCAACGCACGGTGCGTGGTGCCGGTCGCCTGGCGGGCCCCTGACGCGGATGTCTTCGTGTGCGACGGCCGCGTGGCGGCGCTGCGCCTCGCGCGCGACGTCACCATGGAGGAGTTGGGCGACGGCACCGTCACCCTGGAGTCGCTCTCCGTTCGCGGGAGCCGAACCGCCGAGATCCCGGGGCGGTGGGTAGACGAGGTGTGGGAGCTCATCACCGGTCTCCTGACGCAGCTCCGCGAGGACGTGTCGGCGATGGGGCCATCACTCCAGTGCGAGACGCCGGCGCACGTGTCGGTGATCGGTGACGGAGACGTCTACATCGAGCGCGGCGCCGCGGTGGAGCCGCAGGTGGTGCTGGACGTGAGCGCCGGTCCGGTGCTCGTCAGGCGCGGCGCCACGGTGCGCGCCTTCACGCGGCTGGTCGGCCCCTGCGCCGTCGCGTCGGGGGCGGTGATTCTGGGAGACCGCGTGCACGGGTGCGCCATCGGCGAAGACTCGTACGTCCGCGGCGAGATCAGCGAGTCGGTGGTGCTCGGCCACTCCAACAAGGCGCACGATGGCTTCGTCGGTCATTCGTATCTCGGCCGGTGGGTGAACCTCGGCGCGGGGACGATCACCAGCAATCTCAAGAACACGTACGGCACGGTGACGTTGTGGACGCCCGAGGGGACGCGCGACAGTGGGACGCTCAAGCTCGGCACCTTCTTCGGTGATCACGTGAAGACCGGAATCGGCATGCGGCTGACCACCGGCACCGTGATCGGGGCCGGCGCCAACGTGTATGGGAGCGCCATGCCGCCGAAGTACGTGGCGCCGTTCTCCTGGGGCGAGGGGGATTCCCTGAGCGAGTACCGCGTGGACAAATTCCTGGAGATCGCCGAGCGCGCGATGGCGCGCCGGCAGGTGACGCTGGATGCGCGCGCGCGGCGGCAGCTGGCTCTCGCGCACGAAGTGGGACGCAGGAGCAGTCGATGAGAATGTGGGTGCTGGGAAGCGGAAGCCGGGGGAACGCCGTGCTCCTGGAGTGCGGCGAGTCGCGCGTGCTGATCGATGCCGGCTTCGCCGCCGGCACCATCGCCAAGCGGATGCGCGCGATCGGCGTGGCGCCGGAGTCCCTCGAGGGCGTGGTGATCACGCACGAGCACACCGACCACGTGCGCGGCGCCGCCGCCGGCGCCAAGCGCTACGGGTGGAAGCTGCACGCCACGAGAGGCACGATCGGCGCCTGCGATGATCTCGCCGACGCGCACACGCAGGCATTCACGGCGGGCGCCACGCTCCACTTCACCTGGCTCGATCTGCTCACCGTCGGGAGCTCGCATGACGCGGCGGACCCGATCGCGCTGGTGGCGACGGCGCGCGCCAGCGGCGCGCGCATCGGGATCGCCTACGATCTCGGCTGCGCCACGTCGCCGGTGCGGCGCGCGCTGACGCAGCTCGATGTCCTCCTCCTCGAGTCCAATCACGACGAGGGGATGCTCCGCACCGGACCGTACCCATGGTATCTCCAGCAGCGCATCGCCAGCCGGACGGGCCACCTCAGCAACCACGCCGCGGGTGAGCTCGCCAGCGAGTGCACGCATCGGTCGCTCGGCGACGTGGTGCTCGCGCACCTGAGCGAGATCAACAACGATCCCGCGCTCGCCACGAAGGCGATGAAATGGTCGCTCCGGCGCACCCTGTTCCGGGGACGGGTGACCGCGTCGGCGCAGCGAGAGGTGGTGGGGCCCTTCGGCCCCGGCTCGGTGCCGGGCGCGGGAAGCACGCAGCTCGCGTTGTCGCTGTAGACGCGCCCCCCGCGCTGGCGGCGCCGCGGTTCCCTCGGCATGTTCCCGCGGAGTTCCCGTCACTCCTTCGAGGAGAACGCATGCGCGCCGCGTTTGCCGCCGCACTGCTGTCGCTACCCCTGCTCGTGGTCACCGCCGCCGGCCAGAGCAACTTTCCCGGATGGAACGTCTCCTACGAGGTCCCGTCCGGGTGGAGCGTGGCCCAGGCCGTCGGGCGCGTGCATACGCTGGCGTCCACCACGTCGGCGGGGGTGATCTTCGTGGGCGCTGGCGCGTACCGAACTCCGGACGAGGCGCTGGCCGATCTCTCGGCGTTCTTCCAGTCGCTCGGCGTGACCGCGGTGCCGGAGGCGCCCCCCGCGTCGACGACGATCGCCGGCCTGCGGGCCACCCTCACCACGTATCGCAGCCAGGACCAGTCGGGGCGGGTGGTGGAGTCACGCTTCATCACGATGCTGACCCCCCACGGCTCGGGGGTGAACCTTCTGGCCATGACGACGCCCGAGCAGTTCGAGTCGCTGCGCGCCACGCTCGAGCGCGTCGCCGCCAGCGTGCACGCATCGGCGCCCACGGTGAACCAGCAAGCCATCGCGGCGCTCGCCGGGAGCTGGATGCACTACGCGGGACCGTCGAACACGAGCGTGATCACGGGTGGTAGCTCGCACAGCCACGAGGAGGTGGTGTCCTTCGACGGCCGCGGGCAGTACCAGTGGCGCTCCGAGAGCTCGGTGAGCGTGAGCGTGCCGAGCGGGGGCGCCGGCCGGGCGACGAGCGATTCCGATCAGGGGACGTACACGGTGATCGGAACGACGCTCATCATGACCGGCACCAAGGGGAGACTGTCGTTCGACTACGTCACCGACGGGAAGCGGATCGAGGCCGGCGGGAAGACGTTTCTCCGCCAGTAATAGAAAAGCAACGCGGGGCCCGGCATCGCCGGACCCCGCTTCACTTCAGCTACTCGAACCGCGCGCGGCTAGTACATCCCGCCCATGCCGCCACCCGGTCCACCCGCCGGCATGGCGGGCCTGTCCTCCTTCTTCTCGACGACGATGGCTTCGGTCGTGAGCAGAAGGCCGGCGATCGACGCGGCGTTCTGGAGCGCCGTGCGCGTCACCTTGGTGGGGTCGATCACGCCGGCGGCCACCAGGTCCTCGTAGGTGTCCGTCAGCGCGTTGTAGCCGTACTTGTCGTCCTTCGACGAGCGGATCTTCTCGACGACGATGGAGCCCTCGCCGCCGGCGTTCTGAACGATCATCCGCATCGGCTCCTCGACCGCGCGACGCACGATCTCGGCACCGGTCTGCTCGTCGCTGTCATCGAACTTGAGGCTCTTGAGCGCCTTCTGCGAGCGCACCAGTGCCACGCCGCCGCCGGGGACGATCCCTTCCTCGACCGCCGCGCGGGTGGCGTGCAGCGCGTCCTCGACGCGAGCCTTCTTCTCCTTCATCTCGCTCTCGGTGGCGGCACCGACGTTGATGACCGCCACACCGCCGGCCAGCTTCGCCAGACGCTCCTGGAGCTTCTCCTTGTCGTAGTCCGACGTGGACTTGTCGATCGCCACGCGGATCTCCGCCACGCGACCCTGGATCGCCTTCTCGTCGCCGGCGCCGTCGATGAGCGTGGTGTTGTCCTTGTCGACCACGATGCGCTTGGCACGGCCGAGGTCGTTGATCACCGCGTTCTCGAGCTTGAAGCCCACTTCCTCGCTGATGACGTTGCCACCGGTGAGGACCGCGATGTCCTGGAGCATCGCCTTGCGGCGATCGCCGAAGCCGGGCGCCTTCACCGCCACGACACGCAGCGTGCCGCGGAGCTTGTTCACCACCAGCGTGGCGAGCGCCTCACCTTCCACATCCTCGGCGATGATCAGCAGAGGACGACCCATCTGCGCGACCTTCTCGAGGATCGGCAGGAGGTCCTTCATGGTGGAGATCTTCTTGTCGTGGATCAGGATGTACCCGTCCTCGAGCACCGCCTCCATCTTCTCCGGGTCGGTGACGAAGTACGGGGAGAGGTAGCCGCGGTCGAACTGCATGCCGTCGACCGTCTCCAGCGTCGTCTCGAGACCACGCGCCTCCTCCACCGTGATGACGCCATCCTTGCCGACCTTTTCCATCGCCTCGGCGATGAGGTCGCCGATCTCCTTGTCGTTGTTGGCGGAGATGGCGCCCACCTGGGCGATCTCCTTCTTCCCGGCGGTGGGCACGCTGAGCTTGCGCAGCTCCTCGACCACCGCGTTCACCGCCTTGTCGATGCCGCGCTTGAGCGCCATCGGGTTCACGCCGGCGGTCACGTTCTTGAGCCCCTCGCGGAAGATCGCCTGAGCGAGCACGGTGGCGGTGGTGGTGCCGTCGCCGGCGAGATCGGACGTCTTGGTGGCGACCTCCTTCACCATCTGGGCGCCCATGTTCTCGAGCGGATCGGCGAGCTCGATCTCCTTGGCCACGGTGACGCCATCCTTGGTGATCGTCGGCGCGCCGAACTTCTTGTCGATGACGACGTTTCTGCCCTTGGGGCCGAGGGTGACCTTCACCGCCTCGGCGAGCTGATCGACGCCGCGCTTGAGCGCGTTCCGGGCGTCGACGTTGAAATGGAGTTCCTTGCTAGCCATGTCTCAGAATCCTTCGGTCTGGGAGAGTCAGTTGATGACCGCGAGCACATCGGACTCGCGCAGGATGAGGTACTGCTCGCCGTCGAGCGTGACCTCGGTGCCGCTATACTTTCCGTACAGCACCTTGTCGCCGACCTTCACATCCATCGGAACGCGCTTGTCCTTCTCGAAGCGTCCCGGGCCGACGGCGACGATTTCGCCCTGCTGCGGCTTTTCCTTGGCGGTATCGGGGATGTAGAGCCCTCCGCGCATCTGCTCGGACTCTTCGAGCGGCTTGACGACGACGCGATCGGCCAGCGGGTTGACCTTCACCGCGGCGGCACTCTTGGTGGCCATGCCTTGCACTCCTCCCTACAGGGTGGTTCAGTGGCTCCGAACGAAATGGAACGCATGTTAGCACTCCGCTTGCATGAGTGCTAACATGAAGAACATACGCGCGCCCGGCCGCCGCGTCAAGCCCTGGAGGGCGAGAACGCCTGTAGGCGTAACTTATTGAGAGAGAAATATCTACGATGCTGAGCTCAACTGCCGTGTGAGCTGCGGGTTAGCGCGCGACGCAGCCTCACGCCACTTCCCCCTCGAGCCGCAACGACCCGCTCCGCACCGCCGTCACTCCCGCCTCCGTCTCCACCAGCAGACAGCCCCTCGCGTCGATGCCCAACACCACACCACGCTCGGGCGCCGTGCAGCGCCGGCCGCGCGCCCTGTCGCGCTCGGCGTAGCGGGACAGCTCGGACGACGTGAGCGAACCGCGTGCGGCCGCCGCCGAGCGTAGCG
>DATFFZ010000173.1:0-20802 GCA_035249845.1 Gemmatimonadaceae bacterium
TGCGTCACGAGATAAGGGCCGAGCCCGATGCGGAAGGGGTAGTCGCCCGCGCCGCGGCTGAAGTAGATCGGGCGCTCGCCTGACGAGTCGCGGATGGCGCGCAACACCAGAAGCTGGTCGCGCGTCAGCACGCCGGGCTCGATCTCCGCCACCAGCGAATCGTGCACGAAGCGCTGCGGCTCGCGGAGCATCACGTAGTCGGGGACGGAGTCGGCCTCGCCCATCGTCATCGCCAGCACCGGGCGCGTGGGCGGCATCCACGGGCCCGCCCGGTAGATACCCGGACCGCTCGAGGCGTCGTAAGGCCGCACCCGCTGGCGGATGAGCTGCCGGGCGTACCAGTCGAGTCCCAGGTACGACGTGACCAGCACCGTCACGTCGCGACGCACCCCCTCCACCTCCTGCATGTACCAGAGGGGGAAGGTGTCGTTGTCCCCACCGGTGAAGATCACGCCGTACGGCTCCACTGAATTGAGGAGGTCGCGCGCGTACTCGCGCACGGTGTGGTCGCCCCGCCGGTCGGCCGCGGTGAAGTTGCCGGCCAGCGGCACGAACGCCAGCGCCAGCACGGGAGCGGCCAACGCCCACCGCGCGCTCGTCAGGCGCTTCGGGCCGGCGCGACCGATGGCCTCCGCGGTCGTGCCCCAGACCGCCACCAGGCCGAGCGCGGCCCAGATCCCCCACGCCGAGAAGCTCCAGATGAAAAAGTAGTCGCGGTCGCGGACCTCGCGTGCCACCGCGTCGCCTAACGCGGGGGCCTGCGAGGCGCCGTACTTGAAGTTCATGTAGTAGATGAGCGCCAGCGTGACCGAGCCCATGAGTGGCGCCACGTACCAGAAGGTGCGCCGGTCACGGCGCCAGTGCACCACGCCGCCCAGCGCGCCGAGCGCGAGAAAGAGCGCGGCCAACGCCGACTGCGCCAGCGGCTGCCTGCCGTCGGCGTCGCGCAGCCACTGCCACTTGAAGTACAGCAGCCACATCCCCACCTGCGCCGTGAAGGGCGCCTGACGCTCGAGGAGCGGCGGCTTGCCGTATTGCACGCGGTCGATGTTGTCCTTGAGACGCCGGTAGGTGGTCGCGCTGAGCGTGCAGGAGAGCTCCAGCTTCTCCACGCAGGCGGTGGGCTCCCCCTCGTTGATGGGAGGGAAGTGCGCCGCGCGAATGGGCTCCATGAGGAAGGGCGTGGCGCCGAACACCAGCGCCGCCGCGCAGGCGACGAGCACACGCTTGCGCCGGAGCACGGTCGGACGTCGCGACAAGACCGCCGCGGCCACCGCCGGCGCGGCCAACAGCCCGGCCATGTGGTTGGCATAGCCGAGCCCAAGCAGATAGGCGATCAGAACCAGAATCCGATCGGCGCGCGGCGAATCCGGATCGTCGAGCCACCGTATGGTCAACCAGGAGACGAGCGCCAAACCCACCAGCGATACGGTGTACACCTTCTCGTTCACCACCGACTGGCTCCAGACGGTGAACGTCGTGGCGCCGATCACCGCCGCCGCGGCGGCACCGGCGCGACGCCGCCACGCGCACTCGACCCACCCCCACAGCACGCGCTCGGTCACCAGAAACCAGAATCCGGCGGCGAGCGCGCTCGAGACGGCGGCCAGGAGATTCACGCGCATGGCGATCGTGGGCGCGATCGGTAGGAGCGTGAACACCTTGCCGAGGAGCACGAACAGCGGGTTCCCCGGCGGATGCGGCAGCCCGAGCACATGAGCCACGGCGATGTACTCGCTGGTGTCCCACTGAGCCGTGGATGGGCCCAGCGTGGCCACGTAGAGAGCGAGGATGACGGCCGAGGCGATGGCCGCCGTCGGGTAGGAGGGCTTGAACGCTGGCTTCATTGAAGGATGTGCCTGGGGTCGACGGACGGAGCGGGAAGGTGCGCGGCAAGGCGGCTGGCGGCAACTGTTTCGACGTCGCCTTCACACCTCCCTGACGCCGGTCATCCGGCGTCGGGAGGGGCGTGCCGATCGCGGATGGGCGGGCCCCGGCAATCTCGGAGGGACGGTGAAGCAACCCTCCCGGGGGGCTGACGTGACTCAATGGTACAACCCGACGACACACCAGCACTCGAGGTCTACATGCGAGCCCCCACCATCCTGCTCGGCGCACTCGCCATCGGCGCTTTGACATCCATTGCCGATGCCCAGGTGCGCATCGAGCGCACTCCACGCGCGCGCGTCATGACCCTCGACGATGATCGGCCGGTCATCGGCGTCAACACGCACTCGGGCGGCAAGCGCGACACGCTTGGCCTCCTGGTTTCGAGCGTCACACCCGGCGGCCCCGCCGAGAAAGCCGGGATCGAGGAAGGCAACCGCATTCAGGCGGTGAACGGCGTCAGCCTGCGCATCTCCGCCGCCGACGCCGGCGAGGATGACATGGACGGCGTCATGACGCGCCGTCTCGTTCGCGAGCTTCGCAAGGTAAACGCCGGCGACGAGGTGACGCTCAAGATCTACGCCGACGGTCGCGTCCGCGACGTGAAGGTGAAGACGATCGAGGCCGTGGAGCTGAATGCCGGCCGCCGGCGCGCCATGCGCGAGCTGCACGACGACGAAGATGAGCGTCCGGTGGTCGGCCTCACGCTCGGCGGCAACGGAAGCCGGCGAGACACGCTCGGCGTCCTCGTCGTCACGATCCAGGAGAACGGACCGGCGGAGAAGGCCGGGCTCGAGGAAGGGAATCGCATCGCCGCGATCAACGGCGTGAATCTCCGCGTGTCGGGCGAAGACGCCGGTGATCCGGGAGTGGCCGACGCGCGTCGCAGCCGGTTCTCGCGCGAGCTCAGGAAGCTCAAGGTCGGTGACAACGTGGAGCTGCGCGTGTACGCCGCCGGCCAGTGGAAGACGGTGCAGCTCAAGACCGAGAAAGCCGAGGACGTCTACGGCGAGACGGGGAACCGCCGCTTCCGGTTGTTCGGTGCGGAAGCATGGGCGCCCATACCGCCGGTCCCGCCGGTTCCGCCCATCCCGCCCTTGCCGAGGATGCGCAGCTTCCAGCTCGATGGTCCGCTGACCGACCTCGACCGGCTCGAGATCGAGCGCGCGACGAGCGCGGCGCGCGAGGCGCTCGAGGCCTCGCAAGCCGATCGCGAGGAGCTGCTTCGCAAGCAACTCCAGACGATGCAGAAGGAGCAGCTCGAGACCACGCGGAAGCTGCAGGATGCACAGCGGCGACTCCGCAATACCTACGGTGCTCAGGCGTCGCAGTTGCTGGTGCCTGACGCGGATTGGGATGGCGTCTCCTCCGTCGGCGGGAGCGGCGAGACGTACACGCTCTCGGTGCCGGGGCTCCGCGTCACCAAGGTGAGCGGCGATCTGGCCGAGTACTTCGGCGAGGAGAGCGAGCGCGGTCTGCTGGTGCTCGACGCGGAGTCGCCGTGGGAGGGGGTCCGCCCCGGTGATGTGCTGCTCAGCGTGAACGGCAAGAGCGTGCGCTCGAAGGACGAGGCGACGTTCAGCTTCGACGCGCGCCGCGACAACACGGTGGTAGTGCTCCGCCGCGGCGAGCGCACCGAGGTGAAGATTCCGCGCTCCAGATAAGGGGGACCGCGGGAAGTACGAACGCCGGCGCGGGCCAGCATGGCCGCGCCGGCGTTCGCCGTTTCGGAATCAGCGCGAGGCCGGCGGCGACGGTTGCCGCCCCTGCGCCTCTATCTCGAAGCAGCAGCGCGGCCGCTCCCCTCGCTCGCAACACTCGCGCACGCCCACCTCGAGGAGCTCGGCCAGCAGCGTCTCGATGCTGCGGCATACTTCGGGGCGACCGTGGACGGCAGCCGCCAGCAGGCAGCCGCTCCCGCGAATCACGTAGCCGTCCTCTCCCTCCTCCACGTCGTTCAGCGCCCCCAGCTCCTCGAGCAACGCCGACGCCGCCTTGAGCCGCGTGGGGAGGTCCCCCTGAAGCGGCCGCCAGTTGGCCGCCAGCCGGCGACCGACCGTGTGCATGAGGCTGTCGAGCTCCTCCTGTCCCAGCCGTTCCTGAAGCACGCGCATGAGCTGGGCGACGAAGGGCACGTATGCCCTGGAGAACAGGACGTCGGCGGCAGGAGCGACCTCGTACACCATCGCGGGCCGGCCACCGCTTCGCTGAAGGCTGCGCTCCCGGACCATCCCCTCGCGCTGGAGCAGCGCCAGGTGCATTCGGACGGCGTTGTGGGTGAGGCCGAGCCGAGCCGCGAGCTCGTTGGCGGTGAGCGACGCGCGGCGGAGGGCGGTCAGGATCCGCTCTCTGGTGCGAGTGCGCGGCTCGAAGGGCGAACCCGTCATCGATGCCATCCATGCGGGGTCCCGGTCGGCCCACGGTGAGGTTCTTGCATATATTCCATTAAGATATGAACTATCGCCAGGAACGTTGGTGACGGAACCGGGAGGCGGGCCCATGAATCGTGCACCAGTGATACCCACGGCGCAAAGCCAGTCCAGGTCCTTCGCGCCGGTCGTGTTCGTGCTTCTGCTCGTGACCAGCGGCGCGATCGCCGCATGCGGTCCCTCACGGCCCGCCTCGACCTCCTCGCCGACTGGATTCGAGGTGCCGAATGCTGGCTCGGCTGATCTGCTTCAGGAAGGGCAGCGGATCTTCCGGTTCGAGACGTTCGGGGATGAGAAGTTCTGGACTGATACCGCTCGAATGCACGAGGTGGTCCAGAAGTCGGTGAGTCCGACGGCCGCGCTCCAGGTGGGGTTGAAGGTGGACGCCGAGGCGATTCCGCCTGACGTCGCCACCGCCATCAAGAGCGGACAGGTGGATCTGAACAGCCCCACCACCACGCTGGCGCTCCTCAAGCTGAACGCCGTAGTCGGACTCCGCGGCACCGTCGCCACCGTGAACGGCAGGGACACGTTGACGCGGCTCGGCATCACCTGCGCGCTCTGTCATTCCACGGTGGACGATTCGTTCGCGCCGGGGATCGGCCGCCGGCTCGATGGGTGGCCGAATCGTGACCTCAATGTCGGCGCGATCATCGCGCTGTCGCCGGCGATCACGCCGGCACAGAAGGCGGTGTACGAGAGCTGGGGTCCCGGCAAGTACGACCCGCGCTTCAGCATCGACGGAAAGAACACGCCGCTGGTGCTTCCGCCGGCGTACGGTCTGGCCGACGTGAAGAACGAAACGTACACGGCCGAAGGACCGATCTCGTACTGGAACGCGTACGTTGCCGTCACGCAGATGCATGGGCAGGGGAACTTCTCCGATCCGCGGCTCGGCATCGATGTCCGTCAGTCGCCGGATCTGGTGACGCCGAAGCTGGCGGCGCTTCGCGCCTATCAGCACAGCCTGCGGAGCCCGTCGCCACCGACGGGGAGCTTCGATGCCGCGGCGGCGGCGCGAGGGCGCGCGGTGTTCGACCGCGCGTGCTCGAGCTGTCACGTCGGTGGTAACAACACGGACAACAACGCCGGAAAGCTGCACCAACCATCGGAGACCGGCATGGACGGCGCGTACGCCGCGCGCACCGCCACCAGGGCGTATCGGACCACGCCGCTGCGCGGACTGTGGCAGCATCCGCCGTACTTCCACGATGGGAGAGCGGGCACGCTGGAGGCGGTCGTCGAGCACTACGACGGAGTGCGCAAGCTGCAACTGTCGGCCGAGCAGCGAGCCGACCTCGTGAGCTACCTGAAGTCCCTCTGACCGCGAACGATGGGCGTCGCGGACTTCACCTCAGCGGAAGATGAGACCATGTCACCAATGAACTCGTACGCGCGCGGCGCCAGACGCTCGTCCGCGCTCCTCGTCGTCATCCTGTTCTCGGCCGCGTGCAGGCCCGGAGGCGATGCCGCAACCGATACCACGGCGGTCGCGGCGCCGGCGACACCGGCCGCGTCACCCGCCGCCGCTCCCGCGCTGAACGACGCGCAGATCGCGCACGTGGCGGTCACCGCCAACTCGATCGACAGCGCCACCGGCGAGCTGGCGCGGACCAAGGGTCAGCACGCCCAGGTGAAGAGCTTCGCGCAGACGATGATCCGCGATCACGGCGCGGTGAACAAGCAGGCGGTGGCGCTCGCCCAGAAGCTCGGCGTCACCCCGGAAGACAACGACGTCAGCCGCTCGCTCCAGCAGGGCGCGCAGACGGCGCGTGCCGACCTCGAAGGTCGGAGCGGCGCGGACTTCGATCGCGCGTACACCGCGCGCGAGGTGGCGTATCACCAGGCCGTGCTCGACGCGCTGGACCAGACGCTCATTCCCGGCGCGCAGAACGCGGAGCTCAAGGCGTTGCTCACCGCGGTGCGTCCCAACTTCGCCCAGCATCTCGAGCTGGCGCGCCAGACCCAGCGCGCCGTCGGCACGCAGTGAGCCGCGGCGGACGATGGCCGCCGGATCGTGCGGCGGCCATCGTCGCGGCCGACGTCAGAAGGCGGGTCCGAGGACGATCGCGTTGAGGACGAGCTTGTCGAGCGCCCGCCACCATCCGCGGAACATCGGCTCGTTGGCGAAGAGGATGACGTGACCACCCCCCACAGGCTCCTCGATCAGGAAGGCGGTGCCGCGCATCAAACGCTCGGTGTTGTCGGGCCACACCCAGCCGGCGCGGTGAAGCTTCCCGGTGGAGGGGAAGACCCCCACGTTGGAGCCATCCTTCGAGAGCTTGTAGAAGGTCCCACCGTCGAGCATCACGGTGACGCGCGCCTGCTCGAGGCCGTGGGTGAGCCAGTGCGTGCGGTCGAGCGCCACGTCGAAGTGGCTTCCGGGGAGCGGCGCGGGGGAGTCGTTGGTGGCCGAGGGGCTGGTGACCGGAAGAAGGTCGTCGGCCTGCGCGCGCTCCGTCGCCTGACGACGCTCGCCGGCGGTGTCCTTGGGCGCGGCCTTGGCGGTGGTGTCGCCGGCATCGCCGCCGACCGTGCGCGCGCTCGTGAGGTTCACGTTGTCGCGCGTCGCCCAGGTGGTGGCGCCCCCCATCGTGATCAGCGTTCCGCCCTGCTGGACCCACGTGCGGAGACGATCCGCCCCCTCCTTGCCTAACAAGCGGTTCATCGTGCCCGACGAGGCGTCGGGCACGATGATCACGTTGAAGCGCGACAGATCGCCGAACGGGAGCCAGCCGAGCGCGACGGGGGTGAACTTGATCCCGTAGCGGCGCTCCAGCGACCACCAGATGGCGCCGTAGCCCGTCTGGCTCACCCCCTCGTCTCCCACCAGCGCGATGCGCGGCTCGGTGAGCGACGTCACCGCCTCGGACCCTATGCCGTACTGGCCGGCGTCGGTGAACGCCGTGCTCACGCCCGTCACCTCGACGCCGCTCTCCCGTGCCAGCGCGTCGAGCCGCGTGGCCAGCGACGTGTCGTTGCGCGTCACGCGCACGACGTACGCCCCGCGCGGCCAGCGCGCTCCGCCCGCCTCGAGCGGGCGCTCGGACACGGCCACGCGATAGCCTTCCGCCAACAGTTGATAGGCCAGGCGCGGCGCGCCGCTCGCCTCGGGAGAGAAGATGTACGCCGAGCGCGCGGGCCGGCCGGCGACGATGCCGCCGGGGATGTCGACGGCCAGCAACTCGCCGCCCATTCGGCGTGGCGCCTGCTGCGCGCGCGGGAGCGACGGCTCCTCGGCCGGCAGCGTGAGCAGCTCGCCCGCCACTGGCGCGGCGTCCTCGGTCCAGTACGCTTCCACGCCGAAGGTGACGGGGAGCGCCCAGGCGGTGACGTCGTAGAACTCGTACCCTTCGCGCGAGACGTTCTGTCCGCGTCGCATGTTGCGGCGGAACTTCTCGAGCTGGCTCCGGATGAAGGCGGTGTCCATCACCGGGTTGGGCTCGAGAAACGCGCGGGCCAGCTTGCCCTGCGGCTGCGCCAGATCGATCACGTACGCACCGGCGTCGAAGCGCCTGCTGCCGGTAGCGTCATCGGCATACGCGTGCGCGCGAGCGGCCGAGTACGGGGCGCTGGTGCGGCGCACTTCGATGCCGGCCCGGAGGAGCGTGGACACGAGCTCGGCGGCGCGTCCCGGGTCCTTGCCGGCAAGGAGCACGACGCGACGCATCGCACCGGTGCGCCCGGCATCGATGGCCGACTGCCGGTAGGCCGCCCAATCTCGCACGCGCTCGGCGCGTCGCTGCGCGGTCGTCTCGATGGTGGCGAGCGCGGAGGTGTAGTGCTTGGCGATCCCGTCGCGAAACGAGAGCAGTGTGCCATCCTCGCGGCGGTAGAGCACGCCCTTCCAGCCGCCGCCATCGGTCTCGTACGTCATCCCGATGGCGCCGGTGAGCGACGGCCAGGTGTCCCAGTAGAACGGGCCCCAGAAGTCGAAGATGTCGCGCGAGTAGTACATCCAGCCGTGCTTGTCGAACGCGGCCGCGTTCCCCCGGCCGTAGATGTCCATCCACCGCACGAAGTCGGCGCCGAGATTGGGATTGAGCGGAGACGCGGTGGGCGGGAAGAAGTAGTTGGTGGTCTGACCGTGCTGATCGATGGCCACCATGGGGCGCCAGCGCAGCATGGCGCGCACGAGCGCCTGTGCCTCGCGCTGCGTGGTGGTCATCACGTCGCGGTTCATGTCGAAGCGGTAGTGGTTGTACCGCCCCTGGATGCTCCACGGCTCGTCGTGCTCCATGGCGAACGGCTCCGGACTCCCCACGAGCATGGAGTTGTACCATACCGCGAAGCGCTCGTGTCCGTCCGGATTGGTGCTGGGATTGAGCACGACGATGACGTTGCGGAGCGCATCGACGGTGGCGGGCTCCTCGCTGGCGGCGAGCTGATACAGCGTCTGCATCGCCGTCTCGAAACCGGGGGATTCGTTCCCGTGCACCGATTCGTTGATCATCACCACCGCCGGAGTGCGGGCGACGAGCGCGTCACGTTCGGCGGCCGTGAGGGTGCGCGGATCGGCGAGCCGATCGAGATCGGCGCGGATGGCATCGAGCCGCTGCATGTTCTCCGGCGACGAGATGATGAAGAGCCGCATCGGCCGCCCCTCGTACGTCGACCCAATCTGCTCCACGCGGATGCGGTCCTTGGCCGCCTCGGCGATGGCGAGCAGGACGCGCTCCTGCATCAGGAATTGCGTCTGCATCTCGCCGACGTCGAAGCCGAGTATCGACTCCGGCCGCGGCACTCCCGCGCGGTAGGGTCCGCGATCGTAAAAGGAGAACGCCCGGTCGTCCCGAATCGAATCGCGCGGCGTGAGACGCTGTGCCGGAACGGTGGACGGCCAGGCGAAGAGGACGAGAAGGGTCAGGACGAGACGCATGAAAAGGGAGGGAGGAGGAGGGAGGAACCGGCGTTGGCGCCGGGTAAGGTGCCGAGTGGGGGTGGAGGCGGCAAGTCGGTGGGGATCAGAGATGAGGGAACAGGGATCAGGAAACAGGAGGGCCGATTCCCAAGTCGCCCCGATGCCCAGTCCGTATCCCGATTCCCGATTCCCGATTCCCGATTCCCGATCGCTTAGAACTCTATCTGCGCCCCGAGCTCGACCACTCTGTTCGGCGGGATGTTGAAGAACTCCGTGGCCGAGCGGGCGTTGCGGGACATGAAGACGAACAGCTTCTTGCGCCAGCGGCTGAGGGGTTTGGGCGGCTTCGGCTGGCCGGGCGCGTGCTGGACGGAGCCGCGGCGGTCCTTGCGCACGATCAATCGCTCACGGCCGAGGTAGTAGCTCGTCTCGCCGGGGCGAACGCTGATGCCGGCCTGCTCGCACACCTGCATGATCTCCGGCACGTCGGGAGATTGCATGAAGCCGTAGCGCGCCGTCACGCGATAGAATCCGTGCCCCAGCTCCTCCACCTTCGCACGCTCCACCGCGGCGATCTCCGGCACCTCGGCGGTGACGACCGAAAGCAGCAGCACGCGCTCGTGGAGCACCTTGTTGTGCTTGAGATGGTGCAGCAGCACCACCGGAGCGCCCTCGGCCTCGGAGGTCATGAACACGGAGGTGCCGGGCACGCGCGACGGACGCTGCCGCGCGATGTCGGCCAGGAAGAGCTCGAGCGGCAAGCTCGACTGGCGCAGGATGTAGCGGAGCATCTCTCGCCCGCGCTTCCAGGTCGACATCATGACGTAGATCACTGCCGCCAGCGCGATCGGGAACCAGCCGCCGTGCTCGATCTTGAGCAGGTTCGCGGCGGCGAACGAGAGGTCGATCGCGAGGAAGCCGACCAGGAAGAGCGTGGCCGCCCACGGCTTCCAGTTCCACTGATAGCGAGCCACCACGTAGAACAGAATGGTGGTGATCGCCATCGTGCCGGTGACGGCCACGCCGTACATGCCGGCCAGCTTGGTGGTGTCGCGGGCCCAGAGGACGAGCACGATGCAGAGGATCGCGAGGACGATGTTCACCTCGCGGATGTAGATCTGCCCCGCCTCGCGCGCCGAGGTGTGCTGGACGCTCACCCGCGGCGTGTAGCCGAGCTGCATCGCCTGACGAGTGAGGGAGAAGGCGCCGGAGATGAGCGCCTGCGAGGCGATGACGGCGGCCAGCGTCGCCAGGCCGACCATCGGATAGAGCAGCGGCTCCGGCACCATCCGATAGAAGGGGTTGTCGGCGGCCGAGGGATCGCGCAGCAGGAGCGCGCCCTGGCCGAAGTAGTTGAGCAGCAGCGCGGGGAAGACCAGCGCGTACCAGGCGACGCGGATGGGACGCCGCCCAAAATGCCCCATGTCGGCGTAGAGCGCCTCGGCGCCGGTGATGACCAGCACGACGGCGCCCAGAATGGTGAAGGCGACGGTGCCGTTCTCCAGGAAAAACTTGAGACCGTACCAGGGGTTGATGGCGAGCAGGATCTCCGGGACGTGCACGATCTCGATGAGGCCCAGCGTCCCGATGGCCAGGAACCAGGTGAGCGTGATCGGTCCGAGGACGCCGCCGACCCTGGCCGTGCCGTACTTCTGAATCGAGAAGAGGGCCACGATGATGGCGCAACTGATGTAGGGCACCCACGTCGTGAGCTGCGGCTGCCTGACGGCGATGCCTTCCATCGCGCCCAGCACCGAGATCGCCGGCGTGATGACGCCGTCGCCGTAGAGCAGCGCCGAGCCGAAGAGCCCGACTCCGATGAGCAGCTTCATCCCGCGCGTGGACATCGTCGCCCGTCGCTGCTGCTGGACGAGCGCGAGCAGGGCCAGCACGCCCCCCTCGCCGCGATTGTCCGCGCGCATGATGAAGTAGATGTACTTGACGCTGACGACGAGGGTCAGCGACCAGAAGATGAGCGAGAGGACGCCGTCCACGTTGTCGCGTGTGGGCGAGACGCCGTAGGTGGGGCCGAAGCACTCCTTGAGCGCGTAGAGGACGCTGGTGCCGATGTCACCATAGACGACGCCGAGCGCGGAGAGCGCGAGGATGAGGAGCCGCTTCCCGTGCGGATGAGATTCCGGGTGCGCGAGCGTCTGTGGTGGAGGGGACGGGGCGGGCACCGGTGCGGAGCCCGCCGGGGTGTTCGGCGCGGGCTCGCTGGCAGCGGGACCGTCGGTCATTGGTGCGGCAGTGAGGGACCCACGGGGGGAAAGTTATCGCGCGGGGTCCCGGTTGCCAGCATCGGGATGACGGAACGGGGGACCGGGATTCGGAGCGGCGGCTCCGACGTCATCGGGTGTGCCGGCGAATCCCGAGTCCCTGATCCCGAGCCCCTACTTGCTCTCCTTCGTCAACTCGTCGATCTCCTTCGCCGTCCGTTCGAGGATCTCGACCACGCGGCGGAGGCGGTCGGCGTCGCGGGAGAAGCGGGGGGCAGCCGAGTACGTGGCTCGGCCAACCTCCTTGAAGGCGAGGTGGACCTGGCGCATCGGCTCGCCGAAAAAGCTGGAGCCGAAGTCCGCGATACGCTCGAAGATGTCGTCGACCGTGTTGCGGTTCTGCTCGAGGTACGCCTTCCCTTCGGGCGTGATCTCGTAGATCCGCTTGCCACCCTCTTCGGGGGTCACCTTGGCGTAGCCAAGGTCCTCGAGCATGGTGAGCGTCGGATACACGGTGCCTGGGGACGGGGAATACGTCCCGCCAAAGCGCTCCTCGAGCTCCTTTATGATCTCGTAGCCATGGCGGGGCTTTTCGTCGAGCAGGCTGAGGATGACGTACTTGAGGTCCCCCTGCTCGAACATCCGCCCGCCCCTGAAGTGTCCGGGGCGCCGTCGGGCGCCGGGGGCTCCCCAGAGCCATCCCATGAACGCCGGATCGAACCCCCATCCGCCGCGTCCGGCCCAGAAGGCGGAGGGTCCGGAAGAGTAGCTGCGACACATACGATGCCTCGGTGGCGATATAGTGGAGATATATCTTAATATATCGCCCGATATATCGCAACCACCGGCCCACCTCCAGTTCACCTGCTCAGATGCTTCCGAACGAACGCCATCGTCTCGATCCACGACTCCCGCGCCTGCCAGCTGTCCACCCACTGAAACGAGTGCCCTCCGGGCGGATTCGAGTACTCGCGGTACGTGTAGAGACCGTTGGCGATCATCCCGGCCACCGCCATCGAGTCGCGGAGACTGTGGTTCTCCTCGATGAACACGTCGTCGTCGTTGTCCGCGGTATGCACCAGCACCGGCCGCTTCAGGCGACGCGCGTGGGCCATGGGAGAACGCTCGACGTAGGGACGCGGATTCTCCTCCACCGTGCCGCCGAAGCCGCGCTGAGCGGCGAAGATCGCGCGGTAGCGGCTGTCGTGCATGCGCATCCGCACCAGGAGGTCGGCGACCGGAACGTGGGCGACCGCCGCGCGGAACAGCTCCGGACGGCGGAGCACGGCGTGCAGGGCGATGAATCCCCCGTGACTCCAGCCCATGACCAGCACGCGGCTGGTGTCGGCGCTCGGCAGCGTCCGCCCGAGATGCGCCCGAGCGCCGATCACATCCTCCACCTCGAGACCACCGTAGTCGATCGCGTCGAAGTGCGCCTTCCCGTATCCGGTGCTGCCACGATATTCGGGAGCGGCCACCACGTATCCCTCGCCCACCAGCGCGCGTACCGCCGCCGCGTGCCCCGCGCCGAAGTCGCCGTGAACGCCGCCATGGACCAGCACCACCACCGGATACGTGCCCGCGTCGCGCGGGCTGAAGACGTAGATGGGGATGCGCAGACCATCGTCGGCGGAATAGGACTCCTTGCTCACCAGCATCTCGTCGCCAAGCAGCTCGGCGAAGATGCGGTCGTCGAGCGCCTTGCGCCGCTGCTGCGCCTCGAAGATCGCGCTCTCCGGCGCGCCGGCGATGACGACCGGGCGAGGGGCCTGGTCGCCATCGGAGGCGCCGGCGGAGCCGCCGTTGGGAGCCGAGCTGGCGACCCGCGTGGGCGGCGCGGCGCGGCAGGCGACGCTCGCCAGGAGCGCGAGCGTCAGGAAGGAGCGTGCGACCCGTTGGAGCCGTGCGATCCGAGATTCCATCAGTGCGCTCCCCGCCGTCAGGCGCGCGAGCGTGTCCCCACGAGCTACACGACCGGCGTGTCGCTCAGCTCCTGCAAGGCGCGCTGAACGTACACGCGCACCATCTCCTTCCGCCAACCCAACGTGAGATCGGTGTTGTCCATCGGCTTGGCGGGACGAAACGCGGCATCGGCCGCCGAGCCGATGGTCGCCGCATCCAGACGCTTGCCGACGATCGCCCCGGCGGCCCCCGACATCTCCATCGGATACGATGCCACGGCGCCGAGCACGATGCGCGCCGTCTTCACCGTGCCGTCCGTAGCAAACTCCAGGCGAGCGGCCACGCCGAGCACGGGAAAGTCGAACGAGTCACGGCGCCGAAGCTTGTGATAGGTCGCCTTCCACCCGTCGACCGGCGGCAGGTGATAGGCGACCAGCAGCTCGTCAGGCTTCTTGGTGAGGTAGTCGATCCCGTCGTTCCGGTAGAGCGCGGCGGCTGGAATCCGGCGCTCCCCGGCGGCGCTGGCCAGCGTCACCTCGGCGCCGAGCGCGACCGCCACCGGCACGCCATCGGAGCTCTGCACCGCCCAGCAGCGCGGGCTCGACGGCGCCACCCAACAGATGCTGCCCTCCCGCTTCATGCAGAAGTCGATCGCCTTCCGCCACTCGTAGGTCTGATCGTAGTAGTTGCAGCGCGTGTCGAGCAGCAGGTTGCCGCCGATCGTCCCCATGTTGCGGAGGAGCGGCGTGGACACCACCTCGGCCGCGTGGGCCACGGCGCGGTAGTGCTGCCTGACGAGCGGATGGCGTGCCACCTCGCTCAGGGTGACGCCGGCGCCGATGGTGAGCCCGGTGCCCGGCGACCCCTCGATCTGCCGCAGCTCGACCAGCCTGCCTAACGAGATGACGGTGGCCGGGGTCTGCTGCCGGCGCTTCATGTTGGGGTAGAGATCGGTCCCCCCCGCCACGAATGCCGCCTCGTCCCCCGTCTCGGCGCGCCACCGGATGGCGTCGGCCACCGAGCGCGGCTCGAGATAGCGGAAGCGGGGCAGCCTAAGCATTGCTCTTCCGGGGAGCGGGAAACGGGGATCGAGGAGCGGAGCTCTCGAGTGCGGCGGCGGTCGTTTCGCCGGCCTGCTCGACCGGGTCGCGCTTCCCGCTCGCCGCTCCTCGCTCCCCTCCTTCCGGTCCGCCGACCTCCGAATGCGCCCTCCCGTCGATCTCGCGTCCATTTCCTCCCTGGGCGGGAGTGAGGATGCGCGCCGGGGGAGGGAAGGGGTAATCGGGAACGGCGACGGGGCCGAAGCGCGGCTCCTTCCCCTTCATCTTGTCCTTGAGCGCCTTGAGCACCTTGTGCGGCGCGCAGGGAACCTCGTCCACGCGCACGCCCACCGCGTCGTACACGGCGTTCACGACGGCGGGCGGAAGGGGAAGGAGCGGACCCTGTCCCACCTCCTTGGCGCCGAAGGGCCCGTTGGGATCGGGCTCCTCGATCAGGATCGTCTCGACGTCGCACATCTCGAGCGTCGTCAGGCTCTTGTACTCCAGCATGCTGGGATGGTGGTGCACGACGTTCCGCTGCTTGTCGCGGTACGTCATCTCCTCCATCAAGGCCTCGCCGAGGCCCATGTACACCGAGCCTTCGACCTGCCCGATGGCGAGCAGCGGATTGATCGCGCGCCCGATGTCGTGCGCGATCCAGCATTTCGGGACGCGCACGACGCCGGTGTCGGGATCGACCTCGACTTCCACGACGGCGCACGAGTACGAGTACGCGGGGGACGGACCGACGCCCGCGCCCTTGTAGCGGCCCGGCGAGCGCGGGGGCGTGTACGACCCCGTGGTCCCGATGGAGCCCTGTCGCGACTCGGCGATCTGCACCGCCTCGGCGAAGGCGATGCCGCGGTCGGGATTCTCGGCGTCGAATACCCGGCGGCCGGCGAACACCAGCCGGTCGGCCGGGACGCTGATCTTGGCCGACACGTGCTCGGCGAGGATGGCGCGGGCGCGCTCGGCGGCCTGGATGGCGGCGTTCCCCGTCATGAGCGTCACGCGCGACGAGTAGGAGCCGAGGTCGATCGGCGTGAGGTCGGTGTCACCCGTGACGACACGGATGTCCAGCGGCTCGATCCCCAACACCTCGGCCACGATGTAGGCGAGCACCGATTCGGAGCCCTGCCCGATGTCGATCGAGCCGCAGAAGCAGGCCACGCCACCGGAGCGGTCGAGCTTGAGCTGCACGCCGGAGTGCGGCATCGAGTTCCAGTAGATCGGAAGACCGGCTCCGGTGATGTAGGAGGAGCAGGCGATGCCGACGCCGCGACCGAAGGGGAGCCTGCGGAACTTCTCCTTCCACCCGCTGGCCCTCACCGCCGCGTCGATGCAGGCGCCGAGCCCCATGGTGCCGATGCGCAGCCAGTTGGCGGTGATGGAGTTGGCGGGCTGCAAGTGGGCGCGCCGCATCTCCGCGGGGTCGAGTCCGAGCTGCTCCGCGATCTTGTCGAGCTGTACCTCGAGGGCGAATCGGGGCTGCGGCGTGCCGTGCCCGCGCTTGGGTCCACAGGGTGGCTTGTTGGTGAAGACGCGGGCGCCGCGGAAGCGATAGTGTGGCACCTCGTAGGTGACCGTCTGCAGCGCGCCCGTATAGTAGGAGCTGGCGACACCGTAGGAGCCGTAGGCGCCGCCGTCGAGGAAGGAATGGAAGTCCATGGCCACGATGGCACCGTCCTTCTTCACTCCGGTCTTCACCTTCATGAGCACCGGGTGCCGGCCGCGGTGGCAGTAGAAGACCTCCTCTCTCGTCAGGCAGATCTTCACCGGCCGTCCGGTCTTTCGCGCCAGCGCCGCCACCACGATCTCGTGGCTGAAGGGGTCCGACTTGCCGCCGAAGCCGCCCCCGTTCGGCGTGGCG
Organism: Gemmatimonadaceae bacterium; assembly: GCA_035249845.1. Classification (GTDB taxonomy): domain Bacteria; phylum Gemmatimonadota; class Gemmatimonadetes; order Gemmatimonadales; family Gemmatimonadaceae; genus DATFBY01. The sequence continues at coordinate 16,209 of DATFFZ010000173.1, forward strand.
ATGACGCGCACGTGCGCCGGCGGCATCTCCAACACCTTGGAGAGCGCGCGGTGCACGTAGTGCGGCGTCTGCGTGCTGCTCCAGAGGGTGAGCTTCCCGTCGGCGGACCATTGGGCGACGGCGGCGTGCTGCTCCATGGGGAGGTGCGTGTTCCCCTCGTAGAAGAACACGTCCTCCCGCACCAGATCGGCGGTGGCCATCGCGCCGTCCACGTCGCCAAACTCGAGCGAGATCTCCTTGTGGATGTTGCCGCTGTCGGCGTAGTCGTGGAGCTGCGGGGAGGGGGTGGCGATCCCATCCTCGATCGACTCGATGTAGGGAAGCGTCTCGTACTCGACCTCGATGAGGTCGCACGCTTCGGCGGCCGTGTCTTCGTCCACGGCGGCCACGGCGGCCACCGGATCGCCCACGAAGCGCACGCGCTCGGGGCAGAGCGCGTGCTCGTCCTGCGATACGGGGAGGATGCCGAAGGGGATCGGCAGCTCCTTCCCGATCATCACCGCCACCACGCCGGGATGCGCTTCCGCCCTGCCGGTGTCGATGCGCACGATGCGTGCGTGCGGGTGCCGCGCGCGGAGCAGCTTGCAGTGCAGCATGCGCGGCAGCACCAGATCGTCGGCGAACAGGAGCTCGCCGGTGACCTTGGCGGTGGCGTCGACCTTCCGGCGAGGCGTTCCGACGACGACGAGGGCCCCGGGTGCGCGGTCCAGAGCGTGTGGGGTGCTATCAGCCATGCCGGCTCCCGGATCCCGACCGTGGCTCGGAGGCTCTGGCCTTCCCCGCCGCCATCTCGACCGCCTCGTAGATCTTGAGGTAGCCGGTGCAGCGGCAGAGGTTGCCGCTCAGCGCATCCTTGATCTCGTCACGCGTGGGCGACGGATTCTGATCGAGCAGCGCCTTGGCCGACATGAGGAAGCCGGGGGTGCAGTAGCCGCACTGAGCGGCGCCGAGGTCGGCGAAGCACTCCTGAAGGGGATGGAGCGCGCCTCCCTTCGCCAGTCCTTCGACCGTGTCGACGCGCTGCCCGTCGTGGCTGACGGCGAGCGCGAGGCACGAAAGGATGGGGACGCCGTCCAGGAGGACGGTGCACGTTCCGCACTCGCCGAGCTCGCACCCGTGCTTGGTGCCCGGCAGCCCGAGGTCTTCGCGGAGCACCTCCAGCAGCGTCTTGTGCGGCGCGAAGGCCACCTCGCAGGGCTCGCCGTTCACGACGAAGGATGCGTGCACCTTGCGGCGCACCGGTGGCTCGACGGAGACCAGCTCGGACACGATGCCTCGGACGAAGGGAATGTCTCAGGATGCCCTCGTGGAGCGTGGCGACGCAAGCGTGATCGGACGGGGAGCGGGGAGCGGGAGAGCGGAGCGCGGACACGCAGATGCGTATCGCCTCCGCCCGCGCTCCCCCATTCCCGCTCCCCCATTCCCGCTCTCGTCGGATCGGGCACATGCCTTGCCAGGAGCACACCCACCTGGGCCGTGCAGCATCGCTTGGCCCCGACTTCATTCACAGGAGCTGACGATGGATCGCGACAAGGATCTCGGGACGCGCGGGGCGGAGAACGAGCTCGAGGGCTCGCTCGATGAGATGAAGGGGAAGGTTCGCCAGGATCTCGGTGATCTGACCGACGACACCAGCGAGCAGATCAAGGGGAAGGCGGAGGAGCTGGGCGGGAAGGCTCAGAAGAACTTCGGCAAGGCTCAGCAGGACCTCGACGACGAGGCGTAAGACCCTGTGCCGGGTCTGGGGTTGAACACAGGAAAGCGCCGGTCGGCTACACCGACCGGCGCTTCCATTTCCGCACGCTCGAGCCCACTCCCAGGGTCAAGACCTTGCTCTACGGCACCTCCGCCAGCTGCCCGCGGATCTCGCCGCCGGGGAAGTCGCCGGGACCCTCGTTCGGCGTCGCGTTTCCGTCGTCGGTGTGGACGTTCACGTAGGCGAGACCGGTGCGCATGAGATCGAGCAGGTCCTGGAACGTGACCGCGGCGTTCGGTGGCGCGGGGGCCGGGAAGTCGGCCTCATCGATGGAGCCGGAGATGTTCGCGTTGGTGAACGTCCCGGTGCTCAGATCGAGAATGATCCCGCCGGCCGTGTTCGCATCGCCGATGTGAATGTGCGCCATCGACAGGTTGGTCAGTCCCGTCATGTCGATGTCCCACGACAGCGTGGCGTCGTCGGTGACGGTGATGGTGGCCGTGCCCGTGGCCGGGGTGGTGCGCGGGGTCGGACGCTCATTCTGGCCGTTCAACGTCGCCGTGAAGGTCTCGATGTTGGGCTCGTTCGGATCATCGTCATCGTCGCAGGCGACGATCCCGACCGTTGCCACGAGCGCCAGGGGCACCGCCAGCCAGCGAAGCGAAGAGCGCATGTATTCCTCCGTGGATGCTTGTCCACGTGATCCAGGAGCAACTCGCGTGCGCGACAAAATCGCGCGCTCGGCGGCCGGAGCGCCGCGAGCGCGCGATCGAGTCAAGCGTTTGGAGGTGAAGGACCGGAAAGACGTGGCGAGCGACTACCTCGGCGCTCCGAATGACACGCCGTGCATCACACGGCGTCCGACAGCGACGTGAAGGTGAAATCGCGCACGCGCATGGCCGGCACCACCAGCCCCGCCCGCACCTGCTCCGCCTTCCCCAGCGCATCGAGCTTGTTCAGCATGAAGAGCGGACTCTCGTTCCAGCGAAAGTTCTTGATGCTCCGCGTGACCTTCCCCTTCTCGATCAGGAAGGTCCCGTCCCGCGTGAGGCCCGTGTTGAGCACGGTGCGCGGATCGAGCGAGCGGATGTACCAGAAGCGCGTCACCAGGATCCCGCGGTCGGTGCCCGCCACAAGCTCCTCTATGCTGGCGTCGCCACCGAGCATCTTGATCCCGCCGAAGCCGGCGCCGCCGCCACCGCCGAACCCGCCCACGCTCGCGGCGCCGCCCATCGGCTTCGCGTTCTGCTGCTGCGCCCAGTAGCGCGTGTAGGCGAGGCTCCGGAGCACCCCGTTCTCGATCCACACCGTGCGGCCGATCGGGAGCCCCTCGTCATCGAAGGGCCTGGTGAGGAGCTCGGGATCGGCCGGATCGGAGTAGATCGTCACCCGCTCATCGGCCACCCGCTCGCCGATCTTCGTTCCGCCGCCGCGCTTGGCGAAGGGACTGCGTCCCTCGTCGGCACTGCGCGCGTTCATGGCGCCGATCAGGAGCGGCAGCACATCGGCCACCGCCTGCGGCTCGAGCACCACGGTGTACTGTCCCGGCTCGACCGCCTGCGGATTGCGCGAGTCGAGCGCCTTCCGCACGGCACGCGCGCCCAACGAGCGCGGCTCGATCTGCGCCCAGTCGGTGGAGCCGCGTCCGGCGTAGCCGGAGCCGGTGCCGTCGCTCGTGCGCGCGGTAGTGGACATGGTGACGGTACTGCTGGGATGGTACGCGAACAGTCCGCGGCTGGTCGCCACCGCCGCCACGCCCGCGTTGGCCTCGATGTAGCCGGCCACCGCCAGCTGGTTGGCCGGCACCTCCGGTGACGACAGCACCGTCTGCGCCGCCAGCGCCCGCGCCTCGGGAGAGAGGTTCGCCGTGCGCTCGGCGAACCCCCGGACCGCCGTATACTGCTGCGCGGCGAGCTCGGGCATGAGCTCGGGATCCTCCGGCGCCAATCGCGCCAACCGCTCGGCCAGCTCCACCGTGCGCGCCAGGGAGCGATCGTCCAGAACGTTCGTCTGGGCCGAGGCGCGGCGCTTCCCGATGGTGGACGTGACCGACACGGTCGTGTTGGTCGCGCCGCCGGCGGTGGTCACCTCGTTCGCCGCGAAGCGCGTATTCCCCGTCCAGGTGGACGAGATCGTCACCCGCGTCTCGTCACCTTTTCCGAGGGAGAGCACGCGCTCGGCGAGCGTGCGCGCGTCGTCCAGGGAGAGAGGACGGTAGCTCATGCCTGCCTCCCGGTGTTCACGATGTTGACGTTCTTGAAGCGGGCAGCCGGACACCCGTGACTCACCGAGTTCGACTGTGACGGCTCACCCTTGCCGTCGCCGAAGGACCCTCCGAGCCAGTAGCTCCGCGGCCCGCCGATCATGTCCATCGAGTTCCAGAACTCCGGCGTGCGCGCCTGATAGGCGACGTCCTTGAGCATTCCCACGATCTTGCCGTTGCGCACTTCCTGGTAGGCCTGCCCCGAGAACTGGAAGTTGTAGCGCTGCTGGTCGATCGACCACGACCCGCGGTTGCGGATCACGATGCCGCGCTCGGTGTCGGCGATGATGTCGTCGATGGTGATGTCCCGCTCGCCCGGGAGTAGGGACACGTTCGGCATCCGCTGGAACTGGAAGTCGGCCCACGATTCCGCGAAGGAGCATCCGTGCGACCGCGTGCGACCGGTGAGCCCGCGGATCATGGCCACCTGCTCGCGCGTCGTCTGGTAGTCCTTGAAGATCCCCTTGTCCACGATCAGCCACGACTGCGAAGGAACTCCCTCGTCGTCCCAGGCCACGCGCGAGAGCGACTCGGGCTGCGTGCGGTCGGCCTGCACGTTCATGAAGTCCGGACCGTAGCGGAACTTGCCCACGAAGTTCTCCGGCGGCGCGATGAAGCTGGTACCAGCGAAGTTG
>DATFFZ010000174.1:0-15500 GCA_035249845.1 Gemmatimonadaceae bacterium
CAGGGCGAGCGAGTCGGTGGAGATCGTGGCGGCACCGCTGTCCGGAACGGCGGAATCGACGCGCACGGACGCTGCGGAGTCGCTGGCGTTGGACGGCGCCGCCGCGTTTGCCGCGTCATCCACGATCGCGCCTTGCTGCTCGGCCACGAGGCCCACCACGTCGCTGGTCGCCAGGGCGGAGATGAGGCCCGGAGTGCGCATCGCCATGGCGACGACCGCCACCGCCGCCGCCAGCGCCGCCGCCAAGACCCAGCGCCCGAGGCGCCGCGGGCGCACCAGCGCGAGGTCCTCGTCGCTCAGCGGCGCGCCGTCGTCGGATGACGCCTCGTCGCTCCACGTGGGCCGCACGAAGACGGCGGTATCGTGCGCCGAAGGGAGGACGCGCGCTTCACGAGCGCGTACCCGCTCCGCCACGCGCTCTCCTCGCGCGCCGGGGATCGGCCCATCGGAGCGCGCCAGCTGTGCCAGGAACTCGTTCGCCGAGGCCCATCGCACCGTGCGATCCTTGGTGAGCGCGCCCTCGATGGCCAGCACGAGGTTGCGAGGGAGGTCGGGATCGAGCTGCGAGATGGGTGGGAGCTCTTCGTTGATCTGCTTGTAGATGACGCTGTACAGACTCTCGCCCGCCCACGGGCGCCGTCCGGAGGCCATCTCCCATCCCACCAGCCCTAACGAGAAGATGTCGCTCTGTCCATCCACGTTCCGCCCATCGATCTGCTCGGGCGACATGTAGGCGGGAGTGCCGATGGCCATGCCGGTCTTCGTCACGGCCGTCTCGCTGTCGATGGCGCGCGCGATCCCGAAGTCGGAGAGCAGCGAGCGTCCATCGCGCGCGTCGACGAAGATGTTCTCCGGTTTCACGTCGCGGTGCACGATCCCCGCGTCGTGCGCGGCGCCGAGCGCGGTGGCCACGTCGCGCAGGATGCGCTGGAGCTGATCGTAGGGGAGCGGGCCGCGACGGCGCAGCATGTCGCGCAGCGTCACGCCGGGCACGTACGGCATGACCAGGGCGAGGCTGCCGTCCTCCAGCTCCCGGGTGGTGAGCACCGAGACGATGTTCGGGTGCTCGAGGCGCGAGGTGGTGCGCGCCTCGCGAGCGAATCGCGCCAGCGCCTCCTCGTCCTCGATGGTGCGCGCGTGGATGATCTTGACGGCGAGGTCGGCGCCCGTGTGACGATCGCGGGCGTGATAGACGTCGGCCATCCCGCCACGTCCGAGCTCGCCCAGCAGCTCGAAGTCCGGATCCAGCGCGCCCCAGCGCTGCAGCGGCAGGGCGCTCGCGCGCGCGGCGCTCGCGCGCACGGCGCCGGTCTGACCCGGCATGGAGCCTACCGCTCCCTGTACCGGAAGATCACCTCGCCCATCTCGATGCGATCGCCTTCGCTGAGAATCCGGGCGTTCTCCGGTGGAAGCTCCTCGCCGTTGATCACCACGGGATTCGTGGCCGAGAGATTGATGATCTTCCAGCGATCGCCCTCGAGGAGCATGCGGGCGTGATTGCGGCTCACCGTGGGCGCGGCGAGCTGGACGTGCCGGTGGGCCGGACCGCGCGTCCGGCCGAAGGTGACTTCCGGCGACTCTCCCCACGCGCGCATGAACCGGATGTCGCGACCCTCGCCATCGCCCTCCACTACCTCGAGGCGGCCGGGAAGCAGCTCCAGCGGACCGTCGGTGTGCCGCTGGAACACCACCGTCTTCTCGTCCGGAAGCTGATCGCGTGACGGCGAGCGCTCGGGCGAGCGGTCTGGGGCGAACTGCATGGCGGCCGCCGCCGCGATGCCCCGATGCGGAGTGATGATCGGCGTCGCGCGGGATGGCGGCGGAGGCGGCGGAGCCGGCTCCACCGTGGGCTCGTATCGGAATGGCGTTGGCGCAGGCGCCGACGGATGCGAGGTGACCGGCGCATCACGGATCGGCGACCGAGGCGGCGTTGCCGTCGCCCCGCGACCATTGCTGGCGCCCGTGCCCGACGAGCTCGACACGCCACGCGCCGGCTCGGCCGGATCGATGCGGAAGAAGACCGGCAGCGGCATCGACGCCTCCATTCGGCTTCGACGCCGCGCCCGCGCCTTGCCGATGAGCAAGAGCGCGAGCACGAAGAGCGCGGCGGAGCAGAGGACGATCGAGTAGAACGCGAGATCCATCGAGCCTGTCATGCCTGAACGAGGGGGTACCGCACGCGACTTCTACGGTGCGTCCTTCCAGGGATCGCCGTCAATAGTGCAAGCAACGTTCCGCAAAAGGCTTAGCCTTGGGCCGCTGGAGTGGGGGCCCTGGGTCACGTGTAGTACCGCCACCGGCCTCGCGCGTTCCGTCGAGCGCGACTTGGGCCCGGCGCGACTCGCCTAACTCCAATAAACGAAAGGGGGTGGGAGAGGCCATCTCTCCCACCCCCGTAACGTGCGCGCCCGCTCTCAGGGGGTGTTGTAGCTCGGTGGCAGGCGCTTGTAGCGCTCGGTCAGCAGCTCCTCCCTGGTGGGGGTGGTGATCTCTCGGCCACGCACGAGCACGCGCTCCGGGGTGGTGGAGAGCTCGAAGGGATCACCGCTCCAGACCACCACGTTCGCCTCCCGGCCCGGCGCCAGGCTACCTACGAGGTCGGCCACGCCCAGAACTTCCGCCGGTACGATGGTCACCGCGCGGAAGGCGTCCTCCCACGACATTCCGTACGCCACCGCGTTGCCCGCCTCCTGGCGAACGTTCCGCACGTTGAACGCTTCGGGATCCCCCGGTCCATTGCCGATCAGGAGCACGGTAACGCCGGCCCGGCGCAGAATGGCCGCGTTCTCCTGCCGCTGACCGAGGGTGGAAAAGTCACCCGGGAGGTTGTTCATCGCGCCGGCCATCACCGACACCTTCGCCGCCGCGAGCTTGTCCGCCACCATCCACGCCTCGGCGCCACCGCTGATGATCGGCTTGAGCCCGTACTGTCTGGAGAGCTCGAGCACCGCTTCGATGTCGCTCGACTTGTCCGCCGCGACGATGAAGGGGAGCCGACCCTGCACCACGGGGATCATCGCCTCCAGATCGATCCGGCTGGCGGCGAAGGGTCGCGTTTCCGCGCGCTCGAACTCGGCGCGGCGGCGCGAGTACACGCGGGTGTCTTCCAGCAGCTCGCGCAGCCTGACGAGTAGCTCGCCGCGCGCGTTGGTGTTGGCGGCGGTCATCCGCCCCACCTGACCCACCATCGCCACCGGCTGCCTGACGAGCATGTCCGACACGCTCCCTTCCACCAGATCGATGACCGCCGCCTGACCGGAGATCAGCCCGCCGGTCGGCAGGATCCCCACCGTGGTGACGCCATCGTCCCGCGCCTGCGCCAGCATCATCGACGTGGGATTGAGACCATCCCACACGGTGAACGCCGCGTTGATGGCATCGCCGCGTCCACGCGCCGATGCGTTGCGCGTGTCCGCGACCTGCCCGACCTCGATCAGCCCGAGCTGCGTGTTGGCGTTGATCAACCCCGGGGTCACCCACTTCCCGGTGGCGTCGATGCGTTGAGCATCTTGCGGAATCGCGACGTTCCGTCCGACCGCGGCGATCTTGCCGTCGCGAACGAGCACCGTCCCGCCGTCGATCGGCGCGCCGGTGGCGGTGTACACGCGCCCGCCGGTGATGGCGATCGTCTGCGCCTCCGCCGGCGACATCGCCGCACAGAGCGCCAGGATTCCGGCGATCCGCTGAATCCAAGAGCCGGAAATCCGAATCCCGATGCTCATCGACGTGCCTCCCGGTTGGCGGGCACGTAGCCCAGCTCGAAGTCGGTGCGCCACTGCTCGCCCGCGTCGGCGCGATCGTACATCACGGCGCCGTCGATCCAGACCACGTCGGGCCGCGCGTACACGCTGAGCGGATGTGCCGACCAGAGCACCACGTCGGCGTTCTTGCCGGCGTCGAGCGTGCCGATGCGATCGTCGAGACCGAGCGCCCAGGCCGGATTGCGCGTCACCCAGGTGATGGCGTCCTCCTCGGTGAGCTGGAGACCCGCGCGCCGGCCGGCGGCCAACGCCTTGGCCGCTTCCTGGTTCAACCGCTGCGAGCCGGACGGGTCATCCGAATGGACGATCGCACGGGCCCCCGCGGCGTGCACCAGCGCGATGTTCGCGCGAACCCCGTCGAGCGCCTCGAGCTTGAAGCCGCCCCAGTCGGCCCAGAGCGAGCCCGACACGGAGTCGCGCGCCAACAGGTCGGCCACCTTGTACGCCTCCACGCCATGGTGGAAGGATCGGATCTTGTAGCCGAACTCGCGCGCGATGTCCATCATCTGCGCCATCTCGTCGGCGCGATAGCAGTGGTTGTGCACGAGGATGTTGCCGCGCAGCACTTCGGCCAGCGTCTCGTTCCCGAGATCGCGCTCCGGCGGATCGCCCTTCTTGTCCGCGTTCCACTTGTCCCACTTCCGCCGGTACTGCTCGGCGGCGATCCACGCCGCGCGATAGCCGGCCACGTTCCCCATGCGCGTGGACGGACCCCGCTGCGCGTACACGCGTTTCGGATTCTCGCCACACGCCATCTTCAGGCCGTACCTGGCGCCCGGAAACTTCATCCCCTGGACGGTGCGCGACGGAACGACCTTCAGTACGGCGCTCCTTCCGCCGATGAGGTTTGCCGAGCCCGGAAGCACCTGAAGGGTGGTCACGCCCCCCGCGAGATTCCGCGGAAACTGCGGATCCTGTGGCCACACCGAATGCTCCGCCCAGACGTGCGCGGTGACGGGATTGGTGGCTTCGTTGCCATCGCTATGCGCCTGCACGCCGGGCGACGCGTACACCCCCAGATGCGAATGCGTGTCGATGAGACCGGGAGTGACGAACCGACCATTCCCTTCGATCACGATCGCATCGGCGGGCGCGGTCACCTGCTGGCCGACGGCGGCCACCTTCCCGTCACGCAGCAGCACCGACCCACCGCGAATGAGCGGCGCGGTGCCGGTGAAGATGTTCACGTTCCGAATGACGGTCGGTCGCGAGGAGAAGGGCCGGTAGGTGCTCGGAAAGGGATCGGCGTTAGGCATCGAGACGCCGCCGACGCCGGGACTGCCGGCGGTGGTGTCCGTCCCGCTGCGCGTGGGACTCGGGGCCTGAGACGGCGTCGCGCGCGCGCAGGCGGCCACTACCAGGGCCAGGATCGCCGGCGTGAAGCGCATCGGTTCGTGGAGCCTCATGAGAAGTGACGTGAAGGGATGGGAGCGAATCAGGGACGAGTTGGCAGCAGGCGCTCGGGGTTGTCCTGCACCGCCGCGCGCTTCACCTGCTGCGAGAGCGGCAGGGCCAGAAACTGGTCGACGTTCGTTCGCATGCTGGCGACGCCCGGGCTCGGCCAGTCGGTCCCCCACAGGAGCCTGGACTCGACTTCGGCGATGCGCGGGAAGTACTCGAGGAGCGACTTCGGTGGAATGCCGGAGAGGTCAAGCCAGACGTTCTTGTGCCGCCGGAGGATGAAGAATGCCTCGGCCATGTACAAGGGGCGGCCGCCGTGCGCCATCAGGATCTGGAGATCGGGGAAGTCGATCGCCACGTCGTCGATCTCCATCGGGTTGCCGAACTTGCTCCTCGCCCCGGGGAAGATGCTGGTGCCGGTGTGGATCATGACCGGCAGCCCTCGCGACTCGCACAGCCGATACACGTCCGCCAGCCCTTCGAGCCCGTCGGTGTAGGCGTTGGCGGGGAATCCCATGTGAGGCGGATGCACCTTGAGCACGCGCGTGCCGATCTCGAGCAGGTGCTCCACGGCCTTGGCGCAGTTGGGCGTGCTCAAGGGATCGATGCCGCCATACGGAAGGAGACGCCGCCGGTCGGCCTCGGCGTAGCGGACGGCGAACTCGTTGGTCTCCGGCGTGAAGCCCATGATGCGCGGGCTCACGTAGTTCACCATGCCGAGCCGGTCGATTCGCTCCTCGTCCATGATGTCGAGGAGCAGCCGGGGCTCCTCCATGAGCTGCATCAGAAAGTCCCAGTGCTTCTCCTTCCCGCGACGCATCGCTTCCATCACCGCCGGCTTCATCTGCGCCCACGGCTGGATGTGCACGTGCACGTCGGTGACGCGCAGCGACGGGGCCTTTCGCTCGTCAGCGGTCATCAACGACCCGTGAAGTTGGCGGGTCGCTTTTCGAGGAAGGCGCGCACCCCCTCGGCCTTGTCGTCGCTGGAGAAGCAAAGCTGGAAGAGCGACGTCTCCAGCTTGAGCCCATCCTCCAGCGGCAGGCTGAGCGCGGCCCGCGTGGCCTCCTTGGCCGCCGCCAGCGCCACTGGGCTCTTCGACGCCATGGTCTCGGCCAGCGCGAAGGCACGGTCGAGCAGGTCGGCTGGGGAAAGCACCTCCTCCACCAGTCCGATGCGGTGCGCCTCGGTGGCGTCGATGAGGTCGCCGCTCAGGATGAGGCGGAGTGCCGCGCCGAGGCCCACGATTCGCGGCAGTCTTTGCGTGCCGCCGCCGCCGGGGATGATCCCGAGATTCACCTCGGGCTGACCGAACCTGGCGGCGCTGGATGCCAGTCGCACGTCGCAGGCGAGGGCGAGCTCCATCCCGCCACCGAGGCAGAATCCGTTCACCGCCGCGATCACGGGCTTCGGTGATCGCTCGACGGCGGCGAAGATGGTGGGCCCCTTCATGGAGCGCCACTGATCCACCGGCGTTCGTCCCTCGAACTCGCCGATGTCGGCGCCCGCCACGAACGCCTTGTCGCCCGCGCCGGTCACGATCACCGCGCGGGCGTTGGCATCGCGGTTCACCGCTTCGATCGCGTCGACGAAGGCGGCGCGCACCGCGGCGTTGAGCGCGTTCCGCTTCTCCTGCCGATCGATCGTGATCAGCGCGACGCGTCCGCGCACCTCCGAGCGAACCACCTGGCTCTCACTCATGCATTCGTCTCCCAGCGATAGAAGCCCTGTCCGCTCTTCTTGCCCAGCCGTCCTTCGGCGACCAGGCGGCGCAGCAACGCAGGCGGGCGGTAGGTGTCGTCGCCGAGCGTGGCGTGGAGATGCTCGGCGATGGCGAGCCGCACGTCCAGACCCACCAGGTCGGTGAGACGGAGTGGACCCATGGGGTGGTTGTAACCGAGCTCCATGGCGCGGTCGATGTCCTCGGCGCTGGCCACGCCTTGCTCGAGCATCCGGATTGCCTCCAGCCCGAGGACCACGCCCAGGCGGCTGGTGGCGAAGCCCGGCGTGTCGCGCACCACGATCGGCGTCTTGCCGATGCGCTCGGCGAACGCGCGCGCGCGATCGACCACCAGGTCGGTCGTCCGCTCGCCGCGCACGAGCTCGAGGAGCTTCATGATGGGCACCGGGTTGAAGAAGTGCATGCCGATCACGCGCTCCGGGCGCTCGAGCGCCGAGCCGATGGCCGTGATGGAGAGCGACGAGGTATTGCTGGCGAGTACCGCACCGCCGGCCACCACCGGCTCGAGCTCGCGCAGCAGTCGCTGCTTGAGCTCCAGCTGCTCCGGAACTGCTTCGATCACCAGGTCGGTGTCCCGCGCGGCGTCGACGGCCGAGGTGCGCGGCTCGAGCGCGGCCAGGGCGGCGTCGCGCAGCGCGGCGCTGCACTTCCCCTTGGCGATGGCCGTGTCGAAGGAGCCGCGGATGCGTTGCATGCCGCGCTCGAGCGTGCCCGCGTCGGCGTCGGCCAGCCTGACCCGGTGTCCCGCGAGGGCGGCCACGTAGGCGATGCCGTGGCCCATGGTGCCGGCGCCGATCACGGCGATCGTCGTGAAGTCCGTCATGCCTGACGAATGGTGGGAAGGGTATCGGTGCAGATCGCGTCCACGCCCCAGTCGGCGAGATGCCTGGCGCGCCGCCGATCGTTGACGGTCCAGGCGATGACGCGAGCGCCGCCTTCATGCGCCAACGCCACCAGGGGCGGGTCGATCAGCTCCCACTGCTGCCAGAGGTCGAGCGCGCCGGCATGTCGAAGGGCGGCCATCGGATCGAGCAGGTACGACGTGAGCAGAATACCCGTCCGGATCTCGGGCGCGAGCGCGCGGACGTTCCGGGGCACGCGGTGATCGAAGCTGTGCACGGCGCAGCGGGCCGGGGCGGGGGAGCGACGGATCACGTCGACCACGGCCGCTTCGATCGCCGCCCCCTTGATCTCCACGTACACGTCGGCGCGTCCGCCGACGAGGACGAGGACTTCCTCGAGCGTGGGAATCCTCTCCGAGTCTCCGATGCGAAAGTGCGCCAGCTCGTCCAGGGAGAGGTCGACGATCGCGCGCCTCGCCAGCGCACCATCCTCAGGCGTGCCCCGCGGCACGGGATCGTGATGCACGACCACCACGCCATCGCGCGTCGCATGCACGTCGAGCTCGATGCCATCGGCATCGAGCTCGAGCGCCCGGCGAAAGGCGGAGAGCGTGTTCTCGGGCTTCTCCCGCGACGCTCCCCGATGCGCGATCAGTCGCAACCTTACGCGTCGTCCATCTTCTTCGGCAGAATCCAGTCGTTCTCCTTGAAGATGTCGCGCAGGATGGCGCGGTCCTCGGTTGTGGGAAGCACGGTCTCCAGGTACGCCTTGTACTTCTCGCGCTCCATCGGCTCGCCGTCGATGGTGAAGGTCTGGCCTTTGTACTTTCCGATCTTGCGGTTGAACTTCACGCTCGGGACCTTGAGGCGCTCTTGGTCCGCCGGCACGTAGTTGTTGAGCCGGTCGATGAGCCCCTGGATCTCCTGCCGGTACAGCTCGCGCGCCGACTCGTTGAGCGCCGCGGCATCGGCCGGCTGCGGATTGGACCGCTCGTCGAAGCGACCCTTGAGTCCCCACGTGTACGCCCACTGCGCCGACGACGAGTTGTCGGTCCCGAACAGGTCGAACGCCGTCGAGACCCACTTGTTGAAGTAGCGCTGCATGATGGGAATGGGGATCCGCCCCGCCTTGATGATGCGGAGCAACCCGTTGTTGCCGGTGCCGAGGTGGTACGACTCCTCCTTGAGCATCGGCTTCATGGAGCGCGAGAGCGGGGCGAAGCCGGACGTGGACAGCATCTGCAGCTGGTACTTCCCGTCACGATCGATGAACTGCGTGTAGGCGAAGAAGTCGAGCCAGTTCTCGACGCTCTCGTTGAAGGACCCGAGGAGACGCTCGTGCTCGTCGGCGCGGCGCTGAAGCAGCTTCTCCGCCTCGCGCTTCCCCTCGTCGCCGAAGTGCGTCACGAGCAGATAGGACATCTGCCATCCGTGCCGCATCTCCTCGGCCATCACGCGGTAGATCGAGAGGAGGTCGTAGTCGCTCGGCGCGTTCTTGAGCAGCGCGCGCTGCTGCTCCACCGAGGCGAACTCGGTGTCTCCCTGGAAGATGATGAGATTCTGCAGCGCGTCGCGGATGCGCTGATCGGGAATGTGCATCACGGTGGGCCACTTGCGCTGCCCCGCGTAATGCCCGAACTCGATCTCCGACACGTCGAGCTCGGCGAGCTTCACCTCGAACTTGTAGTCGCGAAGCTCCCTGGCATCGACGCCGATGTCGGTCTGCCAGACTTTGAAGAGGTCGATCCAGTCGTCGAAGTTCGTGATCTTTGTCAGTGCCATCGCCTTTTACTCCTCACGTGGTGAGCGGGGCTCTTCTCCGGTCTACGAGTCCTCGAGTCCGTGGCCGAGTGCCGAGTCCTCATGGCCGAGTCCCGCTATTCGTTGGGTCCGGATCCAACCCTCATTTTCTGCTTTCCTTCCAGAAACGCGTTGATCCCCCTGGCCGCGTCGCCGCTCTGGAAGCAGCGAAGCTGCGCCTCCAGCTCGTAGTCGAGCATTTCGGGGAGCGTTCGATCCAGCGATTCGTACACGGCGCGCTTGGCGAGCGCGATCGGGAGCGGGGGCTTCGCGGCCAGCGTGGCGGCGAGCGCGCGCGTCTCGCGCTCCAGCTCCTCGTGCGGTACGACGCGATTCACCAGCCCGAGGCGGAGACACTCCTCGGCGTCGAGGATGTCGGCCAACCAGAAGAGCTCCAGCGCCTTCGCCGGTCCGACCAGACGTGGAACGAAGTAGGTGGCGCCCCAGTCGGGGTGGAGGCCGATGCGATTGAAGGTCTGTCCGATCCTCGCCCGGTCGCTGGCGATCCGAAGATCGCAGGCGAGCGCCAGATTGGCTCCGCCGCCGGCGGCGACGCCGTTCACGGATGCGATCACGGGCTTCGTCGCGTTGCGGATCGCCGTCACCACCCGTCGCCCCGCTTCGACGAGCGCGGCGAGGGATTCGAGATCGCGCTTCTCGATGAGCCCGCTCATGTACGCGACGTCGGCGCCCGCGCAGAATCCACGTCCGGCGCCGGTGATGACGATGACGCGGACGTCGGTGTCGGCCGAGAGCTCCTCGAGCGCTTCGCCCACCTCCTGCCGCATGCGGCCGGCGAAGGCGTTGAGCTTGTCAGGGCGATTGAGCGTCAGCGTGCCGATGCCCTCGCTCCGATCGAGGAGGATGTTCTCGTAGCTCATGGCGTCAGATTCTCGATGATGGTGGCGATCCCCTGGCCGACGCCGATGCACATGGTGGCCAACCCGTAGCGCGCGCGCCGCCGCTTGAGCTCGTGCACCATCCCGGCCACGATGCGCGCGCCGGAGGCGCCTAACGGGTGGCCGAGCGCGATCGCCCCGCCGTTGGGGTTCACGCGGGCGGGATCGGCGCCCAGCTCCCTGATGCACGCCAGCGCCTGCGCGGCGAAGGCCTCGTTGAGCTCGATGACGTCCATGTCATCGATGGTGAGCCCGGCGCGCTCGAGCGCCTTGCGCGTCGCCGGCACCGGGCCGATTCCCATCACCTCGGGAGCGACCCCGGCCACGGCGGTGGTGACGACGCGCGCCATCGGCGTCAGGCCGTTGTCGCCGGCAAACCGCTCCGACACGACCAGCGCCGCGCTGGCGCCGTCGTTGATCCCGCTGGACGAGCCGGCAGTCACCGTGCCACCCTCGCGCACGAAGGCCGGCTTCATGGCGCGCAGGACCTCGAGCGTGGTGTCCGGCCGCGGATGCTCGTCGCGCTCCACCACCGTCTCGCGTCCCTTCCTGTCGGTGACGCGAACGGGAATCAGCTCGTCGCCGAAGCGCCCGTCCCCCATGGCGCAGGCGGCGCGACGCTGGCTTTCGTGCGCGAAGGCGTCCTGCTCCTCGCGCGTGATGCCGTAGCGCCTGGCGACCTCCTCGGCGGTCTCGCCCAACGAGATCGTCCACCGCGCCGGGAAGCGCGGATTGACGAAGCGCCATCCCACGGTGGTGTCCGCCACCTGCGGGGCGGCGCGCGGGAACGCCTCGTCGGGCTTGAGCGTCACCCACGGCGAGCGCGTCATGCTCTCCACGCCGCCGGCGATGAAGCAGTCGCCCTCGCCCGCGCGAACCGCCTGTGCCGCGCTGGCGATGGCCTGGAGCCCGGAGCCGCAGAGGCGATTTACCGTCTGCCCCGGCACCTCGACGGGGAGCCCGGCAAGAAGAAGCGCCATGCGCGCCACGTTCCGGCCGTCTTCGCCCGCCTGATTGGCGCACCCGAGGATGACGTCATCCACGCGCTTCGCATCGACGCGGGTCCGCTCGACCAGCCCCGCGATGGCGTACGACGCCAGATCGTCCGCCCTCACGCGCGCCAGCGCGCCCCCGTGCCGCCCGATGGGAGTGCGGACGGCGTTGACGATGAGGGCGTCGCGCACGTCAGCGTTCCCCTCGAGTCCCGATGGCCGAGTCGCGATGGCCGGGTACCGACGTCACGACAGATCCACCCACACGCTCTTGATCTGCGTGTAGCCGTCGATGGCGTACATGCCGAGCTCGCGCCCGAAGCCCGACTGCTTGTAGCCGCCGAAGGGGGAGGCGGCGTCGTACATGTTGTAGGTGTTGATCCAGACCGTGCCGGCGCGAACCGCGCGCGCGGCGCGGAGCGCCTTCTTGATGTCGCGCGACCAGATGCCGGCGGCCAGGCCGTAGATCGTCGAATTGGCCAGCTCCGCCGCGCCGTCGATCCCGTTCCCGAAGGTCATCATCGCCAGCACGGGCCCGAAGATCTCCTCGCGGGCGATGGTCATGTCGCTGGAGACGTCGCCGAAGATCGTGGGCGATACGAAGTAGCCCTTGCCGTTGATGGGCGTGCGCTCGCCCCCCGCCAGCAGGGAAGCGCCCTCCGACTTTCCACTCTCCACGTACCGCAACACGCTCTCCATCTGCTTCTTCGAGACGAGCGCGCCGAGTCGCGTCTTCGGGTTCAGCGGATCGCCGGCCACCATCTTCTTCGCGCGCTCCAGAATCTTCTCCTGGAGCGGCTCGCGGATGGACTCCTCCACCAGCAGGCGCGAGCCGGCGGCACACACCTCGCCCTTGCCGTAGAAGATCCCGGTGAGCGCGCCGCGCGCGGCGGCATCGAGGTCGGCATCGGCGAAGACGATGTTGGGCGACTTTCCGCCGAGCTCGAGGGAGACCTTCTTCACCGTGCCGGCCGCGCGCCGCATCACTTCCTTGCCGACTTCGGTGGAGCCGGTGAAGGCGATCTTGTCCACCTCCGGGTGCTCCACCAGCGCGTTGCCGGCGGTGGTCCCTCGTCCGGGGACGCAGTTGAACGCGCCCGGCTGAAGTCCCGCCTCGAGCGCCAGCTCCGCCATGCGGATGGCGGTGAAGGGAGTCTCGGTGGCGGGCTTGAGGACGATCGTGTTCCCGCAGGCGAGGGCGGGCGCAATCTTCCACGCCGCCAGCGACATGGGGAAGTTCCACGGCACGATAGCGCCGATGACGCCCAGCGGCTCGCGCAGCGTATAGTTGAAGAACGGACCATCCACGGGGATCGTCTCCCCGTGCACCTTGTCCGCCCACCCGCCGTAGTACTTGAAGGTGTTGGCGGTGAGCTTGATGTCGATGTGCGACTCGAAGAGCGGCTTCCCGTTGTTCAGCGTCTCCAGCCGCGCCAGCTCGTCGGCGTTCTTCAGCAGCAGCTCGCCGAGGCGGTAGAGCGCCTCGCCGCGCTGCCTCGCGCTGGTGGAGCGCCACGTGTCCGACTCGAACACGTCGCGCGCGTTGCGCACCGCGCGGTCGACGTCGGTGGCGTCCCCCTCGGCCACCGCGGCGATCTCCTCCTCGGTGGCGGGGTTCTCCACGGCGAAGGTGCGACCGGAATGGGCGTCGACCCGCTCGCCGCCGATGACGATCTGCGTGGGGAACCGCTCAGTGGCGACCGCGGTGGCCACGGCTCACTTCCCCTTGAACGCGGGCTGCCGCTTCTCGACGTAGGCCGCCAGCCCTTCCTTGGCATCCGTGCTCTTGAAGAGCAGGCTCTGGAGCTCGCGCTCTAACGCCAGCCCGTACTCGAACGGGACTTCCAGCCCCGACTGCACGGAACGCTTGATGTGCCCGACCGCCATGGCCGCCTTGTTAGGCAGCGTGAACTGGCGGGCGTAGAGGAGGACGTTCTCCCAGAAGTCCTCGCGCGGATACACCTCGTTCACCAGCCCCATCGCCTGCGCCTCCTCGAAGGAGAAGGTGCGGCCGGTCACCATGAGCTCGATGGACTTCGCCTTCCCGATGAGCCGGGCCAGCCGCTGCGTCCCGCCGGTGCCGGGGAGCACGCCGAGGTTCACCTCGGGGAGTCCGATCTTTCCGGCGTCCTGGCAGGCGATGCGGATGTCGGCGGCCATGGCGATCTCGAGGCCGCCGCCCACGCAGTGCCCGTTGAGCGCGGCGATGACCAGCTTCGGCGTCTGCTCCAGCCGGCTCAGCGTCTCGTTGGCGTGGAGGCAGAAGTAGTACTTGAAGGTCGGATCGACCTCGTTGAGCATCTTGATGTTGGCCCCGGCCGAAAAGAACTTGTTCCCGGCACCGCGCAGGACGATGACCTGCACGTCGTTGTCGAAGCGCGCGCGGATGATGCCTTCGTCGAGCTGACGCATCATCTCGTGCGTGTAGGTGTTGGCCGGCGGATCGTTCAGCTCGAGCACCGCGATGTTGCCGTCCTTTCTGTAATTGACCAGCGTCGCGGTCTCGCGCTCAGTGAGAGTGGCAGCCATGTAGTCGCGCCCTGTAAGAAGGTTTTTCCGTGTCGTTCCCGAATGCCCGGTGCCGCTCTTTGTTCAGCCTGCTCCTGATCTCGGCAGCGCCGCCTCGGAGACCGGCAATCCAACGTAGCCACCGAGGAACAGCCGGCAGACCGTCTGCCCCAGCAGCTCCACCCCGAGATCCCCGAGCGGATCGTACCAGGTGTAGATCCAGTTCATCATCCCGAACAAGAGATACGCCGCCATGCGCCGATTGGCGTGGGCCGGCCCGTGCGTCCGCTCCACTTCGGCGAGGATGTCCATGAGCGAGCGCGTGTAGGCCCGCTTCTTCTCGTTGACCTGTTCGAGGTAGTCACCCTCGAGCGCCTCCGCCTCGTGCGAGAGGACCTTCATCTCCGCCATGTGCGAGGCGAAGTAATCGAGGTGGTTGTCGATGAAACGAGCGAGGCGCTCGATCGGGTCCGTGACCCCCTCCAGCGACTCCTCCATGCCGGCGATGACCGCGTCGAAGTTGCGGCTCTGGATGAGGTAGAGGAGCTCATCCTTGCTCTGGACGTAGTAGTAGAGGCCGGCCAGCGAGATCCCGGACGCCTTGGCAAGGTCCCGCATGCTCGTCCGGTGAAATCCCTGGCTCGCGAAGACCTTCGCGGCGGCCGATAGGAGGGCGTCGAGCTTCTGATCGCGGGCCGCATGCGCCATGGGCACCTCTGGGCGTGTTCGAACGAGCGTTCAGACCTCAACGTACCCGTGGACGAAGGGGGAGTCAAGCGCATGTCGGGGCACTCGCTCGATCATGTCCTTAACGACCGGAGGGAGTGAACGTCGAACAGGTGCGGGGATGACTGACACCAGCAGCTCGAGCCCCCCGGAGAGCATGCGAGGCACCGGGGCAGGCGATCGCGCAGACGACGGCGACTTGATCGCGCGCTGGCGACGAGGCGAGGAGCGCGCGGCGACGCTGCTGGTTGAGCGGCATGCCGAAGCGGTCGCGCGATTCGTGGCCAGCCTGGGCGTGCGGGACGAGATAGAGGAGGTGGTCCAGGACGCGTTCGTGCGCGCGTTCGGCTCGCTGGATGGCTTCCGGGCACGGAGCTCCTTTCGCACGTGGCTGTTCACGATCGCCCGGAATCTGGTTCGGGATCGCGCTCGCAGCGTGCGAGCGCGGCGGCAGGTACCGATCGAGGAGGAGCACGCGGTGACCGAGCCCGATCCGCTCTCCGGTGCGGTGGCGGCGGAAACGGAAGAGCGGATTCGCCGGGCGGTGGAGCGGTTGTCGCCGATGCAGCGCGAGGTGTTCACGCTGCGGGTGGTCGAAGGGTTGTCGTACAGGGAGATCGCGGAAGTGCTGCAGTCCTCGGAGGGCGCGGCGCGGGTGCATTACCACAATGCGATGCGGTCCATCAAGGAGTGCTTCGATGACTGATTGTCCGCGGGTAGAGATCCGCGACCTGCTGCCCGATCTGCTGGCGGGCTCGCTCGACGGGGGCACGCGTGCGCGCGTGGAGGAGCATCTGCGCGGCTGCGCCGAG
Source organism: Gemmatimonadaceae bacterium (assembly GCA_035249845.1). Taxonomy (GTDB): domain Bacteria; phylum Gemmatimonadota; class Gemmatimonadetes; order Gemmatimonadales; family Gemmatimonadaceae; genus DATFBY01. Next base: position 15,483 of record DATFFZ010000174.1, read on the forward strand.
TGCGCCGCCGAGCTGGCG
>DATFFZ010000175.1:0-18945 GCA_035249845.1 Gemmatimonadaceae bacterium
CGCCTCCGACCGCCACGGGCACGTGCGCTGGGGGGACGCCGGCCTCCTGGCTGGCGCGCTGGCGCTCGCCTTCGCGGTGGGCGTGGCGTCGCCGCTCGCCATCGCCGCCGCGTCAGGCATCGTCGGCGCGGTGATCGTGTCGCAGCAGCGCCGATCGCCCTCGCGCGCCGCCGCCGGGGTGACGGTGATGATCCTCGGCTTCTCGCTCCTGGCCGTTTTGGCGATCCGCGCCGCGCACGATCCCGCGCTCAACGCGGGCAACCCCGACAGCTGGGCAGCGCTGTGGGATCTCGTCGGACGCGCGCAATACGGCGGGCACAAGCTCCTCCCGCGTCAGGCTCCGATCTGGATCCAGCTGGGCAATCTGCTCGAGTACGGCGACTGGCAGGTAGCGCTTGCGCTCACGCCGGACGTGCGCCCCTCACTCGTTCGCACGCCGGTCACGCTCCTCTTCGTCGCGTTCGGCGTCGTGGGCGCGATGGCGCACCGGCGCGCCGATGCACGAAGCTGGGCGGCAATGATCGTCACCTTCGTGGCCGGCAGCATCGCCTTGGCGATCTACCTGAATTTCAAGGCCGGGGCGTCGTTCGGCGTCGGCGTCCTTCCCGAAGACACGCCCCACGAGGCCAGAGAGCGGGACTACTTCTTCGTGCTGGCGATCTGGGTGTGGGGCGCGTGGGCGGGATGGGGCGCGGTGACGTTCTTCCGTCGCATCCATCCGAAGCTGCTGCCGCTGGGCGTGGCGATGGCCGCGCTGCCGGTGGCGCTCAACTGGAGCGCGGTGAGCAGACGTCACGAGCCCGACGCGTCGCTCCCCACGCTCGTCGCGCAAACGCTGCTGGCGTCGGCGCCGCCCGACGCGGTGCTCATCACCGGCGGCGACAACGATTCCTTCCCGCTCTGGTACCTCCAGGAGGTGGAAGGCGTGCGGCGCGACGTGTCGGTGGTGGTCGCGCCGCTCCTCGGCGCGCGCTGGTACGTGGAGCAGCTGACCCGGCGAGACTCGCTGCTCGAGCGAAGCGTGGCGAGGCGATCGCTGGGGGAGGAGTTTCCGCTGCTCGCGGCGATCGGCGACGGCGCTCGGGCGAGGGGACGCCCGGTGGCGGTGGCACTCAGCGCCGGCGTCACACGGGCGCGGCTGGCCGGGCTGGAAGAGCCAACGCTGCGCGGCATGGTGCTGGTGGAGGGGAGCCAGGATGCCGACTTGTCACCGGCGCTGCCATACGGGATCGACACGGTGGAGACGGCTCGCGTGGCCGCGCGCCTGACCGGCATTCCGCGCGAGGTGCGCCCCGGTGTGGACCCCACCGCGGAAGCGTTTCGGGCACTGCTGGAATGCCCGCGGCAGGCGTTGTCGCTGGTGCGCCGAGAGGCGGCTGTTTCGTCTCTTGATTCACGCTGTAACCCTCGATAACTTACCATCTTATGCCTTTTCAGGACCTCGCCGAGAGGGTGGTCGAGGTGCGGGAGAGGATCGCCGCGGCGGCGGCCCGGGGTGGGGGGCAGCGCGTCTCCATCGTGGCCGTGACCAAGACGCATGGCGTGGACGCCGTGCGGGCCGCGTGGGAAGCGGGAGTTCGGGACGTCGGCGAGAACCGGGTACAGGAAGCGCTGCGGAAGATCGAGACGAGCGACGTTCCGGTGAACTGGCATCTGATCGGCCACCTTCAGCGGAACAAGGTGAAGTCGCTCGACCATTTTTTTCTGGTGCATTCGATCGACAGCGTCCGGCTCGCCGATGCGGTGAGCGAGCATGGGCTCGCGCGTGGCCGGCCCGTCGACGCGCTGCTCCAGGTGAACGTCGCGGGTGAAGCGACCAAGGGCGGCTACGCGCCGAACGACCTTCCGGGTGAAGCCGAGCGTTTGGCGGGGCGTTCCGGAATCCGCGTGCTGGGCGTCATGACGATGGCGCCCTTCGGCGCGGAGGAGCGGGTGCTGCGGGTGGTGTTTGGCGGCGCGCGACGCGCGCGCGAGGTGCTGGCGAGCGCGGGGCATCCGGCGACGGAGCTGTCGATGGGGATGTCCGACGATTACGAGGTCGCGGCCGAAGAGGGCGCGACGATGGTGCGGCTCGGCACCGTCCTGTTTGGAAGGAGGCCGGAATGACGGACGAAGGCTTCAAGCTCACACCGGTCGACGTGCGCCACTACGATTTTGGTAGTGCGCTGCGCGGCTACGATCGCGTCAGGGTGGAGGAGTTTCGCGAGAAGGTCGCCGAGGAGCTCGGGCGGCTGACGCGGGCGCACGCCGATCTCGAGGCGAAGGCCAAGGGATTCCACGAGCAGCTGCGCGCCTTTCGGGAGCGCGACAAGGCGCTGAACGACGCGCTGATCTCGGCGCAGCAGCTGCGGTCGGAGACGCGCGAGCAAGCGGAGCGAGAGGCGCAGCTGATTCTGCGCGAAGCGCGCGCCGAAGGGGAGCGGATCATCGAGGCGGCGCGCGGCGAGGCGCGAAAGATCGAGATGGAGCTGACGCAGCTGGAGAAGTCGCGCCGCGCCTTTCTCATGCAATTGCGCGCGATGATCCAGCGTCAGCTGTCGGAGCTCGAGGCCGCCGAAGCCGGGAGCACGCCGCCGGGCGGCGTACCGGTGCAGGGCGCCGAGCACGACGAGCTGCGGGACGCGCGTGACTCCGGATCGCGTTCCGCGCTCAAGACCCCGGCCTGGCTGGAGGCGCTCAAGGAATGACGACCGTTTCTGGCGCGCCCACCGCCTCGCCCATCGCGGGCGAGGCGGCGCCGCTGCACTCGCGAGCGGTGATCGAGCGCGCCGCCGCCGTCGTCAGGCAGCGCTTCGCCGCGCGCCCCGACGTGGCGATCATTCTGGGGACGGGCCTGGGCGCGCTGGCCAGGGAGATCGACGTGCGCGCCACCATCGAGTACGGCGACATTCCCGGCTTTCCCCTCTCCACGGTGGAGTCGCACGCCGGTCGACTCCTCTGCGGCACGCTCGGGGGGAAGACGGTGATCGCCATGCAGGGGAGGTTCCACCGCTACGAGGGGTATTCGCTCCAGCAGGTGACCTTCCCGGTGCGGGTGCTTCGCTCGTTAGGCGCGGATACGCTCATCGTCTCCAACGCCTGCGGCGGCATGCATCCGTTGTGGAGTCCGGGGGACCTGATGCTCCTGGCCGATCAGATCAATCTCCTGGGCGACAACCCGCTGATCGGGCCCAACGACGATTCGCTCGGTCCGCGCTTTCCTGACATGTCCGAGCCGTTCGACGCCGCGCTGCGCGCGCTGGCGCGCGCGGTGGCAGTCGAGCAGCGCATCGTCCTGCGCGAGGGTGTGTACGTGGCGGTCACCGGCCCGAACCTGGAGACGCGCGCCGAGTACCGCTTGCTCCGCGCCCTCGGCGCCGACGTGGTGGGGATGTCCACCGTCCCAGAGGTGATCGTGGCGGTGCACGGCGGGATGCGAGTGCTCGGCATCTCGATCATCACCGACCAGTGCCTCCCCGACGCGCTGGTGCCGGCCACGGTCGAGCACATCATCGCGGTGGCGAACGAGGCGGAGCCCCGGCTCACCGCGCTCGTGCGCGGCGTGCTGGAGCGGCTGTGACCGCCATCGAGCCCGGCGTGGATCGCTTCGCGCTGCTCCCGCCCGAGCGTCCCGTGGACGACCTCGAGCAGGAGATGCTCCGCCGCTGGGCGGAGGAGGATCTCTTCGCCCTCATCGAGCGCGCCACCGCGGGGCGTCCGGAGTTCGTGTTCTACGAAGGCCCGCCGACGGCGAATGGCCTCCCCGGCATCCACCACGTCTTCTCGCGCACGGTGAAGGATCTCTTCTGTCGCTACCGCGTCATGAAGGGGCACCACGTGACCCGGAAGGCGGGGTGGGACACGCACGGCCTGCCGGTGGAGATCGAGGTCGAGAAGCAGCTCGGCATCAGCGGGAAGCAGCAGATCGAGCAGATCGGCGTCGAGCGCTTCAACCGCCTCTGCCGCGAGAGCGTGTGGAAGTACAAAGCGGATTGGGAGCGCCTGAGCGACCGCATCGGCTATCAGCTCGACTACAGCGATCCGTACATCACGTACGAAAACGACTACGTGGAGAGCGTCTGGTGGGCGCTCCGAACGCTGTTCGACCGCGGGCTCCTGTATCGCGGTCACAAGATCCTCCCGTACTGTCCGCGCTGCGGAACCGCCCTCTCGAGCCACGAGGTGGCGCAGGGCTACAAGGAGGTGAAGGATCCGAGCGTGTACGTGTCGATGCGGCTGCTGGAAGCGGAAGACCGGCGGATTCTGGTGTGGACCACGACGCCGTGGACGCTGGTGTCGAACGTCGCGCTCGCCGTCAATCCCGAGCTCGAGTACATCGAGATTCGGCGACGTGCGTCCCGCTCTCCCCTCACGTCGCTCATTCTCGCCGAGTCCCGCGCGTCCGCCGTCTTCGGCGATGACTGGACCGATCGGTGGGAGGTCGTCAGGCGGATGCGGGGCGCGGAGCTGGCCGGCCTGCGGTACGAGCGGCCGCTGGATTGGGTGCCGTTCCAGGATGGCGAGGGGGAACACGAGCTGATCGTGGCCGAGTCGTTCGTGTCGGCCGAGGATGGCACCGGCGTCGTGCACATGGCGCCGGCGTTCGGCGCCGATGACTACGCGGCGGGGCAGCGGCACGGGCTCGCGTTCCTCCAGCCGGTGAACGCGCGCGGCGAGTTTGCGCCGGAGATCCCGGTGGTGGGCGGGAGGTTCGTGAAGGTGGCCGATCCGCTCATCGTCGAGGAGCTCGAGCGGCGCGGCGTGCTGCACAAGGCGGGGCAGATCGAGCACAGCTATCCGCACTGCTGGCGCTGCGGCACGCCTCTTCTCTATTACGCGCGCGGCTCCTGGTTCGTGCGCACCACCGCCGTCCGCGACCAGATGCTGGCCCGCAACGCGCGCGTGGACTGGCATCCGGAGGAAGTCGGCTCCGGCCGCTTTGGCGAGTGGCTGCTCAACAACGTGGACTGGGCACTCTCGCGCGACCGCTACTGGGGCACCCCACTCCCGATCTGGGTGTGCGACCGCGACGACGCGCACCTCGACGTGATTGGCAGCTACGCCGAGCTCGCCGACCGACTCGGGGGGTCCCTGCCTGAGGAGTTCGATCCGCACAAGCCGTATGTGGATAGGCTGGAGTGGCCGTGCCGCATCTGTGCAGAACAGGGAGGAGGGAGGAGCGAGGAGGCGGGAGTGAGCGCGCGGGAGTCATCACACAGCGACGCATCCCACCCCTCTCCTCCACCCTCCCTCGGTGTCATGCGTCGCGTCCCCGAGGTCATCGACACCTGGTTCGATTCCGGGTCGATGCCCTTCGCGCAGTGGCACTTTCCATTCGAGGGGAAGGGGGAAGTCGAGCGGCTGTATCCGGCGGACTTCATCGCCGAAGGAGTGGACCAGACGCGCGGGTGGTTCTACTCGCTGTTGGCCATCGCCACCGGGTTGGGCGAGGCGTTGCCGAACAACAGCGGGAGCGAGGGGCTGAGCGCCACCAACGCCTTCGCGGCGCCCTATCGCGCGGTGGTCGTCAACGATCTCGTACTCGACGCGGCCGGACAGAAGATGTCGAAGAGCACCGGCAACGTGGTGGACCCCTGGAGCGTGATTCCGCGGCACGGCGCCGACGCCGTGCGGCTCTTCCTCATCACCTCGAGTCAGATCTGGGTACCGCGGAAGTTCGATGAGCGGGGCATCCGCGAGATCGCGGGCCAGTTCCTGGTGACGCTCAAGAACATCTACTCCGGGATGTTCGCGCAGCTGGCGAACTTCGGTTGGTCCCCCTCGGCCGAAGATCCCAGGGCGGCCGACCGCCCGGCGATCGACCGGTGGGTGCTGGGGCGGCTGGCTCGCGTATCGCGAGAGGTGGACGACGCCATGACCGCGTACGACGCGTATCTCGCGGCGCGCCTCGTCATGCGCTTCGTCACCGACGATGTGTCCAACTGGTACGTGAGGCTCAATCGCGAGCGGTTCTACGACGTTGCCGGCGAGGACAACCGCGCTGCCTTCGCCACGCTGCACGAGGTGCTGGTGGCGGTCACACGAATGTTGGCCCCGTTCTCTCCCTTCGTCACCGACTGGATGCACCGCCAGCTCACGGGGAGCACCGTGCACCTGGCGTCGTACGTCAGCGCTCCGTCGGTGGAGCCCGACCACGGGCTCGACGAGGGGATGGAGCAAGTGCGGACGCTCGCCCGCCTGGGACGCGCGGCCCGCGAGGAGGCAGACCTCAAGGTGCGGCAGCCGCTGGCGCGCGTGGTATGCGTTGTGCCCGGTGGCGACGCCACACTGCTGGGCGGCCTCGAGCCGCTGCTGCGGAGCGAGCTCAACGTGAAGCGCGTGGAGCTGGCGTCCAGTGGCGACTCCCTCGTGCGCCTGGAGGGGAAGCCCAACTTCCGCACCCTCGGGAAGCGCTTTGGAAAGGAGACCAGGGCAGCGGCCGAGGCGGTGGGGGCGTTGTCGAGCGATGCCCTGCACGCGTTTCAGCGGGGGGAGCCGGTCGTCATCACGGTCTCCGGGTCGTCCCATGTGTTGCAGCCCGATGACGTGACCGTCGTTCACCGAGCGGTGGGCGATCTGGTAGTGAAGGAGGAAGGTGGATACTTTGCGGCGGTCGATCCGGCACTCACGCCGGCGCTCCGTGCCGAGGGTCTGGCCCGTGAGCTGGTGAGCCGCATCCAGCGCCTGCGGAAGGATGCCGGATTCGCGGTGAGCGACCGCATCAGGCTGCAGGTGACAGGGAACGCAGAGGTGGAAGACGTGGTACGTACCTTCGGCGATTACATCGCCGGCGAAGTGCTCGCGGTCGAGCTCGTCGTCGGCGGCGAGATCGCCGGGACGCCAGACGCGATGCAGACGATCGACCTTGATGGTCGCGCCGTCCATGTCGCCTTAACGAGAGTGTAACCGCATGCCGTCTTCAGCGAGCGCCAAGAAGCCCAAGCCCATGAACAAGAAGATGCTCGCGCACTTCGAGAAGCGATTGCTCGAGGAGCGCAGGCGCGTGCTCAAGGAGCTTGGTCAATACAGCGAGACGTTCAACGCCACGCCGCAGGCCTCCGACGGCGATCTGAGCTCCTATTCCTTCCACATGGCCGACCAGGGGACCGACGCGATGGAGCGCGAGAAGGCGTTCCTGTTCGCCAGTCAGGAGGGGCGCTTCCTCTGGCACATCGATGAGGCGCTCCGCCGGCTCTATCGCTCGCCCGAGACGTTCGGAAAGTGCCACAACTGCGGCCAGGACATCGACTTCGACCGGCTCGATGCGCTACCTCACGCGCGGTTGTGCATCAGCTGCAAGCAGCGCGAGGAAGATGGAAAGAAGCAGCCTTAAGGCGCCGCTGTTCTGGTCGCTGATCGTCGGGATCGTCGCGCTCGACGTAGTGACCAAGCTGATCGCCGTCGATGCCCTGCGCCCCATGCGCGTGCCGCGGGAGGTCGTGGGCGAATGGGTGCGTCTGACGCTGGTGTACAACCGCGGCGCCGCGTTCGGCCTGCACCTCGGGCCGTACTCGCGGTGGATCTTCCTGCTCCTCACCATCATCGCGCTCATCATCCTCGGGCGGCTCTATCGCGCGGCGCGCGAGAAGGACACGCTGCGCATCACGGCGCTCGGCCTTGTGTGCGCCGGGGCGGTGGGGAATCTGATCGACCGCATCCGCTCGCCGCTGGGCGTGGTCGACTTCCTGGACATGGGGTTCGGGGACCTTCGCTGGCCAACGTTCAACGTGGCCGACATCGCGGTGAGCTTCGGGGCCATCCTGCTGGCCTGGTCGCTGTGGGGCGAGGAGCGCGAGGAGGCGGCGCGCGCGTCACCCTCGGCGGTGAAGGCGAGCGAGGGTGCGTGAGTCGCCCATGAGCGACGGCGAGGACCCGCGCTCCACCATTCATGAGCTCGAGATCGAGGCGGATAGCGATGTCCGCCTCGATTTGCTTCTGGCCCGCCGCCTCGATCTCTCGCGCACGCAGGCCGCCACGCTCATCGCCAACGGAAACGTGACGGTGGCCGGCCGCCGGGAGCGGGCCAGCTACCGGCCGCGCTCGGGAGAGCGGGTGCGGGTGGTCATCCCTCCGCCGACGGTCCGGGAGATCGGAGCCGAGGCGATCCCGCTCGCCGTCGTGTTCGAGGACGAGGAGGTGCTGGTGGTTGACAAGCCGGCCGGCATGGTCGTCCACCCGGCCCCGGGGAACTGGTCGGGGACCCTCGTCAACGCCCTCAAAGGGCGCGGGGGGGAGCTGTCCGCCGCCGGGGGGGAGGAACGGGAGGGGATCGTCCACCGCCTGGACAAGGAGACCTCGGGACTCCTGCTGGTGGCCAAGAGCGACCGGGCTCACCGCGCGCTCGGCGCCGCCATCGCGGCGAGGCGGGTGACCCGCCGGTATGCGGCGCTGTCCTGGGGACACCTGGATGCGGACAAAGTGACGGTAGACCGCCCACTTGGACGCGATCCGCGAGACCGAAAGCGCATGGCGATCGTCAGTAACGGAAGGGCGGCGAGGACGGATTTCGTCCGGCTTGCCCGCTTCGATGCGACGGATCTGCTGCGCGCGCACCTGCACACGGGACGCACGCATCAGATCCGTGTGCACCTCGCATCGATCGGGCATCCGGTGGTCGGTGACGACACGTACGGTGGTGGAGGCGGGCGGCGCCTGCTCGAGCTTCCACCCCGTCGGCATTTCCTCCACGCCGCCTGGATGGTGTTCCCGCATCCTGCGACGGGGGCGGCGATCAGCCTACGATCGCCGTTGCCAGCGGATCTGGTGCGGTCACTCGTGGCCGCGTCGGGAATGCGGGAGCTCGCAGAGCACCCCGATCCGTTGGACTTCCTTGGCTTCTACCGAATCGATTCCTGACGTCGCCTCGCGCCAGCTGGTGATGTTCCGGCTGGGCGATCGCACGTACGGCATCGAGTTGGGCGTGGTACGGGAGATCATCCCCCACCGCGCCGGCACGCGTGTGCCCGGCGCGCCGCCGTACGTGGTGGGCCTGATCAACGTGCGCGGTACGATCGTGACGGTCATCGACCTCGGCATGCGTCTCCACGGCGTGTCGTCGTCGCGGCCGGAGGGATCGTTCGTGCTCATCGGGCGTGGCGCGCGGGTGGTGGGCGTGGCGGTGGATGAGGTGCTCGACGTGACGCGGGTGGCCCAATCCGAGATGGAGCCGCCGGCGCCCGGGACGGAGAGCGTGCAGGCCGCCGCCCGGGTCGGCGACGCGGTGGTGATGGTGTTGAACCTCGAGGAAATCGTTTCGCACGTCCTGATCTGAGCTGGAGGAACCGTTGAGTCACACCGTGCTGGTCTGCGACGACGCCATCTTCATGCGCACGATGATCGCCGACATCCTGACGCAGTCGGGATTCGAGGTGATCGGCGAAGCGGAGACCGGTGTCCAGGCGATCGAGAAGTACAAGGAGCTGCGCCCCGACCTCGTGACGATGGACATCGTGATGCCGGACATGGGCGGCATAGACGCCGTCCGCGAAATCACGAAGTCCGACCCCAACGCGAAGATCCTCATGTGCTCCGCGATGGGACAGCAGGCGCTGGTGGTCGAGGCGATCCAGGCGGGCGCGAAGGACTTCGTGGTGAAGCCGTTCCAGCCGAGCCGCGTGCTGGAAGCGGTACAACGGGTGCTCGGATAGCGGGACTCGGCACTCGGGACTCGGCACTCGGCGCGCGAGACGGAACGTCGCAGCCGGGTGCCGAGTCCCGAGTGCCGAGTCCCGATCGTCGCGATCATGGACCTCTCGAAATACGCCGACCTCTTCCTCACCGAGAGCCGCGAGCATCTCTCGGCGATCAACGCGCAGCTGCTCGAGCTGGAGCGCGCGCCTGGGGCGGGCGAGCCAGTGGCGGCCATCTTCCGTTCGGTGCACACGATCAAGGGGATGAGCGCCACCATGGGCTACACCAGGATCGCCGAGCTGACCCACGAGCTGGAGACTCTCCTCGAGCGGATGCGGCGTGGCGAGCAGCCGGCCACGCCGGAGGTCATGGACCTCCTCTTCCGTGCCGCCGACGCGCTCGAGGTGGCGATCGAGGCGGTGGTGAAGGGCGAAGAGGCGGGGGACGTCACCCGCCTCATCGATCGACTCAAATCGGTGGCCGGTGCCAAGAGCGGCAAGGCAGGCGCCCGCGCCGCGCGCCGCGCCACCACGGCGCTCCCGCGCCCGATGGAGGCGCCGCAGGCGCCGCGTCACGCGCGCATCGAGCTCAAGCGGCTGGACGCGCTCATGAACCTGGTGGGTGAGCTGGTGATCGCGCGCGGCCGGCTGCAGAGTCTCACCGCCGGCACGCCCGACCCCGCGCTCCAGGAGACGGTGACGCAGGCGGGAAAGCTGATCGCCGAGCTCCAGGACGAGATCATGGTCGCGCGCATGGTGCCGGTGGCGCAGATCTTCGACCGCTTCCCGCGCCTGGTGCGCGACGGCGTCCGTGCCCTCGGCAAGGAGATCGAGTTCACCCTCGAGGGGAAGGAGATCGAGCTCGACCGCTCGATGCTGGACGAGATCGGCGACCCGATCGTCCACCTCCTCCGCAACGCCATCGACCACGGCATCGAGCTGCCTGACGAGCGGGTGGCGGCGGGCAAGCCGCGCGCCGGCCGCCTGACGCTGAGCGCCCTGCGCGAGCGCTCCTCCATCACCATTCGCGTCTCGGACGACGGCCGCGGCATCGACCGGGCCAAGGTCCTCCGCAAGGCGGCGGACCTCGGGCTCATCGACGACGCCGCGCGCGACATCGGCGACGAGGAGCTCATCCGGCTCATCGCGCGCCCCGGCTTCTCCACCGCCGAGGAGGTGACCGGGCTCTCCGGGCGCGGCGTGGGCGTCGACGCGGTGTACACGCGCGTGCGCTCGTTAGGCGGAGGGGTGGAGATCCGTACCACCCCCGGGCAGGGCACCACCGTCACCGTCCGCCTCCCGGTGACGCTGGCGATCGTGCGCGCCCTCTTGGCGCGCGTGGAGCAGGAGACGTACGCCGTGCCGCTCACCCACGTGAGCGAGACGGCGGAGCTGTCGCCGGACGCGCTGCGCACGGTGAAGGGACACGACGTGCTGGTCATGCGCGACGAGGTGCTCCCGCTCATCCGCTTCCGCCGCGTGGTGCGGCTTCCCGAGGCGCCGCGCCCTCGGGCGCAGGTGATCGTGCTGGAGATGGGTGATCGGCGGGCGGGCCTCCTCGTCGACGAGCTCACGGGGCAACAGGACATCGTCGTCAAGCCGTTCGACGGCGTGCAGGACGGAGTCGGGGTGTTCAGCGGAGCCACCATCCTCGCCGATGGCGCCCCCGCACTGATCGTCGACGTCGGTAGCCTCCTCTAAAGGAGTGGCAATGAAGGAGCTTCTGTCGCTGAAAGAACTGCAGCTCGATGCACTGAAGGAGGTGGCGAACATCGGCGCCGGCCACGCGGCGACGGCGATGTCGCAGATGACCGGCAGCACGATCATGATCAGCGTCCCCACGATCACGATCGCGCAGCTGGAGGACGTGCCGTCGCAGATTCACGAGGACGAGGAGCCCATCGCCGCCGTGCTGATGCAGATGCGCGGCGACCTCACCGGCCGGACCCTCCTCGTCTTTCCGCGGCAGACGGCGACGCGCATTGCGGCGCTCATGCTCCGGCGCGAGGTGCGGCAGCCGGCGGAGTTCGGACCTCTGGAGGAGTCGGCCATCAAGGAAGCGGGCAACATCCTCAGCGGCGCGTACATGAACGCGCTGAGCGAGTTCCTGGGTCTCATGCTGCTCCCGTCGCCGCCAAGCCTGGCCATCGACATGTCCTCGGCGGTTCTCACCACGGCCTACCTGCAGTTCGGCACCGACCGCGACTTCGTCTTCGCGGTGGAGACGGAGTTCTTCCTCAGCGACATGGGCGAGGCGCTGCGCGGGTTCTTCCTGCTGCTCCCCGACCTCGACTCGCTGCAAGCGATCCTCCGGGCGGTGCGGGTGAGCTGACGTGATCATGCAGGCGTCCCCCACCTCGGAGCGCGATCGCTCGATCCTGCGCTCGTTCGCCCGGCGGATCGATCCGTCGGACGCGGGGGCGCACAACAACCTCGGCGTCCTCTACTACAACAAGGGGCTGTTCGAGGAGTCCGTCGGCGCGTTCACCCGCGCGCTCGAGCTCGATCCGAAGATGGAAGTGGCCCAGCGCAACCTCGAGATCGCCTACTTCAACACGGGCTACTACGAGCGGCGCGTCACCGAGCTCAAGGAGCGTCTTCGACTCGATCCCTCCAACCGCGCCGCGCGGTGGGAGCTGGGGCGCGCCCACGCCACGCTCGGCGACAACAAGGAAGCGGTGGCCGAATTCACCGAGCTGCTGAAGTACCACGCCAAGGACATCGCCGCCATCGTGCAGCTGGGCCTGGCGGAGAAGGCGAGCGGCGACCTCGAGCGCGCCCTGCGGTGGTTCGAGCGCGCCAAGAAGCTCGAGCCCGAGAGCTCGCTGCTGCACTTCTACGTGGGCGAGGTGCTGTACAACCGCGGTCTCAACGACGATGCGCTGGCCGCGCTCAAGCGATCCATCCAGCTCAACCCGGACAACGCCGACGCGCACTACCTCATGGGGTTCGTGCTGGGCGACGCGGGGCGCCACGAGGAGGCGCGCGTCGCCACCCGCCGCGCCATCGAGCTCAATCCCTCGCTCTCGCGCGCGCAGACCAATCTCTCCCTCGACCGGTACAACACCTCGCGCTTCCAGGAGCTCCTTCCGGAGCGACAGGAGCGGCGCTCGGCGCGCCTCGAGGTGGCGGACGAGAAGCAGCTCGCGCACTACAATCTCGGTCTCGCCTTCCGGCAGAAGGGCTACTACGCCGAGGCGCTGCGCGAGTACAAGCTGGCGCTCGACCGCGGCGAGGACCGCACCCTCGTCCTCCAGGCGATGGCGGAGGTGCACCTCCTCACGCGCGAGGCGGGTCAGGCGATCGAGCTGTACCAGCGCGTGCTCCAGTCGCAGGACGGCAGCCCCAAGCTCTGGTGCGAGCTGGGCGTCGCCATGCATCAGACCGGCCGCGTCGCCGAGGCGGTGGACAGCTACCAGAAAGCGCTGGCCGTCGATGCCCAGTACGCCATCGCGCGCAACAACCTCGGCGTGGCGCTCTATCATACCGGAGACACCGAGGGCGCCATCGACGAGTTCCGCGCCGCCATCGCGTCGCACGGAACGTTCGTCAAGGCGTGGCTGAACCTGGCGCTGCTGTTGTTCCGGGGAAAGCGGCTGCACCTCGCCATGGAGGCGTATCGTCAGGCGCTGGCCATCGAGGGCGAGCATCCGGTGGCCTGGAACGGCGTCGGCCTGGTGCTGGTGGAGCTCAAGAAGCACGAGGACGCGCGCAACGCCTTCGGGCGCGCCATCCAGGCGGACGCCGACTACGCCGAGGCGCACTACAACCTCAGCTTCACCCTTTCCAATCTCGGCGACTTCGAGGGAGCGCTGCGGGCGACCAAGCGCGCGCTGGAACTGGACCCGTACTACGTGCAGCAGCGATTCCAGCTGGCGGTCGACGTCGAGTACGAGGATCTCGAGCTCTCCATCGTTCCCGATCTGGCGGGCGAGCGCCGGGTCGAGAACCAGGTGGATGCCTTCTCCTTCGACCCGCGGTCGCTCGACAACCTATTCGATCAGCTCAAGCAGAGCGCGGCCGCGCGGCCGCTGCCGGCGTCGGACGCGAGCCCGTACGCGCTGGCGCGCGACTACCTCTCCAAGGGTCTGTTCGAGCGGGCGGCGACGGAGGTCACGCGCGCGCTCACGCACGGTGCCGATCGCGTGGAAGGGCTCACCCTCCTCGGCGACGCGTTCGCGCGGCAGGGACTGTACGGTGAGGCGCTGGAGCGCTATCGCACGGCGCGGACGATGAATGGCGTCGCGCCCCGCGCGCTCGCCGGGGAGACGCGGGCGCTCCTGGCACTCGGCCGTGCCGCCGAAGCGCGACCGGTGGCCGAGCAGCTGTTGGAGATCGACTCGGCAGGGGTGGAGACGCTGCTGCTGGTGGCCTCGGCGCGCGCCGAGGCGCGCGATGCACGCGGCGCGCTGGAGCTGCTCGATCGCGCCCGCAAGCTCGACCCCGCCCGTGCCGACGTGCTCAAGCAGATCGGCGACGTGGCGCGCACCGCTGGCGACGCGCGAGGCGCCATCGCCGCCTACCGCAACGCGCTCGATCTCGATCGACACTTCGCCATCGTGCACTTCGAGCTGGCACGCCTGCTCAGCTCCACCGGCCAGCACGGCGAGGCGGAGACGTCGCTGCTGGCGGCGCTGGAGGCGGTACCCACCTACGCCGAGGCGATCCTCGAGCTGGCCGCCGTGCGCCGCAAGCTCGCACGCACGCGCGACGCGCTCGATCCGCTCATCACGCTGCTCAAGCAGGACCCCTACCACCTGAAGGGCCTGGTGGCGCTGGCCGAGACGTTGATCGAGCTGGAGCAGCACGAGGACGCGGCCACCGCGGTGCAGCGCATCCTGCGCTTCGATCCGCAGCACGCGGGCGCGCTGTACCTGGCGGGCGTGCTCTTCTTCGAACGGCACCGCTATCGCGACGCGATTGCCCGCTGGCAGCAGGTGGTGGAGCTCGAGCCCGACGGCGAATTCGCCCGGCGCGCGCGCCGCGATGCGAAGACCGCCGCCGATCTCATGCGAATCTTCCGCTCACGCGCGGAGGACTGAGCCATGTCGATCGAAGGCCCGCTTCGCGAGCTCGGCATCCACGACGTCTTCCAGCTGCTCGACCTGAGCCGGAAAACGGGGACGCTCACCGTGACGTCCACCATGCGCGACAACCAGGGCACGGTGTACTTCGAGCGCGGCGCGGTGGTGCACGCCGCCATGAAGAACAACCCGCAGCCGCTGGGCGGGCTGCTGCTCCGGGCCGGCAAGATCACGGAGAACGATCTCGTGCGCGCGCGCGAGCTCCAGGCGCGCGACCGCGATCCGCGCCGGCTCGGCGAGATCCTGGTCTCGATGGGCGCGGTGACGCCCAAGGAAGTGGAGCGACAGGTTCGCTTCCAGGTGGAGGAGGTGATCTTCGAGCTGATGAGCTGGCACGAAGGCCACTTCTCCTTCGACGAGGGGGGAGCGCTCGGCTCCCACTCCGAGGCGCCGATCCGCATCTCCACCGAATCGCTGCTCATGGAAGGCGCGCGGCGCATCGACGAGTGGTCGCGGATCGAAGGGAAGGTGCGTCACGTCGGGATGGTGCCGATGCTGGCCGATGTGGAGGACGATCATCCGACGCTCCTCGATCTCCTGCCCAGCGAGTGGGAGGTGCTGGCCGAGATCGATGGCGTCCGCGACCTCCGCGGCATCGCCACCGCGCTGGCGCGCAGTGAGTTCGACGTGGGCAAGGTCGTATATGGATTGGCCACCACGGGGGTGATCGAGCTCCGCGATCGCGGCAACGGGGCGAAGTTGATGGTCGTGGCACCCACCGAAGCGGCGGCCGAGCTGCTCGAGCACGCGGGGATCGCGCTCCGACGCGGTGAGCTGGATGCGGCCACCGATTCGGCGCGCGCCGCGGTGGAAGCCGACCCGCATTCGGCCGACGCGCACCGGCTGCTCGCCCGCGCGCTCATATTGCGTGGCCAGCACGACGACGCGGTAGCCGAGCTCAAGCGCGCGCTCCAGCTCGACGCCAGCGACGCGACCGTGCACCTGGATCTCGGCTTCTGCGCCGCGTCTCGCGGCGACTTCGCCGAAGCGGAAGCCTCGTGGGATCGCTATCTCCGCCTGTCGCCTCATGCGACCGACGCCGAGCGTGTGCGCGCGGCGATGGAGACCGTCTCACGCCTCCGGACCTTTCTGACGGAGCATCTACATGTCTGACGAGATCAGCCGCCTGAGCGACGAGCTGGCGCGCGATCCCGCCAGCCTGACCTTCCTGGCGCTCGGAGAGGCGCTCCGCAAGCGCGGGCAGCTCGACCTCGCGCTCCGGGTCGCCACCCGCGGGCTCGAGCGCCACCCGCACAATCCGGAAGCGCACGATCTCCTGGCGCGCATCTGGGTGGATCGTCACGAATTCGGCCGCGCGTTCGATGAGTGGGACATGGTGATCTCCCTCTCTCCCACGCACGTCGGCGCGCACAAGGGGATGGGGTACGTGTGCTTCAAGCAGGGGAGGCTGCACGACGCCGAGCGCTATCTCACCGTGGCGGCGACGCGCGACGGCGACGATCCGACGATCGCCACCGCGCTCACCATGGTGCGGCGGATGCTGGCAGGCACCACCGGCGCCAACGGCGCGCAGGTGGCGACGGTGTCGGCGAGCGAGGAGGCGCGGCGTCTCTTCGCCGACATTCTGGGTGACGGCGAGCAGACGGCGCTGCTGCTCGATGGCAGCGGGCTCGTCACCGCCGGCGCGTACCTCTCTCCCGACGGAGCGGACGTGGCGCAGGAGGTCGGCGCCACGCTCTGCGGCGTGCAGGAGGAGGCCCAGCGCACCACCAAGCACCTCGAGCTCGGCCACTGGCGCTGCGTGGTGTTCGAGACCGAAGTGGCGACGGTGGCCATGGCGCCGGGCGCCCGCGACTCGCTGGTCCTGGTGGCCGCCGCCAAGACGATCCCGCTCGGACTCGTCAGGCGAACCCTGGAGCGGTGCGTGAAGCGGGCGCGCGGCTGGCTGGAGACCCCCGCGTGACCACCCAATTCCGCGAGCTGCTCTCGCCACTCACGCGGCAGCGTGCCGTGCTCGGCTGCATGGTGGTGGGAGAGAGCGACGGGCTCATCATCGATTCCACGCTGCAAGTGGGCGTGCACGGCGAAGCGGTGGCGGCGCTGGCGGCGTCGCTCTTCCGCAAGGCGCGGCTGTCGGCGGAGGCGGCGGGGCTCGGGTCGGTCGGCTTTCTGCGCCTCGAGGCCGAGGACGGACACGTGTGCGCCGCCGGCCGGAGCGAGCTCGTGCTGGTGGCGGTGGCGGAGTCGCGGGCCAACATCGGGCTGCTCAGAGCGGCGATGCTGCGCGCCGCGGAGACGCTGGCGTGAGGACGACCGCGGCGGAGCCCTGGGTGGAAGCACCCATGCGACGCTTCGTCGACGAGGCGCGCGTCACCTTCGCGCTCCTCCTGCATCCGAGCGGCCAGGTGCTGGCGCAGCACGGCTTCACCAGCCCGGTGGACGTGATGTCGGCGTGTGCGCTGGCATCGGCGATCCACGCGTCGGCGGCGCACCTCGGCAGACAGCTCGACGGGCGCCCCTTCACGCAGCTCTTCCACGCCGACAACGACCGGCGGCTCTTTCTGGGCGAAGCGATGACGCCGCGTGGCGCGCTGGTGTTTCTCACCGTGTTTGGCGGGGAGAGCTCCACCGGGCTGGTGCAACTCTACTTCCGGGAGCTCTCGCGCGAGCTGGCGGCGCAGGCCCCGCCGCCGGAGCCGATCCCCGCCGGCCCGCCGCTCGGACGCTCCGAGGACTTCGAGGAGGACCTGCAGCGCAGCCTGGCCGCGCTCTTCGGGCCGGAGCCCACCACCGGGTCATCGCGCGTGCGCGAGGATCTCCTGCCACCAACCGGGCGCGCCTAGTGTCTCTCGTCAACTACGCCACCCGCGAGATCACCTGCAAGATCGTCTACTACGGCCCTGGGCGGTCGGGGAAGACGACGAATCTGCATTACATTTACGAGCAGGTGCCGGAGGACCGGAAAGGCAAGCTGGTCTCGCTGGCCACCCAGACCGATCGCACGCTCTTCTTCGATTTCCTCCCGCTCGATCTCGGATCGATCTCGGGATTCACCACTCGCTTTCAGCTTTACACGGTGCCCGGACAGGTCTACTACCAGGCGACGCGCCGCCTCGTCCTACAGGGAGCCGACGGTGTCGTGTTCGTCGCCGACAGCCAGTCGCGCCAGCTCGAGGAGAATATCGAGAGCATGCAGGACCTCCACGCCAACCTGGCGGAGCAGGGGGTCGACGTGCGCACCCTGCCGCTGGTCCTCCAGTACAACAAACAGGATCTGCCGCCCGAGCTGACGCTGAACGTGCGCGAGCTGGAGGACGCGCTCAACTTCCGCGAGGTGCCGTCGTACACCGCCGACGCGCTGCGCGGGCGCGGCGTGTTCGAGACGCTGCGCGGGATCTCCGAGCTGGTGCTGCGAAAGCTGAGCGCGCAGAGCGCGCCCGGAATGCGGGGCATGGCCGTGGGAGGCGTGCGCTGACGTGAATCTCGATCCTCGCTTCCGCTTCGAGAACTACGTCGTCGGCTCCGCCAACCGGCTGGCCGTGGCGGCGGCTCGTGCCGTGGCACAGTCGCCGGGCTCGGCCTACAACCCGCTCTTCATGTACAGCAGCTCGGGGCTGGGGAAGACGCACCTCATGCTGGCCATCGGCAACCTGGCCAAGGCGCAGCAGGCGGAGCTCGACGTGATGTTCACCTCGCTCGACGAGTTCGTGGACGGCCTGCACGAGGCGGTGTCGAGCGGACGCATGAACACGTTCAAGGAGCGCTACCACACGGTGGACATGCTCCTGCTCGACGACGTGCAGTTCCTCGCCGGTCGGCGCGAGACGCAGAACGAGCTGCTTCGCCTGTTCAACGTCCTCCAGCGCAGCGGGAAGCAGGTGGTGCTCACCAGCGATCGCCCGCCGGCCGAGATCTCGGATCTCGACGAGAGGCTGATCACGCGTCTGTCCGGCGGCCTGATCGTGGACATCGGTCAGCCTGATTACGAGACGCGGGTGGCGATCCTGCGAAAGAAGTGCGAGGAGCGCGGCGTCTCGTTCGGCGAAGGCGTGGTGGAGTCGCTTGCCAGGCTCGAGTACACGAACGTGCGCGAGCTCCAGGGCGCGCTGAATCGGCTCATCGCCCATCAGGCGATCGGCGAGGAGCCGATTCACCCGGAGCAGGTGATCGCCGTGCTGGGCGCCCGGCACACGCCCACGCCGGCGTCGATGCCCGCCATCGTGCGAGCCGCTTCGGCGGCGACGGCGGCGATGGTAGGCAACGTCGCGGGGCCCGCGGCGCCGGTCGCCGCT